>JAGIBE010000223.1:3563-37297 GCA_017744495.1 Caulobacter sp. | reverse complement strand
GGCTGGCGATGATCGTGGCCAGGGTCGTGAGGACGATCACCGGCCAGTAGAAGGCTTGCGGGATCAGGCCGAAGAACGGGTTGGCCATGGCCGCCGGGTTGGCCAGGCACAGGGCGCCCTGCCCCAGATAGTTCAGCATCAGGCACGGCAGGGCCACGGTCAGCCAGCCCAGGCGGATCGGGGCTTTGCCGAAGTGGCCCATGTCGGCGTAAAGCGCCTCGGCCCCGGTCACACACAGGAAGACGCTGCCCAGGATGGTCACGCCCAGCGGGCCGTCGGCGACCAGCAGCTTGACGGCGTAGGTCGGGCTCAGGGCGGCCAAGATCTCGGGCCGGGCCAGCACGTGCGGCAGGCCCAGGGCCGCCAGGACCAGGAACCAGATCAGCATGATCGGCCCGAAGGCCTTGCCCATGGTCTCGGTGCCGCGCGCCTGGACGGCGAACAGGCCCAGCAGGATGGCGGCGGCCAGGGGCAGGACGAACGGCGCGAAGTGGTGGCCGATCACCGGGGCGGTCGTCAGCCCCTCCACCGCCGACAGCACCGAGATCGCCGGCGTGATCAGGCCGTCGCCGTAGAACAGGGCCGCGCCGACCACGCCCAGCAGCAGCAGCCAGGCCGAGCGCTTCTTCAGGGCCCGTTGCGCCAGAGCCATCAGGGCCAAGGTTCCGCCCTCGCCGCCGTTGTCGGCCCGCATGACGATGACGACGTATTTGAGCGTGACCACCAGGGTCAGGGCCCAGAACACCAGCGACACTACGCCGAACACCGCCAGGCGCGGGTCCACGGTCCCCGCGTGGGCCAGGGCCTCGCGCATCGAATACAGCGGACTTGTCCCGATGTCGCCGAACACCACCCCCAGAGCGCCGAGCCACAGGGCGCCGAACCGGGCCGCGGGGGCGGCCGGCTGGGCGGGGTCAGGGGATGTATGGGCCATCGGCTCCGGAGTCCGTCGAAAGGAGCGACGGCCTACGCCGCTCCGGCGTAAGGGCTCCATGCGGATTCGGGGGCGAGCGTATAAAGGAGATATAAAGATCCGTATACGGACTTACCGCACGGATTTGTCGAGCCCTCGACTTAGGAACGCCTCGCAATCCACCCTCGTTGATCTTCCCGCCGGAAGCCTCCGGCGCGATCAGGGAGTGACGATCATGGGCGAGTACGACAACCGCGAAGGCCTGCAGCAGCAACCGGGCGACGACCAGCGCCGCCAGGCCGACCAGCAGAACCAGCAGGGCGAGACCCGCACGCCGCAGCAGCAACAGGACGACGCGGCCCGCAACGCGCCGGGCCAGCAGAACCAGCAGGGCGAGCGCCGCGAGGATGGCGGTGAATTGGACCGCGCCACGCGCGATCCGCTGGACAGCGGCCTGGAAGGCGGCGTCGACACCGGCGCCATCCAGCCGGGCGACACCGGCCAGCGCTGATCCGCGCCGACTGCGAGACGGGGCCGCCTCTCCTCGGGGAGGCGGCCCCTAATCGTGCAGCGGCGCCTCGGTCTGGCCGCGCCGGGGGTCGGTGACCACCGTGCCCACCGAGGCGGCGATGACGAAGGCGATGGCCAGCCACTGGCGGGCGACCAGGTGCTCATGCAGCACCACCAGGCCGGCCAGGGCCCCGACGGCCGGCTCCAGGCTCAGCATCACCCCGAAGCTGCGCTTGGAGATGCCGCGCAGGGCGACCATCTCCAGCGAATAGGGGATGGCGCTGGACACCACCGCCACCACCAAGCCCAGGCCGATGGCGGTGGGATTCAGCAGCGACGCCCCGGCGCTGGCCAGGCCGAAGGGCGCGATCACCACGGCCGCCGTCGCCATGCCCAGCGCCACCGAGCGGCCGCCGTGCAGGTGTCCGGTCCGCTGGCCGGCCACGATATAGAGCGCCCAACACACCCCCGCCGCCGCGGCGAAGGCCACGCCGACCAGGTCGAGGTTCAGGCTGACGTCGCCCAGCGGCAGCAGCAGGGCCAGGCCCGCCACCGCCAGGGCGATCCAGAAGAAGTGGATGGGCTTGCGCGCATGGATCATCGCCAGGCTCAGCGGACCGGTGAACTCGATGGCGATGGCCAGGCCCAGCGGGATGGTGCGCAGCGCCATGTAGAAGCAGAGGTTCATCACGCCCATGACCGCGCCGTAGCGGACCACGGCCAGGACGTCCTTTCCGGTCATGGGTATACGCCATGGCCGCCAGATAAAACACAGGATCAGGGCCGAGAAGCCCACGCGATAGGCGCTGGTCCCCTGCGCCCCGACCAGCGGGAACAGCGTCTTGGCGAACGAGGTGCCGGCGCACAGCGACACCATCGCGCCGACCAGACAGACATAGGGGAGAGCGGCGCGCAGGCCGGCGGACGCTGGGAGACGGGACATGGGCGGTGTCTAGCAGGCCCGGGCCCGGACACGAAGACGCCCGCCCCTTTCGGAGCGGGCGTCCCAGTCCGGTGCTGTCGCTAGATCAGCAGCACGGACCGCCGTTGCAGCAGGCCGCGCCGAGGGCGCAGCAGGCCTGGACGGCCTTGGTCACGGCTTCCGGCGCGGCGGCGTAGGCGGCCGAGGCGGAGATCAGCAGCATCAGCGCCGCCGTCGAAAGGATGCGTTTCATGATGAAATTTCCGATTTCAGATTGAGGAATGATGGTTCTGAAGTCGGGTTTCAGCGCGGCGGCGGAACCTCCGGCGCGGGCGCGCGTCCGGGCGGCCAGCGGGACGGGGCGGCGGCGACGGGCGCGGGGCCCGCCTCCACCGGTTCGGCGACCAGCGTCTGCGGTGCGGGGATGACCTGGCAGGCCACCACGCAGGCGTCCGGACACAACGACTTGGCCAGATCATGGCACGGCGCATCGGCGCAGCAGGGGTCCATGGCCGTCGCGGCGGCGGCCATGACGGGGGCGCCGAACAGCAGGATGGCGCTCAGGAGCATCAGCCCCCGCGCCCACCAGCTCGACCTCGCCGTTCCACGCCTCATGCCGCCAGCTTGGCATCTCCCCACGGCCGACGGAAGCGTCGCCGCTTCCTTACGTAGCGCGATCTGCCCCCGATCTCGCCGGCCTCTCAGCAGATCGCCCCATTTTGCCCGAGCGCGGGCTCGGCCAGGATGGGGCGACGCCAGGAGACCGTCCGTGTCCGCCGCTCGACGCCTCACCGCTCGCTGGATCGCCTCAATGGCCGCCGCCCTGGCGTTGACCGCGTGCGGGAGCGCGCCCAAGGGCTTCCTGCTGCCGACCGCCGCGCCCCAGACGCCGGGGGCCCGGCACGTGGACATGCTGGTGGTCACCACCCGCGCCGCCTCGCCGGTTCCCGGGGTCATCTACGGCGGCGAGCGCGACGCCAGCGCCTCGGGGACCGAGATCGTCGTCTCGGTGCCGCCCAACCACAAGATCGGCGCGGTCGAGTGGCCCAAGGGCGACAAGCCCGACCCGGCCACCGAGTTCACCACCGTCAGCATCGCCGCGTCCGACAAGGCCAACACCCAAGCCTGGTTCGCCCGCATGGGCGGCGAGCACGCGCGGCTGCTGGTGTTCGTGCACGGCTTCAACACCCGCTTCGAGGGCGCGGTCTACCGCTTCGCCCAGCTGGTGGCCGACTCCAAGGCCGACGCCGCCCCGCTGCTGTTCACCTGGCCCTCGCGCGGCAAGCTGTTCGACTACGAGTACGACCGCGACAGCGCCATCTATTCGCGCGACGCCCTGGAGGAGGCCCTGACCAAGGCGGCCGACGCCCCGGCGGTCAAGGAGATGACCGTGGTGGCCCACTCGATGGGCACCTACCTGACCATGGAGGCGCTGCGCCAGCTGGCCATCCGGCGCGGCGGCCTGCCGCCCAAGATCAACAATATCGTCCTGGCCTCGCCGGACATCGACCCGCAGGTGTTCGTCCACCAGGTCCAGGCCCTGGGCCCAAGCCCGCCGCACATCACCATCTTCGTGTCGCGCGACGACCGCGCCCTGATGGTCTCGCGTTTCCTGGCGGGTAACCTGATGCGTCTGGGCTCGATCGACCCGACCAAGGAACCCTTCCGCTCACGGCTGGAGGCCAACGGCCACATCACGGTCATCGACCTGACCAAGCTGAAGGCCGGCGACAGCCTCAACCACGGCAAGTTCGCCCAGAGCCCGGAGGTGGTGCAGATGCTTGGGCAGCAGCTGATCAACGGGCAGGTGCTGACGCAGGGCGGGGGGTGAAGGGGGGGGGCTCAGATCTGGCGGGGAACCGGCGTCCAGTCGAACACCGCCCCATAGAGGTCATCCCATCGCGGATTGTCCCGCTCGATCAGATTGATCTTCCACTGCCGTCGCCATTCCTTCAGCGACCGTTCGCGCTGGATGGCCTCGGTCATCTGGTGGTGCTCTTCGTACCAGACCAGCCGGGTGAGGCCGTACCGCTTGGTGAAGCCGGGGAACACGCCTTCACGATGCTGGATTATCCGCGTTTGAAAGGCGCTGGTCACACCGATGTAGAGCGTGCCGCGATAATGGTCGGCCATGATGTAGACGGCGATCCAAGCCTCTCGGCCAACCATGGGGCGCTCCAGTGAGCTTCAGCCCCATAAGTTGCCATTATGTTCTAATTTAAACAACCGTCATCCCGGGCCTTGTGCCCGGGACCCCTCTGTCCGCCGCAGGTGCAGAGGGGTGGCGCGCCAGCGCGCCATTGTACTTCACGTGCAAGCTGAACTAGGGGTCCCGGGCACAAGGCCCGGGATGACGGTTTGAAAAATGACGGAACGCCCCTCTCTAAAACGCCTCGTCTTCCTCGACCCCGTCCTCCTCCTCGCCGCCCATGGCCGCTTCCAGGCTTTCGATGATGTCGTCCATCTGTTCGGGCGTGATCGAGACGTAGATCGCCTCGCCGCCGACGGCCGAGACCAGCAGGCGGTAGCCGTCCTCGGTTTCCTGCAGGCTGAAGGTTTCGAGGGGCTGCAGCTTGGCCATGGCGGTCTTCCGGCGTTCAGTAAGGGGAGCGGCGGATATAGGGGGTGTTCCCCGCAAAATCACCCCTTCAGCGCCCCGCGCCGCAGCATGGCGATGTGGCCGGCGATCAGGGTCTCGCGCTCGATCCAGGGGAATTCGGACCGGGCGATCAGCAGCGAGACCAGGCCGTGCAGGCCCGCCCACAGGGTCTGGGTCAGGCGCAAGGGGTCGTCGTCGTGGGTCAGGCCGGCGGCGTGCAGGTCGGCGATCATGGCCACGAAGCCCTGGAAGGCCTCCATGCCCGCCGCCATCGGCCGGCCGCCCGTGCGGGCGAGGAACGACCCGTCGTGGCTCTTCTCGACCATGAAGGCCACGCGGTAGGCGTCGGGCTCGCTGAGGGCGAAGTCGATATAGGTCATCATCGCCCGGTCGAACATCTCGGGCGTCGGGGTCCAGCGCGCGCGGCCGTCGTCCATCCGCGCCTTCAGCCTGGCGAAGGCCCGCACGCACAGCTCGGCGATCAGGTCGTCCTTGGTGGCGAAATAGGCGTAGAGCGCCGGCTGACTGATGCCCGCCGCCTCGGCGATCTGCCGGGTCGAGACCGTGTGCACGTCCCCTTCGCTGAACAGCCGCAGGGCCGCGTCGAGGATCTCCTCGCGGCGCTCGGCCCCCTGGCCCTTGGGTTTACGCGGCGATCGGACCTGCGGCGACTTCATCGGTTCCAGCCTTTCCCAAGCGCGAGCCGACTTGACAAGGGGCGATAATCTATCACTGATAACTTATCACCGATCGATAGTCGAGGGGTACGGCTGTGCGTGGACGGATCGATTGGCGCGCGACGCCACGCAATTCTTTCCAACCGTCATCCCGGGCCTTGTGCCCGGGACCCCTGGTTCAGCTCGCACGTGAAGAGCAAGCGAACCGCCAGCGGTTCGCCCCATCCGCACCTGCGGCGGACAGAGAGGTCCCGGGCACGAGGCCCGGGATGACAGTGCTAAAATTGAGCGGTTTGGGGCTAGCCCTCGCCCTCGCCGCCTGCGGCCCCGCCAAAACCCCGGCCGCCCCGCCGCCGCCCCAGGCGGTGGAGGCGGTGGCCGTCTCGGCGCCGCGCGCCTCGGGCGGGGTCACCGCCACCGGCGGCCTGGAGCGCCGCCGCGAGATGGCGCTGTCGTTCCGCATCGCCGGGGTGCTGACCAAGGTCGGGGTCGAGGCCGGCGATCCCGTCCGCGCTGGCCAGGTGCTGGCCAGCATCGACCCCGCCGCCGTCGACGCCCGCCAGCAGGCCTCGTCGTCCGACCTCGACAAGGCCCGCCGCGACCTGGAGCGCGCCAAGACCCTCTACGCCAAGGGCTATGTGGCCAAGGTGCGGGTCGACGACGCCGAGAGCGCCGTGCGCTCGGCCGCCGCCGCCTTCAACGCCGCCGCCTTCGACCGCCGCTGGGCCCAGTTGGTCTCACCCGCCTCGGGCGTGGTGCTGGAGCGCAAGGCCCAGGCCGGCGAGGTGGTCCAGCCCGGCCAGGCCGTGGTCACCATCGCCGACCTCAACAGTCCCCTGGTGCTGCGCGTCCCCCTGCCTGATCGCGAGGTGGCGGGGGTGACCATCGGGACGCCGGTTGAGGTGACCGTCGACGCCCTCCCCGGCCAGACCCTGGCCGGTCACGTCACTCGCGTGGGCCAGTCGGCCGACGCCCGCACCGGCGCGGTGACGATCGAGATCGAGGTCGCGGCGAGACCCGACCTTCGCAGCGGCCAGATCGCCACGGCGCACCTGGCCAGCCGGGCGCCCGTCGCGACCGGTCCCGCGTTCGCCCGCGTGCCCGCCGAGGCGGTGCTGGAGGCCTCGGGCGGCAAGGCGGCCGTACTGCGGCTGGATAACGGAAGAGCCCGCCGCACACCCGTCCAGTTCGGCGGCTTCGACGGCGACGACGCCCTGGTCGCCGGCCTGCCCGACGGGGCGCGGGTGATCACCGCCGGGGCCGGGTTCGTGTCGGACGGGGATCGCGTGACGGTGACCGATCCGAAGGCGCTGGGCCCGGCGAAGGGCGGCAAGTGATGCGCGCTGCTTCTTTCGTCCATCCACTCCCCTACCAGCCGTCATCCCGGGCCTTGTGCCCGGGACCCCTGCGTCCGCTCGCACGTGAAGCGCAAGCGGTTCGCCAGCGAACCGCCCCATCCGCACCTGCGGCTGAAAGAGGGGTCCCGGGCACAAGGCCCGGGATGACGGTTGTTTTGGAGAGGGCGGCGCGAGCTAAGGCCAACCGTCGAGGCGCTTCCCAATGAAGTTCGACCTCGCCGGCTTCGCGGTCCGCCGTTGGCAGTTCACCCTGGTCGCGTTCGGCCTGCTGATCATGCTGGGCCTGAACGCCTTCCTGAACGTCCCTCGCTCGGAGGACCCGCACTTCCCCGTGCCCATCGTCGTGGTCCGCGCCGTGCTGCCCGGGGCCGAGCCGTCCGAGATGGAGCAGCTGGTCGCCGACCCCATCGAGGACGCGGTCGACGGCCTGGACAACATCGACAAGATCCAGACCACCACCCTCGACGGCGCGGCCGTCGTCGGCGTGCACTTCACCTGGGACGTCGATCCCGAGCGCAAGTACGATGAGGTCGTGCGCGAGGTGAACGCCATCCGCGGCAACCTGCCGGCGGGCCTGGCGCGGCTGGACATCGAGCGCGTGCGCACCACCGAGGTGGCCATCGTCCAGGTCGCCCTGACCAGCGACACCCTGCCCATGCGCCGCCTGGAGAAGGTGGCCGACCGGCTGCGCGAGCGGCTGGACCGCGTGCCCGGCGTGCGCCAGTCGCGCTACTACGGCGCACCGCAGAGCGAGGTGCGCGTGTCGCTGGACCTGGCCCGGCTTTCCGCGCTCAAGCTGCCGGCTGCCGCCGTGTCCGACGCGCTGAAGGGCGCGGGTGCGGAAGCCCCGATCGGGGCCGTCCAGGCCGGGGACCGCCGCTTCAACGTCAAGGCCGGCGGGGCCTTCCGCTCGCTGGACGTGATCAAGGACACGCCCGTCCGCTCGATCAACGGCCAGGTGGTGCGGGTGCGCGACGTGGCCGACGTGGCCTGGGCCCAGGACGAGCCCACCCACCTGACCCGCTTCAACGGCAAGCGGGCGGTGTTCGTCACCGTCACCCAGAAGGACGGCCAGGACGTGGCCCGGATCACCAAGTCCGTCGACCAAGTGCTGGACGACTATGAGAAGACCCTGCCCGCCGGGGTGAAGCTGGAGCGCGGCTTCGTCCAGGCCAGGAATGTCGAGCACCGGCTGAACAACCTGTTCCGCGACTTCGGCATCGCCCTGGCCCTGGTGCTGATCACCCTGCTGCCGCTGGGGCCGCGCGCCGGCCTGGTGGTGATGGTGTCGATCCCGCTGAGCCTGCTGATCGGCCTGGTGCTGCTGCAGGCGTTCGGATTCACCCTGAACCAGCTGTCGATCGCCGGCTTCGTGCTGGCCTTGGGCCTGCTGGTCGACGACAGCATCGTCATCACCGAGAACATCGCCCGCCGTATCCGCGAGGGCGAGGCGCGGACGGACGCGGCGGTCAACGGCGCCAACCAGATCGCCCTGGCGGTGCTGGGCTGCACGGCCTGCCTGATGCTGGCCTTCCTGCCGCTGATGGCCCTGCCGGCCGGCTCGGGAGCCTACATTAAGTCGTTGCCGGTGACGGTGCTGTGCACGGTGGGCGCCTCGCTGCTGGTCTCG
This sequence comes from Caulobacter sp., assembly GCA_017744495.1. GTDB lineage: Bacteria > Pseudomonadota > Alphaproteobacteria > Caulobacterales > Caulobacteraceae > Caulobacter. The sequence continues at coordinate 28,688 of JAGIBE010000223.1, read as the reverse complement.
ATGACCATCATCCCGTTCCTGGCCAGCCGGGTGCTGGACAAGCATTCCGACCCTGAGGGCAATCCGCTGCTGCGGGCGGTGAACGGTGCGATCCACCGCTTCTACCGGCCGGTCCTGCACTTCGGCCTGGCGCGGCCGTGGCTGTCGCTGGGGATCATGCTGGCGCTCTGCGCGACCACCGTGCCCATGCTGGGCATCGTCGGCTCCAGCCTGTTCCCGGCCGCCGAGACCCCGCAGTTCGTGATCCGCATCGAGACCCCCGACGGCACGCCCCTGGCCCGCACCGACCGCGCCCTGCGCTTCGTTGAGCAGCGTCTGAAGCAGGAGCCCAGGATCGTCTGGCAGGCCGACAACCTGGGGCGGGGCAATCCGCAGATCTTCTACAACGTCTCCCAGCGCGAGAGCTCGCCCACCTATGCCGAGGTGTTCGCCAGTCTCCGTCGTTGGGAGCCGGGCGAGAGCGAGAAGGTGCTGGACCGCCTGCGCGCCGACTTCGCCCGCTTCCCCGGCGCCAAGATCAATGTGGTGGTGTTCGAGAACGGCCCGCCGATCGACGCGCCGGTGGTGGTGCGGGTGACCGGCCAGAACCTGGAGGTGCTCAAGGCCCTGGCGGCCCGGGTAGAGCAGATCCTGAAGGCGACGCCCGGCACGCGCGACGTCGACAATCCCATGCGCCTGGACCGCACCGACCTCGACCTCGGCGTCGACGAGGGCAAGGCCGCGGCCCTGGGCGTGCCGGCCGGGGCCCCGCGCCGCGCCGCCCGCCTGGCGCTGTCGGGCGAGGAGACCGCCCGCTTCCGCGATCCGGACGGCGACGACTATCCGGTCAAGGTGCGGCTGCCGATGGGCGCCGCCGCCAATGGAGCGGGTCTCGGCGACCGCAACGCCCTGGCCGACCTGGCGAAGATCTATGTGCCCACCGCCGACGGCGAGGCCGCGCCGCTAGGCTCGATCGCCAGCCCCACCCTGCGCTCCAGCCCCGCCCGCATCGACCGCTTCAACCGGGAGCGGACGGTCAAGGTCGAGTCGTTCGTACAGACCGGCTACCTGACCGCCAAGGTCACGGCCGACGCCCTGGCCCGGCTGAACCGCGAGCTGCCCATGCCGCCCGGCTACCGTCTGTCGCTGGGCGGCCAGGCCGAGGCCCAGTCGGAGAGCTTCTCCGGCCTGGGCGCGGCGGTGATGGTGGCGGTGTTCGGGATCATGGCCGTGCTGGTCCTGGAGTTCCAGAAGTTCAAGACCGCCCTGGTGGTGGCCGGCATCATCCCGTTCGGCCTGTTCGGCGCGGTGGCGGCGCTGTGGATCACCGGCTACTCGCTGAGCTTCACCGCCACGATCGGGCTGATCGCCCTGATCGGCATCGAGATCAAGAACTCGATCCTGTTGGTCGACTTCACCGAACAGCTGCGTCGCGACGGCATGGGCCTGCACGACGCCATCGAAAAGGCCGGCGAGGTGCGGTTCCTGCCGGTGCTGCTGACCTCGGTCACGGCGATCGGCGGGCTGCTGCCGCTGGCGATGGAAGGCTCGGGCCTCTACTCGCCGCTGGCCATCGTGATCATAGGCGGGCTGATCACCAGCACGATCCTGTCGCGGGTGGCGACGCCGGTGATGTACTGGCTGACGGCGCGGGGGAAGGCGGAACGGGCGTAGGCTTCTTTGGCCTACTCGTATTTCAACCGTCATCCCGGGCCTTGTGCCCGGGACCCCTCTCTCCGCCGCAAGTGCGAGTGGGGCGAACCGCTGGCGGTTCGCTTGCGCTTCACCTGCGAGCTGAACCAGGGGTCCCGGGCACAAGGCCCGGGATGACGGGTGTTTAGAAGGGACGGACTTTACGGCGCCAGCCCCGCCGCCCGATACGCCGCGATCGTCTGGTCGAACACGGCGATGTCGCCCCGGCCGCGCGCCACAAGCTGGGCGCCCTCAATGGCGGCGAAGATCGCCAGGGCGCGAGCTTCGTCGGATTCCAGCAGTCGCGACAGCCAGTCGGCGTTGGCCGCGCTGAAGGCGTCGACCTGGGTCCGCACCTCGGGCGGCAGGTCGCCGTATTCGGCGGCCATGATCCCGTACAGGCACATGCGATTGTCGTTCAGCAGGGCGGCGCGGAACACCGAGACATAGCGATCGAACTTGGCCGGCAGGTCGAGGTCGGCCGCCAGCAACTGTTCCAGTCCCTCCAACGCGTCCTCGGTGTAACGCTTGGCCAGCGCTGCTCCAAGCTCGGCTTTGGTCGGAAAGTGGTAGTGGATGCTGGCGCTCTTGATCCCGATGTCCTTGGCGATCTCGCGGAAGCTCAGGGCGTTGTAGCCGCGAGCCTGCACCATGGCCTTGGCCACGGCCATGATCGTTTCCCGCGTGTCGGTGGTGCTCAAGGCTTCGCTCCAGTTACCTACCGATAGATAGGCGTTGACTCGGCGAAGCGGAAGCGCCTTTATCCGCGCTATCTATCTATCGATAGGTAGACACCACAGGAACACGTCATGAAGATCCACGACATCCCCGGTTTCCCCAATCCGCTGCGCATCCGCATCGCCCTGGCCGAGAAGGGCCTGGCGGACCAGGTCACCTTCGTGAAGGTCGACGTGCCCGCCGCCGAGAATCGGCAGGACGACTTCCTGGCGCTGAACCCCACCGGCACCGTGCCGGTCCTGGAGTTGGACGACGGCCTCTGCGTCTCCGAATGCACGGCGATCACCGAATATCTCGACAACCTCGACGGCGCCCCGGTGCTGACCGGCCGGACGCCGCGCGAGAAGGCCGTGATCCACATGATGCAGAAGCGCGCCGAGGCGCTGCTGATCGACGCCGTCGGCGACTATTTCCACCACGCCACCCCGGGCCTGAGCCCCGCCCTGCAGGCCTACAAGAGCCCCGACTGGGAAGGCCGCGCCGACTGGGGGCGCCGCCAGGGCGACAAGGCGATCGCCGGCATGCGCTATTTCGACAAGGTGCTGCGCGACCAGCCCTATGTGGCCGGCGAGGCCTTCTCGATGGCCGACATCACCGTGCTGGAAGGCCTGGTCTTCGCGGGCTTCGCCAAGCTGGCCGTGCCGGAGGATTGCACGGCGCTGATCGCTTGGAACGCGCGGCTGCAAGAGCGGCCGAGCGTGAAGAACCCGGCGTGATCTAGCTCCCCCTACCCCTTCAGCCGTCATCCCGGGCCTTGTGCCCGGGACCCCTGGTTCAGCTTGCACGTGAAGCGCAATGGCGCGCCAGCGCGCCACCCATCCGCACCTGCGGCGGATAGAGGGGTCCCGGGCACAAGGCCCGGGATGACGACCGAATTGATATACGCGCAGGAGCGAAACCCTCACCGCCCCTTGCCTATTGTACACTCGTATAGCAACCTCCTCCCCGCACTCGGGGAGGAGCACGGCCATGGCCATCCAGCGCGACGCGGTCATCATCGGCGGGGGGCACAACGGCCTGGTCTGCGCCTTCTACCTGGCCAGCGCCGGGCTGAAGGTGACGGTCTGCGAGGCGCGGGACGTGGTCGGCGGGGCGGCGGTGACCGAGGAGTTTCACCCGGGTTTCCGCAACTCGGTCGCCAGCTACACGGTCAGCCTGCTGAGCCCCAAGGTCATCGCCGACATGGACCTGCACGGCCACGGCCTGCGCATCCTGGAGCGGCCGATCTCAAACTTCCTGCCGATCGACGACAGGACCTACCTGAAGCTGGGCGGCGGTCTGGAACGCACCCAGGCCGAGTTCCGCAAGTTCTCAGAGCGGGACGCCGAGCGCCTGCCCGCCTACTACGACATGCTGGACGAGATCGGCGACGTGCTGCGCGACCTGGCCGGCGAGACCCCGCCGAACCTGGGCGACGGCCTGCCGGGCCTGTTGCGCGGGCTCAAGCAGGGCGGGCGGCTGGCGGGCCTCAGCCGCGAGCGCAAACGCGACCTGCTGGACCTCTTCACCAAGAGCGCGCGGGACTTCCTGGACGGCTGGTTCGAGAGCGACGCGGTCAAGGCCAGCTTCGGCTTCGACGCCGTGGTCGGCAACTTCGCCAGCCCCGACACCCCCGGCTCGGCCTATGTCCTGCTGCACCACACCTTCGGCGAGGTGAACGGCAAGAAGGGCGCCTGGGGCCACGCGGTCGGCGGCATGGGGGCCATCACCCAGGCCATGGCGAAAGCCTGCCGCGCCAAGGGCGTGGACATCCTGCTGGGCGCCAAGGTCGAGGGCGTGCATGTCGAGGACGTCCCCGCCAAGAAGGGCGGCGGCAAGCGCGCCGTGGGCGTGCAGCTGGTCGACGGGACCCAGATCATGGCCCCGATCGTCAGCTCCAACCTCAACCCGTCCCTGCTGTACGGTTCGCTCATCCCGCCCTCGGCCCTGCCCGCCCCGTTCAAGAAGGCGATCAAGGGCTACAAGAACGGCTCGGGCACCTTCCGGATGAACGTGGCCCTGTCGGAGTTGCCCGACTTCACCTGCCTGCCCGGCAAGGCCGTGGCCGAGCACCACCAGTGCGGCATCGTGCTGTCGCCGACGCTCGACTACATGGACGAGGCCTATCGCGACGCCAAGGCGAACGGCATCTCCAAGAAGCCGATTGTCGAGATCCTGATCCCCTCCACCCTGGACGACAGCCTGGCGCCTCCGGGCCAGCACGTGGCCAGCCTGTTCTGCCAGCAGTTCGCCTGGGACCTGCCCGATGGCCGCAATTGGGACGACGAGCGCGAGGCGGCGGCCGACCTGATCATCGACACGGTCAATGCGTGGGCCCCGAACTTCAAGGCCTCGGTGCTCGGCCGCCAGATCCACTCGCCGCTCGACCTGGAGCGCAAGTTCGGCCTGGTCAACGGCGACATCATGCACGGCCACATGTCGCTGGACCAGCTGTGGGCGGCCCGGCCGGTGCTGGGGCATGCGAGCCACCGCGCGCCGATCAAGGGGCTCTACATGTGCGGGGCGGGGTGCCACCCGGGCGGCGGGGTGTCCGGGAATCCGGGTCGGAACGCGGCGCGGGAGATCCTGCGGGACCGGGATTTCGCGACGGCGGTGAAGCTGAGCTTGGTGGGGCGGTAGGGATGAGCGGCTCACCCACTTGCCCCCACCTGACGGCTACGCCGTCTGTCCGCCCCCATAGGGGGCGGAGGCCGCTTGCTCACCGGCATCTTCCCCCTGTGGGGGAAGACGACCGCGAAGCGGTCCGTAGGGGGCAAGTGTTCACCGGCATAGCGTTGGAGGTTTGAGATGGACCTGAACCTCCCCGATCCGGATCAAGACTGGGGCCTGCCCGGCTGGATCTACGCCAACGAACGCTTCTTCCGCGAGGAGCAGGACAAGATCCTGCGCCCGTCCTGGCAGATCGTCTGCCATCTGAACGACATACCCGCCGCCGGCGACTTCCACACCTTCGAGTTCCTGGGCGAGAGCGTCGTCGTCGTGCGCGGCAAGGACGGCGGGGTGAAGGCCTTCGCCAATGTCTGCCGGCACCGCGCCGCGCGACTGCTGGACGGGCCGACCGGCCGCTGCGCCCGGATCATCTGCCCCTACCACGCCTGGACCTACGCCCTGGACGGCCGGCTGATCGCCGCGCCCTATCCCGAGACCTACCCCGCCCTCGACGTCGACAAGCAGGGCCTGGCCCCGTTCCAGGTCGAGGTCTATCGCGGCTTCGTCTTCGTTCGGCTGGAGGGCGCCAATTCTGAAGAGGGGGGCCCCAGCGTCGCCGAGATGATGGCCCCCTACGACCACGAGCTGGAGCCCTACCGGTTCGAGGAGATGGTCCCGTTCGGCCGGGTCACCCTTCGTCCCCGCGCGGTGAATTGGAAGAACATCAGCGACAACTATTCCGACGGCCTGCACATCCCCGTCGCCCACCCCGGCCTGACGCGGCTGTTCGGCAAGGGCTACGGCGTGGAAGCCGAGACCTGGGTCGACAAGATGTGGGGCCAGCTGATCGACGAGCTGTCGCGCAATCCGTCCGAGCGGCTCTACCAGCGCATCCTGCCCGACGCCGAGCATCTGCCGCCCGAGCGCAAGCGGCTGTGGACCTATTTCAAGCTCTGGCCCAACCAGGCCTTCGACATCTATCCCGACCAGGTGGACTTCATGCAGTTCATCCCGGTCTCGCCCACCAAGACGATGATCCGAGAGATCGCCTACGCCCTGCCCGACGAGCGGCGCGAGATGCGGGCGGCGCGCTATCTGAACTGGCGCATCAATCGCCAGGTCAACGCCGAGGACACCGAGCTGGTCGCCCGCGTCCAGCAGGGCATGGCCTCGCGGACCTTCACGGCCGGGCCGCTGGCGGTGACGGAGGTGTCGCTCCGGAGCTTCGGCCGCAAGATGCGCGCGCTGATCCCGGAGGCGCGGTTGGCTCGGCCGCCGGAGGGGTGGTGAGCTTTCATATCCCTCATTTCAGCTCGTCATCCCGGGCCTTGTGCCCGGGACCCCTCGTGCCGCCGCAGGTGCGGAGGGGGCGAACCGCTGGCGGTTCGCTGGCGCTTCACGTGCGAGCTGAACCAGGGGTCCCAGGCACAAGGCCCGGGATGGCGGTTGAATATTGGGAGGGGTGGTGACCCCCCGCGCCGCCTTCACCCGCGAGGCGCCCGACGTGCGCCGCACGGCCCTGATCGAGGCGGCCGCCCGCGTGCTGGCGGCCAAGGGCGTGGCGGGCGCCTCCGTACGGACGATCTGCGCCGAGGCGGGGGTCAGTCCCGGGCTGCTGCGGCACTATTTCGAGGGCGTCGACGCCCTGATCGCCGCGGCCTACGAGGCGACCGGCGCGCGGATCGACGCGGCACTGGAGGCGGCCGTGGCGGCGGCGGGCGGCGACCCGAGAAAACGCCTGTCGGCCTACCTGACCGCCAGCTTCGCACCACCGGTGCTGGACCCGGACCTCTTGGCCACGTGGCTGGCCTTCTGGAGCCTGGTGAAGGTCGATCCGGCCATCGCCGCCATCCACCGGCGCACCTATGCCGGCTACCGCGCGCGGCTCGAGGAGCTGCTGGCGGCCTGCGATCCGAACGTGAACGCAAGACTCGCCGCGATCGGCCTGACGGCCGTGGTCGACGGTCTATGGCTGGAGCTGTGCCTGGACGCCACGGTCTTCACCCCAGCGGAGGCCGGATCGATCGCGGAGAGGCTGCTGAACGCCTATTTGATCCCTCTCCCATAGGGAGAGGGAGGGACCCGACGCGAAGCGTTGGAGGGTGAGGGGTTAAGAACGCCGGCCGGCGCGCCGGCAGGGCTTGGCGATATCGGCGAGGGTGTAACCCCTCATCCTCCCACGACTACGTCGCGGGCCCCTCCTTCTCCCTTTGGGAGAAGGTGATTAAGCCGCCGCCTGGGCGCCCAGGGACGCGCGGCCCCAGCTGGCGCGGCGGATTTCCGGTTCGGCCACATGGACCCGGGCGACCTTGCCCTGGGTGCGCATGTGGCGGGCCAGCATCTCGGCCACGCCGACCGCTTCGGGCTGGCAGGGATAGGAACCGATCAGGTCGGGAGCGTCGTTCCAGGTCACGTGCCAGACGCCGGAGACGGGTCGAACGAAGTAGGTGTGTTCGTCGGCCATGGGGATCACTCCTTTATGCTCACTCAGCATCGGTCTTACCGCGTGTGCGTGACAGCTGTTTCAATGCTGCACAGCAACATTGTGTTGCATTGCACACTGCAGGAGCCGAGCCAAGCGGACTTTTGGTGAATCCCCAGGCAAGATTGCGGCGGCTTGAGCGTCAAAATCCTTGCGGGATCACGGATCGCGACATCGGGCGCGAGGATTGGTAGGATGCGCTATCCGATCAAAAAGGTTGCCGACATGCTCCTTGACGCGATCCCGGCGGTGGAAACCCCGTCCTCCCCCGCCCTCTCATCCCCGAGCACCGCGCGCGAAGCGGTCGACCGCTACGGCCAGCCTACCCTGCGCCAGCCCCTGGCCGACGGCGGCGAGCGGCTGAGGTGGATTCGCCTGCGCGAGACGATCCTGGCCTCGATGGATGTTCGGACGGTCGAGGTGGACGCCGCCGGCCGCGTCGTGCGGGCCAGCCAGCGGACGGTCGCCATGAAGGACCCGGCGGCCTACTGACCGCGGGCCGCGATCCGGAAGCGACCGCGCCCTAGTGGCGCCAGGCGAACAGCGAGACCACGGCGAGGATCAGGCTCACATAGAAGCCCAGCCCCCACATCAGGTGCTCGCCCTCGTCGTCGCTGTAGCGGGCGTCGAGCAGCCGGTCGCCGAGCGGCAGCGCCGCCCCGACCGAGACGACCAGACGACCTGTGGCGGTGAGGAGGCGAGTGATCATGGTACGGACGGTGCGCTCGAAAGGTTAACGAGCCGCTTAAGTTGTGGGTTGAGTTTCGCGCAACCAAGCTGTGCCGCGCCTGACCGAAACCTTCTCCCAGAGGGAGAAGGAGGGGCCCGCGCCGAAGGCGTGGGAGGATGAGGGGTTACACCCTCGACCGGCGCGCCGGCACGGCGTCGACCGCTCTAAACCCTCACCCTCCCATTGCCGCGCAGCGGGTCCCTCCCTCTCCCTCTGGGAGAGGGTTCATTATTTCACCACCACCCCGCCCTTCATCACCGCCGCCACGCGCTCCAGCACCGAGACGTCGGTGAGGGCGTCGCCGTCGACGGCGATCAGGTCGGCGTAGCGGCCGGGAGCCACCGCGCCGACATCGGTCTTCTTCATCAGCTCGGCGGCCACGGTCGTGGCCGACTGGATGGCCTGCATCGGGGTCATGCCCCAGCGGACCATGTATTTCATCTGCCGGGCGTTCAGGCCGTGCGGATAGACGCCGGCGTCCGTGCCGTAGGCGATCTTGACGCCGGCCTTGACCGCCTTGCGGAAGCCCTCGCGCTGGGCCTGCGTCGTCTCGAAATTCTTGCGCAGGGTCTCGGCCGGCCAGCCGTGGGCCTTGCCGTAGGCGTCGATCCAGTCGCCGTCATAGATGTCGGCCACCAGGAACACGCCCTTGGCCTTCATCATGGCGATGGCCTCGTCGTCCATCAGCGAGCCATGTTCGATCGAACGCACGCCGGCCCGCATGGCCGACTTCATGCCCTCGGCCCCGTGGGCGTGGGCGGTGGCGTAGGTCCCGCGGCGGGCGGCCTCTTCGACGGCGGCGCGCATCTCGTCCTCGGTCAGCTCCTGGGCGCCCGGCTCGGTGCCGACGGTTAGGACCGCGCCGGTGGCGATCAATTTCAAGAAGTCGGCGTGGTGGGCCAGGATGTTCGCGGCCTTGCGGTGCGCGTCGGCGGCGTCCTGCACCACGCCTGTCCGCATCTCGTCGGGCAGCTTCACGTCGCCCGCTATGCCCGTGATCTCGCCGCCGCCGCCGGGGATGGTGATGTAGGCGCCGGCCACCGACATGCGCGGGCCGGGCACCAGGCCGGCGTTGATCGCATCGCGCAGGGCCACGTCGCCGAACGCCCGCCAGGTCCCGACGTCGCGCACGCTGGTGAAGCCGGCCTCCAGGGTCTTCCGGGCGTGGTCGGCGCCGATATAGGCCTGGTAGGCGGCCGTGGTCAGCAGGGGCTCGGCGATGTTCTCGGTCTGCTCCTGGTCGACCAGGTGGGTGTGCATGTCGATCAGGCCGGGCAGCACCATGCGCCTGGACCAGTCGATCACCGGCGCGCCGGCGGGCGGGGCCTTCCACGGGCCCACCGCCGTGATGCGCTCGCCGTCGATGGTGATCATCTGGTCGGTCAGCACCTTGCCCTGCAGGGTGTCGACCAGCTTGCCGGCGTGGACGTAGAGGGGGGCGGCCCAAGACGCCGAGGGGGCGGCGAGCGGAGCGAACGCCAGGGCGGCGGCCAATGCGGCGGTGACTACGGTTGGGGACACACACTCACTCCATGGCTTGTGTAAGAGGGGCTAGGCGGTTGGATGAGTGTGTGTCCCCGTTCCAGCCCGCCCCCGCGTCAGCCAGTAGAACGGCGCCCCCGCCGCCAGCAGCACCAGCCCCAACAGCACCGCCTTCGACCCCGCCCCCACCAGGGTGAAGACCGCATAGGCCCCGGCCAGGACGGCGATCACGGTCAGGGCCAGGGTCGGGGTGATCCGGCGGGCGGCCTGCAGCTTCAGGGCCGCCAGGGCGCAGGCCAGGTAGGTGAACAGCGAGGCCGTGGTGGCCAGCAAGGCGATGAAGGTGAAGATGTCGGCCATCGACTTGGCGTAGTTCATCGCCACCAGCACGGTCAGGAAGCCAGCCGACATCAGATGGGCCCGCACCGGCGCGCCGCGCCTGGACTCCTTGCCGAGGAACGCCGGAAACACCCCGCCCCGGGCCATGGCGAACGGCATCTCGCCCTGCAGCAGCACCCAGCCGTTCAGGGCCCCGAAGGCGCTGATCGCCGCGAACAGGGCCAGCAGCTTGCCGGCGCCCGCGCCCCAGTATTGGCCCACGAAGTCCGACAACGGAGCGTTGGAGACCTTCAGGGCGTCGGTCGGCATCAGCAGCACCACCGCCGAACAGACCAGCAGATAGATCACCCCGGTGAACACCGTCCCCGCCAGGGTGGCGCGCGGGATGGTGCGGACCGGGTCGACCACCTTGCCGGCCGGCACCGTGGCCGACTCCAGCCCCAGCAGCGCCCACAGGGTCAGGGTGGCGGCGGCGGTGATCCCGCCGGCATGGATGTCGGACGGCCGGAACGGGGTCAGGCCGGCGCCGCCATGGGCGCTGGAGCCGCCGCCAATGATCCAGAAGGCCAGGCCCGCCACGGCGGCCAGCGGCAACAGCTTCAGCACCGTGGTCACCACCTGCACCCCGCCGGCCGTCCGGGCCCCGGCGATGTTGATCCCGACCATCAGCCAGACCGCGGTCAGGGTGACCAGCAAATGCATGCCCGGGACCTCGGCGATGGCCGGGAAGATCACCGACAGATAGCTGACCGCCCCGGTGGCGATGGCGGCGTTGCCGACCCACAGCGAGATCCAGTAGCTCCACGCTACCATGAACCCGACCAGCGGCCCGAAGGCTTCCTGGGTGTAGGCGTAGGGTCCGCCCGCCTTGGGGAACTCGCGCGCCAGGCCCGCGAACACGACGGCCAGGGCCAGCCCCCCGGCGATGGTCACTAGCCAGCCGAACACCGCGTTCCAGCCGTAGGGAGCCAGGGACGCGGGCAGCATGAACACCCCCGAGCCGATCATGTTGCCGACGACCAGCGCCGTGCACATCCAGAAGCCGAGGGCTCGCGGAGCGCTGGACTTCTGGGTGGGGACCTTCTCGGGGGTCGTCGTCATGCGGCTACGCTTTCACGGGGCGGGGCGTTCGTCCACTGCCTCCCCTCCCGTTCGTCATCCCGGGCCTTGTGCCCGGGACCCCTGGTTCAACTCGCAAGTGAAGCGCAAGCGGACCGCCTGCGGTCCGCCCCATCCGCACCTGCGGCTGGCAGAGGGTTCCCGGGCACAAGGCCCGGGATGACGGCGGAAAGGGTGGAGCTAAAACCCTAGAACTTCTGCCCGAATTTCACCCCGAAGGTCCGCGGCTGGTTGGGCACGATGTAGACCTGGGTTCCGCAGACCGTCTCGGCGCATTCAGCGTAGCGGTTTAGGCTGGCCCGCTTGTCGAAGGCGTTCTCGAGGAAGGCCTGGAAGGTCCAGTTGTCGCGCCCGACCCCGGCCGAGAAGTCGGCGGTGACATAGCCCGACTGCTTGCCGATGATGCCCCGCTCCAGGATGCGCAGGTCGGTCCAGTTGCTGGTCTGACCGGCCGCCGAGCCCTGGACGAAGGCGTCGTAGCCGCCCAGGTCGAACTCGTAGCGGGCGGTGACATTGGCCTTGAACTTCGGCGTCACCGGCAGAGCCGTGCCGTCGGGGGCCTCGGGGGCCGGACAATTGGTCTCCGGATTGCCCTGGGCGTCGACGAAGCCGCAGTAGTTCTTGGTCAGGGCCGCGTCGGTATAGGCCGCCGAGCCGTTGATCGTGAAGCCGTGACTCACCGCGAAGGTGAAGTCGGTCTCCACGCCCTTGATCTCGGCCGCGCCGGCGTTCTTGATCTCGGTCAGGCCGTTGGCGCCCAAGAGGGCGAACTGGAAGCCGTTCCACTTCTCCAGGAAGACCGCGCCGTTCCAGCGGAAGCGGTTGTCGGCCCAGGTGGTCTTCCAGCCGAACTCGTAGTTCTTCAGATAGTCGGAGTGGTACGGCGGCAGGGTGCCGCGCCGGTTGATGCCGCCCGGCCGGAAGCCCTCCGAATAGGTGACGTAGACCAGCTTGTCGGAGTCGATCTTGTAGGTGAGGTTCACCTTCGGCGTGTTGCCGTTCTCCTTGGTTTCCTTGTCGAGGTTCGTACAGGGCGAACCCTCGATCTCGGCGGGCTTGAAGCAGGCTTTCTCGCCGGTGGAGCCGTAACCCGCGCCATAGCCGTAGAAGCCCTTGAGGCTGTTGTCGGACTTGAAGAAGCGGATGCCGGCCGTCAGGGTCAGCTTGTCGGTGATGTCGAACGACGCCTCGCCGAACACGGCGCTGTCGCGGTCGATCCGCTTCTGCTGGGTCAGCCAGATGGTGTGCGGATAGCCCGGCACCGACAGGTCTGTGCCCAGCTGGTCGATCTGGTAGTTCTGATAGATGCCATGGGTCTGGCGCTGGTAAAACAGTCCGCCCACCACGCGGAAGCGGTTTTCCTGCGGGGTCGACACCCGGATTTCGTGGCTGACCTTGGCGTAGGCGTCGTGGCCCGTGATGTACTGCGACGGGTCGACCGGATTGCCGGCGTTGTCGGTCCAATAGGCGCCGTAGCCGGCCAGGGTGTCGTAGAAGTACGAGTAGTCGGTGTAGTCCTGGTGGGTGTCGACGTCCCGATCCAGGTACGACCCGGCATAGACCACATCGAGGTTGGCGATCTTGCCCTCGACGGTCATGGCGGCCTGCCACCACTTGTCGTTCGAGTTCTCCGGATAGTAGTGCGCCACCTTCAGATCGCCGACGCTGGGGTCGTACGAGAACAGGCCGCCGACCTTCTCCTGCTGGGCCATGATGGTGGGCGTGATCACCCAGTTGTCGCCGGCTTCCACCCGCAGGGCCGCGCGGCCGCCGTAGATATCGACGTCGTTGTAGTTGTCCTTGACGCGATTGGTGTTGGTCACCGTCACGCCCGAGGTGGGATAGGTGCGCGAGCCGGCGACATTGTCGATGAAGCCGCCCTGGTGCTCGGCCCAGCCGACCAGGCGCACCGCGACCTTGTCGCTGATCGGCTGGTTGACGAAGCCCTCCAGCACATAGCCCGGGTCGCCGTGGTCGATGATGTTGCCCTCGACGTCGTAGCCCGCGCTGAAGCCGGTGGTCGTCGGCTTGTTGGTGATGATCCTCAGGGTGCCGGCCTGTGAGCTGGCGCCGTACAGCGTGCCCTGCGGACCGGCCAGCGCCTCGACCCGGGCGATGTCGTAGATGTGCAGGTCCAGCGCGCCCTGGATCGTGGTGATCGGCTGTTCGTCCAGATAGATGCCGACGCTGGGCAGCGGACCCGAGTGGTTGCCGTCGCCGCCGCTGGCCACGCCGCGCATATAGACGTTGGAGAAGCCCGGCGACGTGGTCTGGAACGACACGCTGGGCAGGTACTTCACATAGTCGGTGAAGCTCTGGACCTGCAGCTGCTCCAGCTTGGCCTGGCCGAGGGCCTGGATGCTGACCGGCACGTCCTGCAGGTTTTCGGAACGCTTCTGGGCGGTGACCACCACCTCTTCCAGCGCCACGGCGCCGGCCGGGGAGGTCTGGCCGTGGGCGGTGACCGCCGTGAGCATGGACGAGGCTAATAGCGCTGTGGTCCAGACCGCCGTCTTGGACGATCCGTGCGCCTTACGCTTGGTAAACGGCATTATCGCTCCCCCGGAACACGTTAGATGAACGAGGGTCTTCCCGTGGTTACGTCCCCGCAAGGATCAAAATTGAAACCCAGTTCAATTCCGCCGACTGTTGCAGAAATGGCAGGGTCCGGAGCGACTGATCAAAATTCAGGCGCGGCGGGGTAACAGGACAGAACCGGTCCAAGGGCGGACTTCAGGGGGTCCAGCCACGATTCGTAGTTCTGCCAATGTTCGACGGCGTCCTTGAAGATCGGTCGGCGCACCTGCTCTGAGCTTGCGGTGCGCACGGCGCGGTTGTTTTCGTGGAAGTTCAGGCAGGTTTCCTCGAACGGCAGGCCGCAATAGTCCAGCAGGGCGCGGATCTGGGTCTCGGGATCGGCGACCATCTCTTCGTAGATCACGCGGTGCACCCGGCCCGGCAGCACGGCGTCGAAATGGGCCATCAGCTCCACATAGTCGGCGTAGTAGCGGCCGATGTCCTCTAGGCCGTAGCTGAAGGCCTGGCCGCGGGCGAAGTGCTGCTTGAAGCCCGAGAAGCAGCAGCCCATCGGGTGGCGGCGGGCGTCGATGATCTTGGCGTTCGGCAGCGCCAGGGCGATCAGGCCGACATGCGCCCAGTTGTTGGGCATCTTGTCGATGAACAGCGGCCGGTCGGTCTTGCGCTGGACCCGGGTGCGGTCGAGGAACTCCTGGCCCAGCGCCGCCAGCTGGTCCGGATCGAGAGTGGTCAGGATCTCGGGATAGGCCGACGGCTCGCGCGCCGTCTTGGCCCCGCCCAACCGCTTGGCGATCGCGCCGATGTCGGGCAGCTCCATGGTGCCCTCGACGGCCGAATGGCTGGCCAGGATCTGCTCCACCAGGGTCGAGCCCGAGCGCGGCAGCCCCAGGATGAAGATCGGGTCCGGCGCCGGGCAGCCCTGCCCCGCCCGCGACGCGAAGACCTCGGCGGTCAGCGCCGCCTTGGACCGCGCCACGTGCGCCCGGTTGCGCTCGGGGTCGTAGGCCAGCTGGGCCCGGCGCAGCGCCGCCCCGCGCGCGTAATGCTCGAACGACTCCGCCCAGCGGCCGGCGTCCTCGTGGGCCTTGCCCAGGGCGTAGTCGAGATGCAGGCGGTCGTCGTCGAACAGGTCGGGACGCGCCAGCTGGGCCTCCATCGCCGCCAGGTCGGCGTCGGTGAAGCGGTAGGTCTTCATGTTGGCCAGGCTCCACCAGGCCTCGCCCAGCGAGGGGGCCTGGTCGACGGCCTTGCGGTAGGCGGCCGCGCAATCGGCGGCGCGGCCGACGGTCTTCAGCGCGTGGCCGTAGCTCATCCAGCCCTTGGGCTGCTGCGGATGGCGGGCCAGCACGTCCTCGTAGATGGCGATGGCCTGGGCGTATTCGCCGATCCGGGCCAGGGCGGCGGCCTTGAGGTTCAGGTGGGCCGGGTTGGCCGGCTCGTCCGCCAGCAGGCGCTCCAGCTGGACCAGGGCGTCCTCGGACCGGCCCAGCCGGTAGAGCACCGTGGCCAGGTTCTGGCGGGCGGCGCTGAAGCCGGGGACGATCTCCAGGCAGCGGACCAGCAGGTCTTCCGCCTCCTCCTGGCGGCCCAGCCGGGCGACGGCCTCGGCCAGCATGCGCAGGGCGGCGGGATCGTCGGGACGCGCCGCCAGCCGGGCGCGCAGGGCCTTCTCGGCCTCGCCGGGCTTGCCGTCGACCAGGGCGGCGGCGGCGGCCATCAGGTCCGGATCGCGGACCCCGCCCTGGATCTGGCGAGCGCGGGCCGCCTGGGCGCCCTCGCTGTCGCCCAGCAGATCCAGCGAGTCGGCCAAGCCTCGCCAGCCCTCGGCCAGGCCGGGCTCGGCGGCGACGGCGCGCTTGAAAGCGGCGGCGGCGGCTTGGGTCTGGCCGGCGGCGGCCAGGCTCCAGCCGTGCTCCAGCTGGACCGGCGACGACTGGGGGAAGGCGCGGGAGAGCGGGTCGATGATGTGGAGCGCCTGGCGGAGGTCGCCCTGCAGCCTCAGGGCGGTGGCCAGGATGAGCGTGGCCTCGGCGTGGCGGGGAACCGCCTCCAGGATCGCGGCCGCCTGCTCGGCGGCTAGACGCGGATCCACACCCAGCAGCCGCCGGGCGTGGGCCAGGGCGGTGGCGACGCTGCCGGAGGGCTGGGGTGCTGCTGACATGAGCGTATCGGATGGTGCGTGCTGAGGGTTGTCAATCAGCGGCGCTGTCGGAGCGAACCTGCTTGCCCCCACCTGACCGCTTCGCGGTCTGTCCGCCCCCATGGGGGCGGAGCTTTCACGGGCCTGCCGGCGCCGCGCGCTCCAGACTCCGAGCTCCGGGCTCCGGGCTCCGCCCCCTATGGGGGCGGACAGGCGACGAAGTCGCCAGGTGGGGGCAAGTATTGATCCGCGCCCTTACAATCGATCCCGCATCGCGTACCAGCTAAGCCCCGCCACCGTCAGCGGCCACCTCAGCAACCGCCCGCCCGGAAACGGCGGCGTCGGCAACCGCGACAACAACGCCACCCCCTCCCCGTCCCCCAACGCCGCATCCGCCAGCAGCTTCCCGAACCACGGCGCCAGCATCACCCCCTGCCCGGAATAGCCCGCCGCGATCCGCACGCCCGGCGCCAGTTCGCGCACATAGGGCGACCGGTGCACCGTGATCCCCAGGGTCCCGCCCCAGGCGTGGGTCACGGCCACGTCTGAGAGCCCCGGATAGACCTTCAGCATGTGCCGCCGCACGAAGGCCTTCAGGTCGGGCGGGAAGCCGGGGCGATAGTTCTCGCCGCCGCCGAAGATCAGCCGGCCGTCGGGGCTCTTGCGGAAGTAGTTGATCACGAACCGGCTGTCGGCGACGGCGGCGTCGGAGCGGATAATCGTGTCGGCGCGTTGGCCCAGGGGCTCGGTCGCGAGGATGAAGTTGTTGATCGGCATCACCCGGGCCTTGGCCGCGCCGCCGGCGATGTCGTCCAGATAGCCGTCGCCGGTCAGGATCAGCTGGTCGCAGGTGACCCGGCCACTTCTTCCTTCTTTGGCGAGGGTCTCGACGACGATCGTCGTCCCCTCGCGCCGCCAAGCCGTCGCCCGCGTCCGCTCAAAGATCACCGCCCCTGCCGCCATGGCCACACGCGCCATCCCCAGCGCCAGGTTCAGCGGATGCAGGTGGCCGCCGCCTCGGTCGACGAAGCCGCCGTGATAGACGTCGGTCCCCAGCTCATGGGTCAGCTGGTCCTGTCCGATCAAGGCCAGCTGGTCGTAGCCGTACACGTGGGCCATGTGCTCGACGTGGGCCGCGTCCTCGGCCTCGCCGCCGGGCTTGTGGCGGGCGTGGATCATGCCGTGGCGGAAGTCGCAGGCGATGTCGTGCTCGGCGATAAGGCCCAGCAGATGAGTCCGGGCCTCCTGGGCCATCTTCCAGAGCCGCCTGGCGTCGTCGCGGCCGACGGTCTTCTCCAGCCACACCTGGTCGTTGCGCTGACCGGTGTGGACCTGGCCGCCGTTGCGGCCGGAGCCGCCGGACCCGACCTCGGCGGCTTCGAGGACGACGACGGAGACGCCGCGTCGGGCCAGTTCGAGGGCGGCGCCGAGGCCGGTGTAGCCGGCGCCGACGATGCAGACGTCGGCGCGGGTGTCTTGCTCCAGGGCGGGCAGCGTCGGGAAGGGCGTGGCCGTCGCCGCGTACCAGGACTCAGGATGGCCCGCGTTCACGACACCCTCTCCCATGGGGAGAGGGAGGGGCCCATGCGCAGCATGGGAGGGTGAGGGGGTAAGGCGGTCGATGGCGTGCCGGCACGCCGGTCCAGGGTGTAACCCCTCATCCTCCCACCGCTTCGCGGCGGGCCCCTCCTTCTCCCTCTGGGAGAAGGTGATGTTGAGCCGTCACACATTCAACAACAGGAACTCCCGCTCCCACGGGCTGATCGTGCGCATGAAGGTCTCGTACTCGGCCTGCTTCACCGTGGCGTAGGCGTTGCAGAAGGTCGCGCCCAGGATGTCGACCAGGGGCTTGGCCTCCTCGAACAGGGTCACCGACTCCAGCAGCGACCTCGGCAGCTCGATGCCGCGCACGCTGGCGTCGGTCTCGACCGGGGCGGTGGGCGACAGGTTGTGGGTCATGCCCAGCCAGCCGGCCGCCAGCACCGCCGCCATGGCCAGGTACGGGTTGGCGTCCGACGAGGGGATGCGGTTCTCGACCCGGCGGTTGGCGGGATCGGACGGCGGCACGCGCAGGCCGCAGGTGCGGTTGTCGTAGCCCCACTGGGTGTTGACCGGCGCCCCGCTGTCCCGCGCGATCCGGCGGTAGCTGTTCACGTACGGCGCCAGGATCGCCATGATCGCCGGCAGGTAGCGTTGCTGCCCCGCGATGAAGGCGTAGAACAGCGGCGTGGCGTCGCCGTCCGGGTTCGAGAACAGGTTCTGGCCGTCCTTGTCCAGGATCGACTGGTGGATGTGCATGGCGCTGCCGGGCTCGGCGGCCATCGGCTTGGCCATGAACGTGGCGTAGATGTCGTGCTCCAGCGCCACCTCGCGAATGGTGCGCTTCATCATGAACACCTGGTCGGCCAGCTCCAGCGGATTGCCGTGGCGCAGGTTGATCTCCATCTGGGCCACGCCGCTCTCGTGGATCAGGGTGTCGATCTCCAGGCCCTGGCGCTCGGAGTACTCGTACATGTCCTCGAACAGCGCGTCGAACTCGTTGACCGCGGCGATCGAATAGCCTTGGCGGCCGGTCTCGGGACGGCCCGAGCGCCCCACCGGCGGCTTCAGCGGGTAGTCGGGGTCGGTGTTCTTGTCGACGAGGTAGAATTCGATCTCGGGCGCCACGATCGGCTCCCAGCCCTTCTCGCGATAGAGGGCCAGCACGCGGCGCAGCACCTGGCGGGGGCTCTCCTCGACGGGCCGGCCGTCGGGGTGGAAGGCGTCGTGGATCACCTGGGCGGTCGGGTCCTGGGCCCAGGGCACCACGGCCAGGGTGGCCAGGTCCGGGGTCAGGAAGATGTCGGTGTCGGACTGCACCGCGTTCACCGCCCCCTCGAACTCGGGGAAGTCGCCGGTGATGGTCTGGTAGAACACCGCCAGCGGCAGGTTCATCGACGGCGCACCCAGGAACTTGCGCACCGGCATGATCTTGCCCCGCGCGACGCCAGCCAGGTCGGGCACCACGCACTCGATCTCCTCGATGTTCTGGCGGGAGAACCAGTCGCGGGCGTCATCGAGGGTGGGCACCCCGCGCGTGGTCTTGGGGGCCGGTTTGGACTTCTTTTCCTTGTACTTCACGGGGGCGCTCCTCGCGCTTTGTGGAAGTTTAGTCTTGGTGGAAGGGATTAACGATGCGGACGCCCTCGACGACCTGGCCGTGCGAGAGGTCCTCGGTGAAGAGTTCTGTGCATCCTGCCGCGCGGGCGGCGGCGACGACGGCGCTGTCCCAATAGGAAAACCGATACGTCTCGGTAATTTCGAGAGCCATTCGCAGCACGGCCAAGGTGTTGTCCTGCACCTTGAAACGGGTCCATGCCCGGACGAAGCCAGCCGCCTCGCCATGGCTCAGCCGCCCTGGCCGCGAGGGTCGGGTCGCTTGCGTATAGAACTCCTGCAGCACCTGAACCGAAAGCGCGCCATCGGGTCGGCGCAGCACGCCCCGCGCCGCGTCGCGCTTAGCGGCTTCCTCCGGCGCGGCGCTGATGGAATAGATCAGCACATTGGTGTCGAAAAAGACCGTCACGCCCCACCGCGTTTGTAAATCTCGTCACGCGGCAGGCTGTCGCTGGCTCGAAAGTTCTTGATCCCAGCCCGCAGCTCTTCCTCGAGCCTGCTCAGCCGTTCGAATTCGCTTTCGCCCTGCGCGACCTCCACCAGGAACTGCCGCACCAGGGCCGAGACGGACGTATCCTTCTCCGCGGCCTTAACGCGTGCGCGCCGATAGGTTTCATCGTCGATGGAGACTGTGATGTTTTTCATGACCTTACAGTATCACAGTTTCACAGGCGTTTAGAGCCGTCATATGCCTGCCTCCGGCTTCAGCCCCCGCAGCACCGGCTCCGCCTCGTCCAGGGACTTGCGGATGATCCCCACCAGCTCGTCGATCTGGGCGTGGGTGATGATCAGGGGCGGGCAGCAGACGATGCTGTCGCGGATGGCGCGGACCATCAGGCCGTTGGCGATGCACAGGTCGCGGACGATCGGACCGGCCTCGCCCTCCTTGTCGAGGAAGCGATGGTTGGTCCCCTTCTCGCGGACGATCTCGACCGCCCCAATCAGGCCCAGCGAGCGGGTCTCGCCGACCAGCGGATGGTCGTTCAGCGTGGCCAGGGCCTTGGCCAGGTACGGCCCCGTGTCCTCGCGCGTGCGCTCGACCAGGGCCTCGCGCTCGAGGATCTCGATGTTCTTCAGCGCCACGGCCGCCGCCGTCGGGTGGCCCGAATAGGTGAAGCCGTGGATGAAGTCGCCGCCCTTCTCGCGCAGCTCGGCGACGATGTGGTCGGCCACGCCCACGGCGCTGATCGGCAGGTAGCCGGACGACAGGCCCTTGGCCATGGCGATCATGTCGGGCTGGATCCCGTAGTGCTGGTGGCCGAACCATTGGCCCAGGCGCCCGAAACCGCAGATCACCTCGTCGCAGACCAGGAGGATCCCGTACTTGCGGCAGAGGGCCTCGACCGCCGGCCAGTAGCCGTCCGGCGGGATGATCACCCCGCCCGCCCCTTGCACCGGCTCGCCGATGAAGGCCGCGACGTTCTCGGGGCCGACCTCCAGGATCTTGTCCTCGATCGCCTGGACGGCGCGGTCGCGGAAGGCGGCCGGGTCCTCGCCGAAGCCGTCGCCGAACGGATAGGGCTGCATCACGTGCTCGACGCCCTCGATCGGCAGGTCGCCCTGCGCATGCATGTGCTTCATGCCGCCCAGGGAGACGCCGGCCACGGTCGAGCCGTGATAGGCGTTCCAGCGGCTGATGAAGACCTTGCGCTGCGGCTCGCCCTTCAGTTTCCAATAGTGGCGGGCCAGACGGAAGACCGTGTCGTTGGCCTCCGAGCCCGACGAATTGTAGAAGACGTGGGTCAGCTTGCCGCCCATCTTCTCGGCGATCTTGGCGGCCAGCTTCACCGGCGGCGGCGTCGCGGTCTTGAAGAAGGTGTTGTAGTACGGCAGCTCCAGCATCTGGTCGTAGGCCGCCTTGGCCAGCTCGTCGCGGCCGTAGCCGACATTGACGCACCACAGGCCGGCCATGCCGTCCAGGATCTGGTGACCCTCCCCGTCATGGATGTAGACGCCGTCGGCCCGGGTGACGATCCGGCTGCCGCCGAGGGCCGCGATCACCTTGTGGTCGGCCTGGGCCGGCAGGTGGTGGGCCAGGTCCAGGCGCTTGAGCTCGGCGATGTCGTGGTTGCGGATGGGGACGGTCATCGGGGGGGGGGTACTCTCCTGGACGTTTCTTGTTCTCCCTTCCCCCTTTGATGGGGGAAGGGCCGGGGATGGGGGTGACAGCGATTGAAGGTGAAGCGCGAACCTTGCCGCCGCGATCACCCCCACCCCTGCCCCTCCCCCATCAAGGGGGAGGGAGAAGTTGTTCGCCCCGCAGCGCCTGGCCGAACACCTGGAAGAACGCCTGGCTCTGCGGGTTGCGCTCAGTCTTCCACTCCGGATGCCACTGGACCGCCAGGACCGGCGCGCCGTTGACCTTGGCCGAGACGGCCTCGACCACCCCGTCGGGGGCGCGGGCCTCAACCAGCAGGCCTTCGCCCAGCGCGTCGACGCCCTGGTAGTGGACGGAATTGACAGTGGCGCGCGTCGCGCCGAACGCCGTGGCCAGGACGCCGCCGGGGGTCAGGTTCACCGGGTGCTCGTGGTCGAACATGCCGTCGAAATCGACCTCGTCGGGGGCGTGGTGCGGGAGGTTCACGCCCGGCGCAGACATGTCCCGACGCAGGGTCCCGCCGAACGCGACATTGATCTCCTGGAAGCCCCGGCAGACGCCGAAGACGGGGCGGCCCAGGTCGAGCATCGCCTTGATCAGGTCGGCGGTCATGGCGTCGCGGCCGGCGTCGAACGGCCCCGGCGCATCGGGGACGTCCTGGCCGTAGAGAACGGGATCCATGTTCGAGGGACTACCGGTCAGCATGAGGCCGTCCAGCCGCGCGGCGACCTCGGAGGCCTTCATCAGCTCGGGCATCGACGGGACCAGCAGGGCCGCGGCGTCGGCGTACTTCATCGCCCCGGCGACATAGCGGTTCATCACCGCCTGGGCCGGTTCGGTCCCGACGGTGCGGGTGCAGCAGATGACGCCGGCGACGGGTCTCATGCCTTGCCTCCACACTTGCCCCCACCTGACCGCTGCGCGGTCTGTCCGCCCCCATAGGGGGCGGAGCCTCGCACGTCGCCGGGGACATCGCTCTTCCCCCAATGGGGGAAGACGGCCGAAGGCCCGTAGGGGGCAAGTGGTGAGGCAGGGCTCATGACGATCAACTCAACAACACCGCTGGCGAACAGGCATGCCAGCCCAGCCACACGGCTTCGCCCAGCTTGAAGTCCTCCTGGTCCCAGCGGGTCAGGTTCTGGCGAGCCACCTTGATCCGGCGGCCGCTCTTGATTTCGACCTCGTAGAGGCTCTGGCCGCCCAGATAGGCCTCGTGCTTGATCACCCCGGCCACGGCGTTCTGGCCGATGGGGCAATCGCCCATGTTCGGCGGGGGCGCGCCGTCGGGGCGCTTGTGCAGCTCGATCTTCTCGGGCCGCAGCGCCGCCCAGACCGTGCCGCCGCGCGCGCCGGTGACGCCGTGGTCGAGGAAGATGTCGCAGTCCAGGTCCGGCGAGCGGACCACCGCGTGGCTGGGCTCATCGACGGCCAGCACGCCCTCGAACAGGTTCACGCTGCCGATGAAGTCGGCCACGAAGCGGCTGTTGGGGAACTCGTAGAGGTCGCTGGGACCGGCCACCTGCTGCAGCACGCCGCGGTTCATCACCGCGCAGCGGCTGGCGAGCGCGAGCGCCTCGTCCTGGTCGTGGGTGACCATGATGAAGGTGATCCCGACCTTCTCCTGCAGGGTGCACAGCTCGGTGCGCATCTGCTCGCGCAGCTTGGCGTCCAGGGCCGACAGGGGCTCGTCCAGCAGCAGCACGCGGGGGCGTTTCACCAGCGCCCGGGCCAGGGCCACGCGCTGGCGCTGGCCGCCGGACAGCTGGTCGGGCTTGCGGCCGGCCAGGCCGTGCAGCTGGACCAGGTCCAGCGCCTCCTCCACCCGCTTGTCGCGCTCGGCCTTGCCCACGCGGTCGACCTTCAGGCCGTAGGCGACGTTGTCGGCCACGGTCATGTGCGGGAACACGGCGTAGGACTGGAACACCATGTTCACCGGCCGCTTGTTGGGCGGCACGTTCGAGACGTCCTGGCCGTCGATCAGAATGCGGCCCTCGGTCGGCGTCTCGAAGCCGGCCAGCATGCGCAGCAGGGTGGTCTTGCCGCAGCCCGACGGGCCCAGCAGCGCGAAGAACTCGCCCTCGCTGACCGTCAGATTGACATTGTCGACGGCCGCCAGCTTGCCGAAGCGCTTGGTGACGTTCTCGAAGGTGATGATGGGTTGGCTGGTCACCGGATGTCCCCCGACACACAAAGTTTCCGCATCACGCCTTCTCCCCGCCATGGCCGGCCGTCGCCGCGGGGTCGCCCTGCAGCTTCAGCGCCACGGCGGTCAGGATCACGGTCAGCACGATCAGGATGGTCGAGGCGGCGTTGACCTCGGGCGTCACCGAGAAGCGGACCATCGAATAGACCTTCACCGGGAAGGTCACGGTGTCGGGTCCGGCGGTGAAGAAGGTGATGACGAAGTCGTCCAGGCTGAGCGTGAAGGCCAGCAGCGAACCGGCCACCAGCGAGGGCGCCATGTGCGGCAGGATCACGTCCTTGATCGTGCGCCACTCGCCGGCCCCCAGGTCGCGGGCGGCCTCCTCCATCTCGCGGTTGAAGCTGGCCATGCGCGCGCGCACCACCACCGCGACGAACGGGAACGAGAACGACACGTGGGCGATGGTGATGGCTCCGAGATTCAGCGGCCAGGGCAGACCCACCGGCCAGGGCATGACCTTGGCGAAGAACACCAGCATGGCCACGCCCATGCAGATCTCGGGCACCACGATCGGCAGGGCCAGGGCCCCGTCCAGCACCGTCTTGCCCGGGAAGCGGAAGCGCCACAGGACCAGGGCGATCATCGCCCCCAGGGCCACGCTCAGCACCGTGCACAGCGCGGCGATGGTCAGGCTGTTGGCGAAGGCCTCGATCAGCGAGGAGTCGTTGAAAGCCTTGTCGTAATATTTGAGCGTGAAGCCCTTCCAGACGATGTTGCGCCGGCTGTCGTTGAAGCTGAAGGCCATCAGGGCGATCAGCGGCGCGTAGAGGAACACCCCCACGGCGGCCAACCAGGCCTGCATCTGCCAGCGGCGGAGGTATTCGAGAGGACCGGGGGGAGAGCGCTTGGCCATCAGACCGCCTCCCCCGTCTTCTTGCCCCGGCTGAGCAGCGCCTGCACGGCGATGGCGACGAAGGTCAGGTACATCAGCAGGAACGACAGGGCCGCGCCGAAAGGCCAGTCGTTGGCGCGCTTGAACTGGCGCTCGATGACGTTGGCGATCATCTGGCTGTCGGGCCCGCCCAGCAGGTCCGGCGTTAGATAGGCGCCCAGGGCCGGGATGAAGGTGATCAGCACGCCCGAGGCGATGCCCGGCAGGGCAAGGGGGACCACCACCTTGAACAGGGTGCGTAGGTGTCCCGCGCCCAGGTCGAGGCTGGCCTCCAGCAGCGACTTGTCCAGCCGGTCCAGGGCCGAATAGAGCGGCAGCACCATGAACGGCAGGTGGACATAGACCAGGCCGACGACCACCGCGAAATTGGTGTGCATCATCTCCAGCGGCTGGAACGGCTGCAGCGGCATGACCTTGGCGGCGAGGTTCCAGACCGCTTCGAGGCCCTTGTTGATATAGCCCTCATTCCGCAGCACGGCGATCAGGGCGTAGGTGCGGATCAGGAGGTTCGTCCAGAACGGCAGCATGATCAGCAGCAGCAGCCACGCCTTGGCCTTGGGCGAGGCGAAAGTGATGGCCAGGGCCACCGGGAAGCCGATCACCAGGCACAGGAAGGTGGTGATGCCCGCGGCTCCGGCCGACTTCAGGAAGATCTTCAGGTACAGCGGCTCGATCGCCCGGGCGTAGTTCTTGAACGTGCCGGTGATGGCGATCTGGGTCAGGCCCTCATTGTGGCCGAAGCTGTAGGCCCAGACGATGGCCATCGGGATCAGGAAGAACAGCACCAGCCACGCCAGCGGCGCGCTGAGCGCCGCGGCGAAGACGGATTTGGCCTGTTTCCAGGATTGTTCCATCGAAGTCCCTCTATTCCAGCTCTGAAGTTGTCAT
>JAGIBE010000223.1:0-3469 GCA_017744495.1 Caulobacter sp. | reverse complement strand
TCCAGCAGATAGTTGATGAACTTGTGCGCGTTGTCCGGACGCGGCGCGCCCTTGGGGATGCACAGGGTGTCGGAGTTGAGCAAGGACCCTTCCTTCGGGATCACGAAGTCCAGGTCCGGGTCGTCCTTCATCACCTGGGCGATGTCGCCGTTGTACTCCAGCACCAGGTCCACATCGCCGGCCACCAGCATGTCCTGGCCGTTGTCGTCGTGGAACGCCTTCACGTAGGGCTTCTGGCGGATCAGCATCTTCTCGATCTGCTGAACCAGCTCGGGCGGGATGTTGTTGACGCTGTGGCCCAGGTACTTGGCCGACAGGCGCACCAGGTCGGCGCTCTCCGACAGCAAGGCGATGCGGCCGTTGTACTCGGCGCTGTCGAACAGGTACTTCCAGCTGTCGGGAACGCCCTTCACCTTCGACTTGCGGTAGCCGATCCCCAGCACCAGCCAGGTATAGGGCATCGAGTACTTGCGGCCCGGGTCGTAGTCCGGGTTCACGAAGGCCGGGTCGACGTTCTTGAAGTTCGGGATCTTGGCGTGGTCCAGTTCCTCAAGCATGCCCGCCTGGCTCATGCGGGTGACGAACTCGTTGGACGGCACGATCACGTCATAGCCGGCGTTGCCCGCCTTCAGCTTGGCGAACAGCTCGTCGTTGGTGGCGAACAGGCTCATGTTCACGTCGACGCCGGTGGCCTTCTTGAAGTCGGCCAGGGTGGTCTCACCGATGTAGGTGTCCCAGTTGTAGAAGTTCAGCTTGGGTTCTTCGCCGTTGGCCGACTTGGTGGCCTCGCCTTGGGGCTTCTGGCCGCAGGCGGTGAAGCTGATGCCGATGGCCGCCGCGCCCATGGCGGTCAGCAGCGAGCGGCGGGTGCCGAGAATGCGGTTGGTCATGTCGTGTCTCCCCTCGAATTGCGCCGGCGCGTTCGACGTCGGTCTCAGTGTGGAAGCCAAGCAGGCAGTGAAAAATCGATGCCGATATTCATCGCCACGGTCAGTCCCGCCCACAGGGCGAGGCCGATCAGCGCGGCGCTCGGCAAGGCGATCAAAAGTCGAGACCGCATTTTCATCTCCCTGCCATCGGTAAAAGCCTAGGCCTGAACCTCAGGCCGCGAAATCTGAACTCTCCGAAACCAGTCTTCGACCGGCCGACACCTCACATTCGACGCCGCCCCGTCAGGCGTTGCGCAGATACCAGTCATAATCCAGCTGGGTGACCACCTCGCCGAAGCGCGCCTGTTCGGTGCGCTTGACCGAGACGAACATCTCCACGAACCGCTCGCCCAGATAGTCGCGCAGCACCTCGGACGCCTCGAACAGGTTCACGGCCGCGTACCAGTCGGTGGGCAGGCGCACCTTCTCCTGGGCCGCGGCCGCATAACCGTCGCCGACCACCGCCGGGCCAGGATCGATCCTGTTCGAAATCCCGTGGTGGGCGCAGGCCAGCAGCGCGGCCAGCACCAGGTACGGATTGGCGTCGGCGCCCGCCACGCGGTGCTCCACATGCCGGGTCGGCGGCGGGCCGGCCGGCACCCGCAGGCTGACCGTGCGGTTGTTGACGCCCCAGGTCGGGGCCACGGGCGCGTAGCTGTTGGCCTTGAAGCGGCGATAGCTGTTGGCGTTGGGCGCCAGGATCGCCATGCAGTCGGCCATCAGCGCCTTCATGCCGCCGATCGCGTGCTTGAGCAGGTCCGAGCCTTCCGGGTCGTCGGCGGCGCAGAGGTTGTTCCCCTCCGCGTCGTTGAAGCTGACATGGACGTGGAAGCCGTTGCCCGCCTGGTCGGCCCAGGGCTTGGCCATGAAGGTGGCCTCGGCGCCGTGCTTGAGGGCCACGCCCTTGGCGGCGCGCTTGTACCGCAAAGCGTCGTCGGCGGCCTGCAGGGCGTCGGGCTTGTGCTTGAGGGTCAGCTCCACCTGGCCCGGGGCGAATTCCGAGATCGCCCCCTCCAGCGGCACGCCCAGCACGTCGCAAACGTCCCACAGCTCGCGCAGGAACGGGGCGTAGGCCTCCAGCTCCGGCAGGCCGTAGACCTGGATGCCGTGCGGCCGCGCGCCGGTCTGCAGCGACCGGGCGGGCAGCAGCTCGCCGGCCGGACCGCGATGCTGCTCGACCAGATAATATTCCAGCTCGCAGGCCACGACCGGGGTCAGGCCGTCGGCGGCGAAGCGGTCCAGCACGCGGCGGAGTACGTGGCGAGGGTCGAGGTCGTTGGCGGCGCCGTCCAGCTCGTAAAGCGACAGCATCACCTGGGCCATGTCCGGACCCAACCAGGGGGCCAGGGTCAGGGTCCCGGGCACGGGCCGCGCGCGGCGATCGGCGTCGCCGTCTTCCCAGACCAGGCCCGTGTCCTCGCAGTCGGCGCCCTGGGTGTCGACCACCAGGATCGAGCCCGGCAGGAACCGGCCGTACTCATAGATGGCCTGCAGCTCGTGTACGCGCAGCCGCTTGCCGCGCGGCACGCCGGTCATGCTGGTGAAGAAGACGTCGACGTACTTCACCTGCGGGTTGGCGGCGAGGAAGTCGATGCATTCCTGCGGATCGGCGACCAAAGGGAGCGTCATGAGCGTCGGCCTCTGAAACCCTCTCCCATGGGGAGAGGGAGGGACCCGCGCGAAGCGTGGGAGGGTGAGGGGGTAAGACGTCGGTCGGCGCGCCGGCAGGTCATGGAGCGAAGACGGCCGGACCGTAACCCCTCTCCCTCCCACCGCTTCGCGGCGGGCCCCTCCCTCTCCCTCTGGGAGAGGGTGTCAGCGTGCGAACCCGTCATACCCCTAACCCCTCCAGCGCCGCCGCGAACCCGTCAACCGCCGCCACCAACCGATCCACCGCCGCGTCCTCGGTGACCGGCGAGACCAGCATCATCGTATGGAAGGGCGCGATCAGCACCCCTCGGTTGATCAGCCACAGATGAAGCGCATGCAGCAGGTCCGGGTCCAGGACCTCGCGCATGGCGGCGGCGTTTTTCGGTGGAGAAGCGGCGAAGACCAGCTCGACCCGCGCGCCCACATGCACCGCCGACCAGGGCAGACCCCGCGCCGCGATCACACCCCTCAAGCCTTCGACCAGCCGGCCGGCCCCGGCCAGCATCTTGGCGTAGGCGGCGTCGGTCATCACCTCGCTCAGCATGGCCCGCATGGCGGCGATCGCCAGGGCATTGCCCGACAGGGTGGTGCCGATCCCCGACTGGCCGGGCCCGATCCGGGCGGCGGCGCGGTCCATGCATTCGGAGAGCTCGGCGGTCACGCCCCAGACCGCGGCCGGCACGCCGCCGGCGATCGCCTTGCCGATCACCAGCATGTCCGGCGTCAGGCCGTGGGCGCGGGCGTAGCCGCCGGGGGCGGTCGAGATCGTGTGGGTCTCGTCGATGACCAGCAGGGTCCCGGCCTGGCGCGTCAGGTCGCGCATCACGTCCAGGAAGCCCGGCTGCGGCAGGATCATCCCGCAATTGGTCATGGCCGGCTCGGCCAGGACG
>JAGIBE010000222.1:27584-33771 GCA_017744495.1 Caulobacter sp. | reverse complement strand
GCTCAGCGCCCGCGCCGATGCAGTGGGCGCTGGTCGCGCAGGCCGAGCTGATCGAATAGTTGATGCCGCGGATCTTGAACCAGGTCGACAGCACGGCCGACGGGCCCGAGCTCATGGCCTTGGGCACCGCGAACGGGCCGATCCGCTTGGGGCCCTTCTCCTTCGTCGTGGCGGCGGCCTCGACGATCACCCGGGTGGACGGGCCGCCCGAACCGACGATCAGGCCGGTGCGCTCGTTGGAGATCTGGGTCTCTTCCAGGCCCGCGTCGGCGATCGCCTGTTCCATGGCGATGTGCGCATAGGCCGTGCCCGGCGCCAGGAAGCGCGCGGCGCGGCGATCGACCAGGGCTTCCCAGCTGTCGAGCTTGACCGTGGCGTGGACCTGGCAGCGGAACCCCAGTTCCGCGTAATCCGGCGCTGAGACCACGCCCGACTTGGCTTCACGCAGTGAGGCGAGCACCTCATTGGCGTTGTTGCCGATGGACGAGACGATTCCCAGTCCGGTGACGACGACGCGACGCATGACTTCTTCCTCTTATGTCCACCTGGCCCGAAGGGATCGGCTCTGACGGCCGACCCTGCGACGGATCAGGACGCCATCTGGTCGGCGGTGAACAAACCGACCTTCAGGTCCTTGGTTTCGTAGATGACCTTGCCGTCGGCCTCCATCACGCCGTCGCCGATGCCCATCACCAGCTTGCGCATGATGACGCGCTTCAGGTCGATCTTGTAGGTGACCTTCTTGATGTCCGGAGTCACCTGGCCGGTGAACTTAACTTCTCCCACCCCTAGGGCCCGGCCACGACCGGGGGCCCCGGACCAGCCCAGGAAGAAGCCGACCAGCTGCCAAAGGGCGTCCAGGCCCAGGCAGCCGGGCATCACCGGGTCGCCGATGAAGTGGCAGGCGAAGAACCACAGGTCCGGGTTGATGTCGAACTCGGCCTCGATATAGCCCTTGCCGTACTTGCCCCCCTCGGCCTCGATGCGGACGATACGGTCGAACATCAGCATCGGCGGCGCCGGCAGTTGGGCGTTGCCGGGGCCGAACAGTTCGCCGCGGCCGCAGGCCAGGAGCTCGTCGTAGGTGAAGGAACTTTGTTGCATGGCCTCGCCCTAGCACGGCGGCGGGCCGCGCCTCAATGTTACTTTCGGTAACGCCTGTGATCGCCGATCGCTGCCCAAGAGCTCAAACGGGGTGAAAACGCCCTATTCCTTGCACTGGACCCGAGGCGCCGCGCCCCAGATCTGGTCCTGCGGGGCCCAGCCCGATTCGCCGTCGGCCTTCAGCTTGCACCAGCCCTTTTCGCAGCGGTCGAGATTGGCCGTGGCGCGGCCGGCCAGATAGGCGGTGACCCGGGCGCTCGCCTTGGGCTGGGCCCGCAGCGGCAGCGGCGTGGACTGGACGCGCATGGCCGTGCGCCGGCCGTCGGTCGTGCGCTTGTGCACCCAGGCCAGATTGCCCTCGGGATCGCAGATGCGCCGCCACTCACGGGTTTCGGCCACCACCTGCACCGGCAGGCCCCGCGCCTTATAGATCCACAGCAGGCGATGGGCCTCGTCCGGCCCGACGCGCGCGTTCACCTCTCCGTACTTAAGCGATACGTAGCGCGGAACCTCCATGCCTGACGGCGTGACCTTCGGCGGCTGGGCCCGCGCGGCGCCCGCGAGCGCGGCCAAGCTCATGACGGCCAAGCCCGTCGCGACGAGGTTAAGGGCGCCGAGCGAACGATGTTTGCAATTCGTCGGCATGTTGCTTGGCCGCATGGGGCCCCTTTGCTACAGATTCCAAACACCCGCCTCGGGAACCCCCTTTTGGGGAAAACCCATCTGCGGAAGGCTTTTCGAACCGCTCATGTCAGCTCGCAAGCTCAAAGTCATCGTCACCCGCAAACTCCCCGATCCGGTGGAGACGCGGATGTGCGAGCTGTTCGACACTCAGCTGAACGTCACCGACAAACCCTTGACGGCCGATGAACTGGTCGAGGCCATGAACCAGGCCGACGTGCTGGTGCCCACCATCACCGACCGGATCGACAGCCGCCTTCTGTCGCGATCCGGCGACCGGCTCAAGCTGATCGCCAATTTCGGCGCGGGGGTCGACAATATCGACGTCGCCACGGCCAACGCCCGGGGCATCATCGTCACCAACACCCCCGGCGTGCTGACCGAGGACACCGCCGACCTGACCATGACCCTGATCATGGCCGCCTCGCGGCGGGTGGTCGAAGGCGCCGAGGTGGTCAAGGCCGGCGGCTTCCACGGCTGGTCGCCGACCTGGATGCTGGGCCGCCGCCTGTGGGGCAAGCGCCTGGGCATCATCGGCATGGGGCGCATCGGTCAGGCCGTGGCCCGCCGCGCCAAGGCCTTCGGCATGCAGGTCCACTACCACAACAGGAAACCCGTCAGCCCGCGCATCGCCGAGGAGGTCGGAGCCACCTATTGGGAAAGCCTGGACCAGATGCTGGCCCGGATGGACTTCGTCTCGGTCAACTGCCCGCACACCCCGGCCACCTACCACCTGCTGTCGGCCCGCCGGCTCAAGCTGCTGCGGCCGCAGAGCATCATCGTCAACACCGCCCGCGGCGAAGTGATCGACGAGGGGGCCTTGGCCAATATGCTGGCGCGCGGCGAGATCGCGGGCGCGGGCCTGGACGTCTACGAGCACGAGCCGGCGATCAATCCCAAGCTGCTGAAGCTGCCCAATGTCGTGCTCCTGCCCCACATGGGCTCGGCCACGGTCGAAGGCCGCGTCGACATGGGCGAGAAGGTGATTGTCAACGTGAAGACCTTCATGGACGGGCATAGGCCGCCGGACCGGGTGATCCCGGCGATGCTGTAGGGGCCGCTGGGCGTTACGCCCGGTTGCAAAAATCCGCCGACACCGCGATGCTTGGGCAAGCGTGGCCATAGCCGCGCCAGTGCTCATTTTCGCGACCGGGGGGCCGCAAGCTTGCTGACTCGACGATTTGTAATGGCGGCCGCCGCGACGGCGCCGCTGGCCTTCGAACACGCCTTCGCCGCCGAAGCCGTCCCGCCCGTCCCGCCCACGATCGACGAGCTCCTGAAGGAGAGCGAGGTCCTGGATTCGGCCCTGTCCCCAGACGGCGGCCGCGCGGCGGTGCTGGTCAGCAAGACCGTCGACGGCAAAGTCGTCTCGCAGATCGACTTCTATGAGACCGGGACAAGCGCGGCCAACAAGCCCGTGAGCCTGGGCGAACTGGTGGTCGAGCAGGTCGAATGGGCCAGCAACGACCGGCTGCTGGTCTGGATCCGGATGGACAAGGGGGTCGACGGCAAGCCTACCGGCCGCTGGTTCTACGACGAATTCGTGCCGATCCCGGTGCGCCGCATCGTGTCGGTCAACGCCGACGGCCAGGACGCAACGGTGCTGTTCAACAATCAAAAGGGCCTGACCAACCGCCAGTTCAATCTAAGCAATGTCGTCGACCGGATGAACGACGACCCGCGCAACATCCTGATGCAGCTCTGGGACACCAACACCGAGGCCCAGGTCCTGTACCGGGTGGACGTCTACAGCGGCGAGGCCGTGCTGGTCGAACGGGGCCGCCAGGCGACCGACGGCTGGTTCACCCAGAGCGGCGTCCCGGTCATCCGCTATGACAGCAATCCGCGCGGCACCACCGTGACGATCTACGTGCGCGCGCCGGGCGAAACCGAGTGGAAGATGTTCCGCAAGGTGCGCCGCAACGAGCTGCAGCAGCTGGCGGACCTGGAGTTCGTCGCCCCTACTCCGGATCCCGGCGTGATCCTGATGCTGAGCATGGACGAGGGCGCCGACATGCCGTCGGTCCGCAAGTTCGACACCCGCACGATGCAGATCGGCGAGCTGGTCGCCGAGGACAAGGTCCGTCCGATCCGGGGGGTCTTCACCGACGAGAACGACACCGCCATGGGCGTCAGCCTTAGCGACGACCGCACGAACTACACCTTCTTCGATCCGAAACTGCGCGCGCACTACAAGGGCCTGAACACCTATTTCGGCGGTGAGTGCAGCGTGAGGCCCTTCGACGTCAGCCGCGACCACAAGCGCTTCATCTTCGACGTGTCGGGTCCGCGACAGCCGGGGGCCTTCTGGCTTTACGACGTCGAGAAGAAGCGTCTGGAGCTGCTGGGCGAGAAGCGCCCGTGGCTGACCGAGGAACGGTTGGCGCCGATGCGGGCGCTGTCGGTCAACACCCGCGACGGCAAGACGATCACCGCCTATCTGACGACGCCGATCACCCCGGCCAGCGGTCGCCGCCCCATGGTGGTCTTGCCGCACGGCGGTCCCGAGGTGCGCGACAGCCTCGATTTCGACCTGTTCGCTCAGGCCTTCGCCGCCAAGGGCTGGCTGGTCCTGCAGCCGAACTTCCGGGGGTCGGGCGGCTATGGCAAGGCCTTCGCCGACCAGGGACGCCGCCATTGGGGCGACCTGATGCAGGAAGACGTCGAGGACAGCGTCGACCATGTCATCGCCGCCGGTCTGGCCGATCCCGCCAGGATCGCGATCTGCGGCGCCAGCTACGGCGGCTACGCGGCCATGATGGGCGCGGTGCGCAAGCCCGATCTCTACAAGGCCGTCGTCTCGATCGCCGGCGACGCCGATCTCGACGAGACCCTGGCGTTCTCGCGCCAGGAAGACGGCGCGGACTCCCGCACCTACGCCTACTGGGTCGAGACCATCGGCGATCCCAAGGTCGACAAGGCCATGCTGGCCAAGGCCTCTCCCGCCCTGCGCGCGGCCGAGTTCAAGGCCCCGGTGCTGCTGATCCACGGCACCGAAGACACCATCGTCACGCCCAAGCAGTCGCGGATCATGGCCAAGGCCCTAAAGGCGGCGGGCAAGCCGTGCGAACTGGTCGAGATGAAGGGCGTGGGTCACCGCGACTGGACCAACGCCAACTGGAAGATGATCCTCGAGAAGTCTGTGACCCACATCCAGAAGGCTTTCGCCTAGCCCAGGCCGCAGCTCGGACACGCCGGGTCCGCCCCGATCCGCACCGTGCGGGTCTCGGCGGCCAGGGCGTCGTAGATCAGCAGACGTCCGGCCAGGGCATGGCCGGCGCCGGTGATCACCTTCACCGCTTCAAGGGCCATCATCGAGCCGATCACCCCGGCCAGGGCGCCGACCACCCCGACCAGGGCGCAGGTTTCGGCGTCGGGTGGGATTTCCGGCACCAGGCAGCGGTAGCAGGGCCGGCCCTGGAACACCCCGACCTGGCCGGTCCAGCGGCCCAGGGCCCCGCTGACCAGGGTCCTGCCCTCGGCCAGGCAGGCGTCGCTGACGGCGAAGCGGGTGGCGAAGTCGTCCGTGCCGTCCAGCACCAGGTCATACCGCGATATGACCTCGCGGGCGTTGGCCTCACCCAGCCATACCGGATGGGTTTCGACGCTCAGGTGTGGGTTCAGCGCCGTCAGGTGCTCGGCGGCCGCCTCGACCTTGGGCCGGCCCGTGTCGGCGGTGGCGAACAGCACCTGACGCTGCAGGTTCGACAGCGAGACCGTGTCGGCGTCGACCAGCCCCAAGGTTCCAACCCCAGCGGCCGCCAGGTAGAGGGCGGCTGGCGCGCCCAGGCCACCGGCCCCGACCACCAGGACCCGCGCGGCCTTAAGCTTCTGCTGTCCGGGTCCGCCGATCTCGCGCAGCACCAGATGGCGGGCGTAGCGTTCGACTTCGGCGTCAGAAAAGCTCATGGCGCTTGACCCTCAGGCGCGGCCTCGCCACATGCGAAGCCATGCAAAACAGCAATTCCTTCCCCGCCACCTCTTTTCCAGACTGGCACGGCACGACCATTCTGGCGGTGCGCAAGAACGGTCAGACCGTAATCGCCGGCGACGGACAGGTCTCCATGGGCCCAACCGTCGTCAAGGGCAACGCCCGCAAGGTGCGACGCCTGGCCGGCGGCAAGGTGGTGGCCGGCTTCGCCGGGGCCACGGCCGACGCCTTCACTCTGATCGAGCGGCTGGAGGCCAAGCTGGAGCAGTATCCCGACCAGCTGGCCCGCGCCTGCGTGGACCTGGCCAAGGACTGGCGCACCGACCGCTATCTGCGCCGGCTGGATTTTTTTTTTTACATCGACGGCATGAGCCAGGACGGCACCGGCCTGAAGGGCGTATTCCTGTACCGCGAACGCAACGGGCGCATCGACGTGATGACCGCGCGCGGCGGCACGATGCAGTTCGAGGG
>JAGIBE010000222.1:0-27574 GCA_017744495.1 Caulobacter sp. | reverse complement strand
CAACGGCAACCTGACGGTTGAAAGCCTCTAAGGCCTTCAAGTTACGGCGAATTCACGAGCGGTCGCCCCCTCCCCGCGCTTAGCTGCGGGCGGGAGGGACCCGTCATGCTCAAGACCGCTCTGATCGCCTCGCTGCTGCTGGCCGCCACGCCGGCCGTGGCCGCCCAGACCTCAAGGCCGACGCCTTCGCCCGCCGAAATCGAGAAGGCCGAACGCGCCTTCGCGGCCGACGGCGCGGCCCTGGGCGTGCGGGACTCGTTCCTCAAGCACATGGCCGACGACGCCATCGTCTTTCGAGCGGGTCCGGTCAGCGCCAAGGCGCTGTACGAGAAGCGTCCCTCCAGCACCAAGCCCAAGCTGGAATGGTGGCCGCAGAAGGTGGTGATCGCCCGCTCCGGCGACTTGGGCCTGTCGGTCGGCCCCTGGGCCATCGACGGCAAGGGCGGCGGCTACTACGCCACGATCTGGCGCAAACAACCCGACGGCCAGTGGAAGTGGATCTACGACGGCGGCGCCGAGGCCCCGGCCGCCAAGGCCCCTGGTCCCGAGACGCCGGCCCTCCAGGGCCCGACCGCGACCCTCGGCTCGAAATCGCCCGCCGAGGCCCTGGCGGCGGCGCGCATGGCCGAAGAGGCCCTGGCGAAGGCCGCCGCGAACGACGCCCCCAAGGCCTATCGCACCGCCCTCTCCTCCGACGCCTGGCTAACCGGCCCGGCCGCTGCCCAGGACCTGACGCCCGACGACCTGACCGCCCGCGTCGCCTTGCGCCCCGGACGAATGACCCTGGCGATGGACGGCGGCGGCGCCTCGGCGGCCGGCGACTTCGTCTGGACCTACGGAACCGCCCGCTGGGCGGTCGGCTCTGACACCCCGGTCAACACGCACTATATGCATGTCTGGCAAAGGCGCGCCGAAGGCTGGCGCCTGATCTTCGAGACCCTGAACACCGACACATGACCGAATTCTCCCCCCGCGAAATCGTCTCCGAGCTGGACCGCTACATCGTCGGTCATACCGAGGCGAAGAAGGCCGTGGCCGTGGCCCTGCGCAACCGCTGGCGTCGCCGTCGGGTCCCGTCAGACCTGCGCGACGAGGTCACGCCCAAGAACATCCTGCTGATCGGCCCCACGGGCGTGGGCAAGACCGAGATCGCTCGCCGCCTGGCCAAGCTGGCCCAGGCGCCCTTCCTGAAGGTCGAGGCCACCAAGTTCACCGAGGTCGGCTATGTCGGCCGCGACGTCGACCAGATCGTCCGCGACCTGGTGGAGAGCGCTCTCGCCATGGTCCGCGACAAGCGCCGCGCGGGGGTGCGCGCCAAGGCCGAGGCGGCTGCCGAGGAACGCATCCTCGACGCCCTGACCGGACCCGGCTCGACCGCCGCCCGCGAGGCCTTCCGCAAGAAGCTGCGGGCCGGAGAACTGGACGACAAGGAGGTGGAGCTGCAGCTGGCCGACACCGGCGGCGGCGGCATGTTCGAGATCCCCGGCCAGCCCGGCGCCTCGGTGCTGAACCTGTCGGAGATGATGAAGTCCCTGGGCGGCGGCCGCACCAAGACCCACAAGACCACCGTCACCGGCGCCTGGGCCCCGCTGATCGCCGAGGAGAGCGACAAGTTGCTGGACCAGGAGGCCCTCACACAAGAAGCCCTGGAACTGGCCGAGAACCACGGCATCGTCTTCCTGGACGAGATCGACAAGGTCGCTTCCTCCAGTCAGCGCGGCGGCGCCGATGTCTCCCGCGAGGGCGTGCAGCGCGACCTGCTGCCGCTGATCGAGGGCACGACGGTCTCGACCAAGCACGGGCCGGTGAAGACCGACCACATCCTGTTCATCGCCTCGGGCGCCTTCCACGTGGCCAAGCCGTCGGACCTGCTGCCCGAACTGCAGGGCCGCCTGCCGATCCGCGTGGAGCTGAAGGGCCTGAGCCGTGACGACCTGCGCCGCATCCTGACCGAACCGGAAGCCAACCTGATCCGCCAGCATCAGGCCCTGATGCTGACCGAGGGCGTGACCCTGGTGTTCGACGACGCAGCCATCGACGCCGTCGCCGACGCGGCCGTGGCGGTCAACGCCTCGGTCGAGAATATCGGCGCCCGCCGACTACAGACCATCCTGGAGAAGGTGGTCGAGGAGATCAGCTTCTCCGCCGCCGACCGCTCCGGCGAGACGGTGACCGTCGACGCGGCCTATGTGAACGATCGCATCGGGGCCCTGGCCGGCAACGCCGACCTGAGCCGGTTCATCCTCTAAAGTCCCGCCAATCGCCCTCGACCCGGCCTGCAGCCGCCTTGGCGCGGTCGTGCAGCCAGTCGGGCGGCAGGCCGTCCAGGTGGGCCGCCACGACCGCCCGGTCGCCGTCCTGGCAGACGGCGATCTCGTGGCCCATGGCCGTCAGCATCTCGACCGAGATCAGGGTCTCCAGGGACTCCCGCGCCTCGATCTTGCGGCTGTTGGGCGACAGACGGCGCACCGCCAGGCCGTCGGCGACTTGGTAGTGCGGGTCGACGGCTCGGAACCGGCCGCCGGCGATGTCGGCCACACGGATCGTCGGGTCGCCGCCGTGCCGCAGCACCCAGGCCGAGACCACCATCGCCTTGACCTCGCGCAGGATCGGCCCGCCCCGCCACTCAGCCCGGGCCACAAAGCGTGGCCGGCCCAAGCTGCCGACCCCGGCGGTGCGCGGGAAGGTGTCGAAGGCCCCGTCGGGGTCCGGCAGAGCTGCCCGAAGCGCCTGGCGGAAGCGCGGCGGGATCGGCTCCGACGGCGGTCCAGCGAACTTGGCCCAATAGGCGGCTCGCTCCCGCTCGGGCAGCACCACCGCCTTACGCAGCCACTTGTGGTCGCGCTCCAAGATGAAGGGCCGAGGATCGGCCAGACCTGCGGCATAGCCGGCCAGTATGGCCTGGCAGAGTTCGCGGGAACCGCTCTGCTGGTCGCCGCGGGCCAGCAGGGCGCTGGCGGCCAGGCGCACGATGTCCAGGGGCCAGGGCATGACCGCCGCGTCGTCGAAGTCGTTGGCGCCCCAGACCAGCCGGCCCTCGGCGTCGCGCCAGCAGCCGAAGTTCTCGACATGGGTGTCGCCGATCGCCAGAACCGGCGGGGCGGTGGCCAGGTCCGGACAAACCTCGAGGACAGTATCGGCCCAGCGCCAGTAGGTCGCCCGCAGGAACGGGAACGGCCCCTGGCGCATCTTGTCGTGCTTCTCGGCGAGATCGGCCTCGACCAGATCGCCGCCCAAGGCCGCGCCAAGCCAGGTCTCATAAGCCTTGGTCGAAGCCTTGATCGAGGCGGTCATGGCGGCTCCCCGGAACGTGACGCTGCCGAAGACTAGGCCGTACGATCTCAGGCCGAAAGCCGGGCGCCGGCCTCGACGGCTTCCATGCCCAGCATCGCCGCCTTGCGCGCCAGGCCCCAGTGATAGCCGGTCAACCGCCCGTCCTTGGCGATGGCCCGGTGGCAGGGGATCAGCAGCGAGATCGGATTGGCCCCGATCGCCCCACCGGTGGCCTGGTAGGCGCGCGGACTGCCGGCAAGAGCGGCGATCTCGCCATAGGTGCTGGTCCGGCCAGGGGGGATGCGCAGCAGGGCCTTCCAGACCTGGATGTTGAACGGCGAGCCGATCAGCACCACCGGCACCGGCTGGTCGCCGCCGTGGAAGGCGTGGATCGCCGTGCGGAGCGCCGCCTCGTCGTCTCGGCGCCAGTCGGCGGCCGGAAAGCGCCGGTGCATGTCCTCGAAGGTCGCCTCGTCGTCGCCGTCCGAGAAGGCCAGGCCCGCCAGGCCGCGCGGGGCCATGACGAACAGGCCCTTGCCGTAGGGCGTCGGCGCCCAGCCCCAGGTCAGAGCGATCCCCTCCCCGCGCCGGCGCACGTCGCCGGGCGTGACCGCCTCCTGGGCGATGAACAGGTCGTGCAGGCGAGACGGACCCGACAGGCCGGCGTCGTAGGCCGCGTCGAGCACGCTGGCCCCCTCCTCCAGCGACCGCCGGGCCTCGGCGTGGGCGATGGCGGCGACGAAGGTCTTGGGACTGACCCCGGCCCAGCGGCTGAACACCCGCTGGAAGTGGAACGGCGACAGGCCGACGGAGGCGGCGGCCTCCTCCAGCGGCGGGCGCTCCTGCCAGCGGTCGGCCAGCCAGGCCAGGGCCTTGGCCATACGATCATAATCGGCCGACCGCTCGGTCAGGTGGGCGAAGGCTTGTGAGGGCGAGATGTCGAGGGCCATGGGAGGAAGATAGTGCGTCGGGACAGCGTCGTCCGCCCGGTTCTTGCGGCCGTCGTCAGGCGTGGCGCTCGGCCCTGGCGTTCAGGATCGCCCGCTCCAGGGCCTGGGCGAAGTCCACACGCTCCGGCGGGCTCAGCGCCCGGCCCAGGGTCAAGCGCCTGCGCGACATCATCAGCCGCACCCGGGTTTCGTGTTCGCCCGGCTGGTCGACGCCGACGCGGGTGAAGGCGGTGGGCGAGGTCCAGATCACCCGCGCGCCCTTCTCATCCTCGCGGCTGACCGTCACGGCCTCTGCGGTGACTCGAACCCGCTCGGACCGCGCGGCCGCCCGGAAGCTGGCGCGCATGGCCAGGAACACCGCCAGGACGTCGAGCCCGAGGAACGGCAGCACCGGCGGCGCGCCCAGGACCAGCAGGAACACCGCCACCATCAGGTTGAAGGCGATCAACACGCCCAGCACGACGTACAGCCCCCGCCGGCTCATCGAGCGGTTCGGCTTGATCACGGCGTCCATGTACAGCGGCGCGGCCATATCGGTGATTTAGGCGCGCTCCGCAGCCTTGGCGAGGCTCTTTGCTTTGCGATTTCGGCGCATCACGGCATGGTCGCCGCTCATGGCCAAGCCCGCTCGCAAACTCTCCAAGCCCCTCGCCAGGAAGCGCCCCGCCGCCAAGCGTATCTCGCCGGCCGAGCGCGAGCGGGTCGAGGTGCTGTTCTCGCGGTTCGAGAGCCTGGACGATCATCCCAAGACCGAGCTGCACTACTCCAACCCCTATACCCTGGTGACAGCCGTGGCCCTGTCGGCCCAGGCCACCGACGTCCAGGTGAACAAGGCCACCGGCCCGCTGTTCGCCAAGGTCGACAGCGCCGCCAAGATGCTGGAGCTGGGGGAAGAGGGTCTGGTCCCCTACATCGCCTCCATCGGCCTGTTCCGCACCAAGGCCAAGAACGTCATCGCCGCCGCCCGCATCCTGGTCGACCGGTACGGCGGCGAGGTCCCGCTGGAGCGAACGGCCCTGGAAAGCCTGCCGGGGGTGGGCCGCAAGACCGCCAGCGTGGTGCTCAACGAGTTGGACATCGAGCCGGCCATCGCCGTCGATACCCACGTGTTTCGCGTTTC
Source organism: Caulobacter sp. (assembly GCA_017744495.1). Taxonomy (GTDB): domain Bacteria; phylum Pseudomonadota; class Alphaproteobacteria; order Caulobacterales; family Caulobacteraceae; genus Caulobacter. The sequence goes on along the minus strand of JAGIBE010000222.1, from coordinate 22,231 downwards.
GCACCGCCTGAAGCTGTCGGCCGGCAAGACGCCGGACGCGGTCGAGGACGACCTGATGCGCATCGTGCCCGACCGCTACAAGACCCGGGCCCACCACTGGCTGATCCTGCACGGGCGGTATGTGTGCGTGGCGCGCAAGCCGAAGTGCGAGATCTGCAAGATCGCGGACCTGTGCCCCTCAAGGGAGCTCTTTCTCGGCGCCTAGAGCGCCCGGTCCACCGCCGCCGCGAACGCCGCCCCGTCGTCGTGCGCATGCCCCAGGAACAGGTCTGGCTCGATGACCTCCAGCTCCATCAGCTGCGGCGCGCCGTCGAGGCCTCGGATCAGATCGACCCGCGCGTAGGTCAGGGGCGCGCCGGCCGCCTTCAGCACCATCTCGGCCGCGTGCAAGGCCTCCGGCTCGGGCGCGACGCCGCTGACCTGGCCGCCGAACTGCGGCTGGACCCGGAAGTCGCCCGCCACGGCCACCTTGGTCACCGCGTGGCTGAACACGCCGTCGAAATAGAACAGCGACAGCTCGCCCTCCTCGCCCACGGCGGGCAGGAAGGGCTGGATCAGCGCCGGACCAGTCGTGCAGCCCGCCAGGCCGTCGACATGGCGCAGCTTCACCGTGTCCTGCGAACCGCCCGAGATCTGCGGCTTGGTCACCAGCACATCGACGCCGAACACGTCGCGGGCATGGTCGAGGGCCTCTTGGGTCAATTGGTCAACGGCATGGGTCGGCACCACGGGCGCCCCCTTGTCGGCCAGTTCCGCCAGATAGGTCTTGGTGGTGTTCCAGCGCAGGATCGACACCGGATTGGCCAGGCGCGCGCCGGCCGCCTCAAGGGCGTCCAGCCGGGCGAACCACTCGTCCGACCGCAGGTGGTAGCCCCAGCTGAGCAGCGGCAGCACCACCCGGGCGCCGGCCGTCTCGGCGTCGACCCAGCTGGCGGCCGAGACCTCGAGCCCTCGAGCCCGCAGCGGAGCCGCGAGGCGTTCGAACAAGGGCGACCAGCTGTGGGCGAAGCGCGGCTCGTCGGGGGCGGGCGTGAGAATAAGGACGTCGGTCATACTCTTGGCGGTAGAACGCCAGGGTCCCGGGGGCAAGGCTCGCGTTGCCTTGCGGCCCTCGATCCGGTACTTCGCGCGCGTCGCCATTCGAAAAAGGCCTTTCATGACCGCCCTCTACGACGTCGCCGCCATCGGCAACGCCATCGTCGACGTCATCGCCCAGTGCGACGACGCCTTCCTGGCGCGCGAGGGCCTGGTGAAGGGTTCGATGGCGCTGATCGACCCGGCCCGCGCCGCCAGCCTCTATGACGTCATGTCGGCCGCCATCGAGGCGTCGGGCGGTTCGGCCGCCAACACCGCCGCCGGCGTCGCCAGCTTCGGCGGCAAGGTCGCCTTCATCGGCAAGGTCGCCGACGACGCGTTGGGCCACGTGTTCCGCCACGACATGCAGGCCATCGGCTGCGACTTCACGACGCCGCCGCTGGCCGAAGGCCCCGCCACGGCCCAGAGCCTGATCAACGTCACCCCCGACGCCCAGCGCACGATGTCGACCTATCTGGGCGCCTGCGTCGAGCTGAATCCCGCCGACGTCGATCCGGCGATCATCGAGGCGGCGCAGTATTCCTATCTGGAAGGCTATCTGTTCGACCCGCCCGAAGCCCGCCGCGCCTTCGCCAAGGCCGCCGCCCTCAGCCACGGCGCCGGCCGCAAGATCTCGATGACCCTCAGCGACAGCTTCATGGTCGATCGCCACCGCGGCGCCTTGCTGGGCTTCATCGAGACCCAGTGCGACATCGTCTTCGCCAACGAGAGCGAGATCTGCTCGCTGTTCGAGACCACCGACTTCGGCGCCGCCGTGAAGGCTCTGGCCAGCCGGGTCGAGATCGCCGCCGTCACCCGCAGCGAAAAGGGCTCGGTCATTGCCTCGGGCGAGGCCTTGCACGAAATCTCGGCCTATCCGGTGGAAAAAGTCGTGGACACGACCGGCGCGGGCGACCAATACGCCGCAGGTTTCCTCTACGGCCTCTCCCAGGGGCGCCCGCTGCCGGTCTGCGGCAAGCTGGGCTCGCTGGCCGCCGCCGAGGTGATCGACCACTACGGTCCGCGCCCGCAGGTTAGCCTGCGGGAGCTGGCCCAGAAGAACGGACTGTAGGACGCACATGGCCCGCACCGCTGAAGTGGTCCGCGAGACGAAGGAGACCCAGATCCGGGTCTGGATCGATCTCGACGGGACCGGCGCCTCGACGATCTCCACCGGCATCGGTTTCTACGACCACATGCTGGAGAGCTTCGCGCGCCACGGCGGCTTCGACCTGAAGGTCGAGACCAAGGGCGACCTGCACATCGACATGCACCACACGGTGGAAGACACCGGGATCGTGCTGGGCCAGGCCATCAACAAAGCCCTCGACGGGTTCAAGGGCGTCCGCCGCTTCGGCCACGCCTATATCCCGATGGACGAAACCCTGACGCGTTGCGCCATCGATCTGTCCAACCGGCCCTATCTGATCTGGAAGGTCGACTTCAAGCGGCCGAAGGTCGGCGAGATGGACACCGAGCTCTTCAAGGAGTTCCACCACGCGTTCGCCATGAACTGCGGGGCGTGCGTCCATCTGGAGACCCTCTACGGCGACAACACCCACCACGTCGCCGAGAGCGGGTTCAAGGCCCTGGCCCGGGCGCTGCGTCAGGCGGTCGAGATCGATCCCAAGACCGGCGGCCATGCCCCCTCCACCAAGGGCGTGCTGTAGGAAGCTGATTTCATGCAGACCGTCGCCCTGATCGATTACGGGTCGGGCAACCTGCGCTCGGCCGAGAAAGCCCTGCGCGAGGCGGCCCGCCGCCACGCGATCGACGCTGACATCGTTGTCACCGCCGATCCCTCGATCGTGGCCGACGCCGACCGCGTGTTCCTGCCCGGCGTGGGCGCCTTCGCCTCGTGCCGCGCGGGCCTGGACGCCACCGGCGTCTATGAGGCCATGAACGAGGCCGTGCACGGCCGCGGCGTGCCCTTCATGGGCATCTGCGTCGGTCACCAGCTGCTGGCCACCGAAGGCCTGGAGTTCGGCGTCACCCCGGGCCTGGACTGGATCCAGGGCCAGGTGAAGAAGCTGGAGCCCAGCGACCCGGCCCTGACCATCCCGCACATGGGCTGGAATTCGATCGCCTTCGCGCGCGACCACGCCCTGTTCCAGGGCGTCCCGGACGGCGCCCACATGTACTACGCCAACTCGTTCGCCCTGACCCCGGCCGACCCGGCCGACATCGTCGCCACCAGCGACCATGGCGGTCCGTTCACGGCCGCTGTGGCCAAGGGCAATGTGGCGGGCGTACAGTTTCACCCCGAAAAATCCCAAGCCGCGGGGCTCGCCCTGCTCGCCAACTTCCTGGAATGGCGCCCATGATCCTCTATCCCGCCATCGACCTGAAGGACGGCCAGTGCGTGCGCCTGCTGCACGGCGACATGGACAAAGCGACGGTCTTCAACAACTCCCCCGCCGACCAGGCCCAGCGCTTCGTCAAGGACGGCTTCTCGTGGCTGCACGTGGTCGACCTGAACGGCGCCATCGAGGGCAAGTCGGTCAATACCGACGCCGTGCAGTCGATCCTGGAGTCGATCTCGATCCCGGTGCAGCTGGGCGGCGGCATCCGCACGCTGGAAGGCATCGAGGCCTGGATCGAGGCCGGCGTCAGCCGCGTGATCCTGGGCACCATCGCCGTCCACGACCCCGAACTGGTCCGCAGGGCCGCCAAGCTGTGGCCCGAGCAAATCGCCGTGGCCGTCGATGTGCGCGACGGCAAGGTGGCGGTCGACGGCTGGACCGGCCTGTCGGACCTGGACGCCATCACCCTGGGCAAGCGCTTCGAGGACGTGGGCGTGGCCGCCCTGATCGTCACCGACATCAGCCGCGACGGGGCCCTGACCGGCGTCAACGTCGAGGGCGTGGGCGAGCTGGCTGATGCGGTCTCGATCCCCGTCATCGCCTCGGGCGGCGTGGCGTCGGTGGCCGACATCGAGCGGCTGAAGGCCCGTCCCGGCGTCGAGATCGCCGGCGCCATCCTGGGTCGCTCGCTCTACGCCGGTACGATCAGGCCGGCCGAAGCCCTGACCATCGCGGCCGCCTGATGCTGAAGACCCGGATCATTCCTTGCCTGGACGTCAAGGACGGCCGGGTGGTCAAGGGGGTCAACTTCGTGGCCCTGCGCGACGCCGGCGACCCGGTGGAGCAGGCCACGGCCTATGACGCGGCCGGCGCCGACGAGCTGATGTTCCTGGACATTACCGCCTCTAGCGAGAACCGCGGCCTGCTGCTGGACGTGATCTCGCGCACCGCCGAGGTTTGCTTCATGCCCGTCTCGGTGGGTGGAGGTGTGCGCCAGGTGTCGGACATGCGCCGCCTGCTGCTGGCCGGCGCCGACAAGGTCAGCGTCAACACCGCCGCCGTCGAAAATCCCGACCTTATCGCCGCCGGCGCCGACGCCTTCGGCGCGCAGTGCGTGGTCGTGGCCATCGACGCCAAGGCGCGCGAGGACGGCTCGGGCGGCTGGAACGTCTGGACCTATGGCGGCCGCAAGGACACGGGCATCGACGTGGTCGACTGGGCCGCCAAGGTGGTCGAGCGCGGCGCGGGCGAGATCCTGCTGACCTCGATGGACCGGGACGGAGCCAAGATCGGCTACGACATCCCGCTTCTGAAGGCCGTGACGGGCGCGGTGACCGTGCCGGTGATCGCCTCGGGCGGGGCCGGCAAGACCGAACACCTGGTCGAAGCCGCCCGCGACGGCCGCGCCGCCGCCGTGCTTGCCGCCTCGATCTTCCACTTCGGCGAGATCAGCATCGGCGAGGCCAAGCGCGCCATGGCCGACGCGGGCATCCCCGTGCGCCTGGACGAGCTGAAGGGAGCGGCCTGATGAGCGGCAAGCTGTTCGAAGTCTTGGAGCGCCTCGCCGCGACGGTCGAGGCCCGCAAGGGCGGCGATCCGGCGGTATCCTACACCGCCAAGCTGCTGAACGACCCGGCCCTGGCCGCCAAGAAGCTGGGCGAGGAAGCCGTCGAGACCGTGATCGCCGCCGTCAGTCAAGGTTCAGACGCCCTGGCGGCAGAAAGCGCCGACCTGCTCTACCACTGGCTGGCCCTGATGGCCGCCTCGGGCGTGTCTCTGGACGCCGTCGCCGAGAAGCTGGAGGCCCGCGAGGGCACGTCGGGCATCGCCGAGAAGGCTGCTCGCAAGCCCTAGCTCAGCAGCTTGCTGAGGAACGCCGAGTGCAGGCTCCAGCCCAGGAAGCCGGCCAGGCCCATCACCACGCCCATCGCCCCGAACACCCAGGCCGCCCACAGCGCCGCCGGGGTCTCGGCCAGCGCCGCCACGGCCGCGATCGACACGGCGATGGAGATCAGGGCGTCCGAGGCGTCGAACTGGTCGTCATGGACGTTCAGGGCGTCGTACTGGGCCTGGAAACCCTCGGCCTTGATCTTCAGAGCCGGAATCTCGGCCTTGTACTTGGCCATTTCGGTCTCGAGGCGCGCGGTCTCCACCTGCACGGCCGCCGCCGTCCGGGCGTCGCCCGCCAGGCCGGTCAGCCGCGCCTGGGTCAGCGCCGCCTCGTCGATGTGCAGCTTGGTCTTGGTGGCCTGGTACTCGTTCCAGGTGTCGATGCCGTCCGACTGGGCCTGCTGCATGGCCTGGACGATGTTGCCGTCCTTGACCCCGCACAGGCCCATGAAGATCGACAGGGCGACCACGGTGATCGCCACCTGCCGATTGAGGCGCTTGTCCTTCGCCTCGGCTCCGATCTCGATATCCATCTCGCCTCTCCGTTTCCGGCCCCGAAACGGCGAAGCTAGGCGCGCCAATCGTGGCGGGCGCGAGGCGTCAGACCCTGCGCTTCAGCGCCACGTACAGGGCCCCTTCCCCGCCGTGCCGCTGGTCGGCCGCCGAGACACCGGCGACCATCTCCCGCAGGCTGGGATCGGCCAGCCATTCGGGCGTGCGCTGCTTGAGCACCCCCTGCCCCACCTTGCCCTTGCCGGTGATCACCAGGACGGCGCGGTGACCATCCTCGAAGGCCCGTCGGATGAACGCCTCCAGCGTGGCCCGGGCCCGGTCCTGGTCCAGGCCGTGCATGTCCAGCCGGGCGCCGATCGGGTCGTGCTCCTTGGCGATCCGACGCTTGCGGTTGGGTTCGATGCGGCCCGCCGGCGGCTTGGCGCCCTTGGGCTTGAGGGCCTTGATCTCGGCCGGATCGATCCGCAGCGGCGCGATCGAGTCCAGGCGCGTGGGCAGGGTCGCCTCGGCGACGTGGGACAGCAACTCGGTTTTGGCGGCCGGGCGGGGCCTGGCCTTCACGCGCATCTTTTCCGGACGTTCGGCCGCGCGGCCCGTCACCGTCGAGGCCACCATGCGCCAGAGACGCAGGCCCTCGTCGTCTGACGGCGGCTTCCTGGCCACCTTAGCCTCGCGGAACCAGGCGGTAGAGCCGCAGCTCGTGGCGCACCCGCCCCGCCTCGGCCCCGGCCGCCGGGCCCGTGCCGGTGTAGAGGTCGGCCCGCACATCGCCCTTGATCGCACCACCGACGTCCAGGGCCAGGGCCAGGCGCCGATAGGTCGGAAACGCTCCGCTCAGCTTGGGCGCGCCGGCGTCCAGCCAGAAGAGCTCGCCCAGGGCGTGCTTGCCGGCGTCCACGGCGATGGCCCGGCCGGCCGGCAGCGGGATCCCCGCCGCCCCCACGGCCTGGCGGCCGTCGTCGGGCAGCGTTTGGAAGAACACGTAGCGCGGGTTCAGCCGCATGATCGCGTCGGCTTCCGGCCCGCGATGGTCGGCCAGCCAGCTGCGGATGGCGTCGCCGGAGGTGTTGTTGTCGGGCAGCAGGCCCTTATCGCGCATCGGGGTGGCGATGCCCACGAACGGGCGGCCGTTATGGGCCGCGAAGGCCGCGCGCACCCGGCGGCCGTCGGGCAGCACCAGGATGCCCGAGCCCTGGATCTGCAGGAAGAACAGATCCTCCGGCCGCATCCAGGCCAGGGGACGCGTTTCGGGCGTGGCCTCGATCGCCGCGCGGTCGGGATAAGGGACGATCTGGCCGCCCTCGAGCTCTCCGGCGATCTTCTGGCCCACGCCGCCCGGATTGAACTGGCTGAGATCGACCGTCACCAGGTCGGCCGGCTTGCCGCGCATCGGGGCGCTGAACTCGGCCGAGCGCGACATCCGCGCCTCGTATTCCGGGGCGAAATAGGCGGTCAGCAGGCCCTGGCCGGGGATGGCCTCGGGCTGGAAATGGGTTTCCAGGAAACGGCGAGCGTCGGCGTCGTTGCCGACGGGTTCGGCCTTGGCCTTGCGGCAGACCTGCGCCATGGCCAGATCCTTGGCCACGCCGCAGCCCTGGCGAAAGGCGTCCAGGGCCCCCAGGTGGTCTTCCTGCGCCCAGCCGGGCAAATCGTCGAAGGACACGAAGCGCGACGGCTCGACGGGCGGCGGCGGGGTGATGGGCGGTTGGGTCGGGCCAGTGGGCGTGACGGGGCCGGTCGGCGCCACCGGCGTGGTCGTACAGGCGGCCAATGACAGCACGGCGAAGGCGGCGACAAGCCTCCCTCGCAGCCCAGGAAGGCGAAGCATCACGCCTCCGCGACGTCGACGCGGACCAGGGTCCAGTTCGGGTTCTTGTTCTTCAGGTCGCGCTGGAAGGTCCAGAGATCGGCCGTGCGGCGATCATCGGCCGCCTCGCCCTCGGGGCTGGTCGAGCGGGTGCGGATCTCGGCCAAAATGCGGACCACCGCCTTGGCGACGTCGCCCTCGACGGTGATCGAGTCCAGGTCGGTGCGCGGCGTGACCAGGAATTCGGCCGTCTCCGTGCGGCCGGCGGCCTCGCGGGCGGCGATGGCGGCTTCGAAATTGGCCATGACGTCGGCCGACAGCAGCGGCTTGAGCGTCTCACGGTCGCCGGCGGTGAACGCCTTGACGATCATCTCGTACGCCTGGCGCGCGCCGCTCAGGAAGTGGCCGACGTCGAAATCCGACTGACGGGCGCGCAGCGCGGCCAGACCCGACAGCGCTTCCGGCGGCGCGTTCAGCGTCTTCAGGTCATGAGCCGGGCCGTTGGCCGGAACCACCGCGGGCTGGTCCTCGGGCTGGCGGCCGACCCGGCGACCCAGGGTGGCGTAGAGCTGGTAGAGGATGACCGCGGCCAGGACCGCCAGGATAATCCATTCAAACACGATATCTTCCGCTCATTCGGCCAAGTCGCCTTCCAACGCCTATATAGGCGATAACGGGCTCGCGCGTCAGGCGCCTGGCGTTGCGCGCCAGCCGCCCGCGTGTTAGCAGCCCGGCTCTCTCCTAGCGGCCAATTTCGACGCCGAATACGGATTTATCGCACATGACCGACACGACCGCCGCTCCGCCCGCCGCTTCCGAAGACGGCGCGCCCGGCGAAACCGGCATCCGCATCATCGCCCAGTTCGTCCGGGACTTCTCGTTCGAGAGCCCCCACGCCCCCGACTCCCTGCGCGCCGGCGGCGCTCCGCCCGCCATCGACATGGGCGTGGAGATGAACGCCCGCGGCCGCCAGGACGGCCTGTTCGAGGTGGACCTGAAGCTGTCGGCCCGCGCCACCCGCGACGAACAACCAGTCTTCCATGTCGAAGTGATGTACGGCGGCCTGTTCCACATCGCCGGCGTGCCTGAAGACCAGCTGGAGCCGGTCCTGTTGATCGAGTGCCCGCGCTTCCTGTTCCCGTACGCCCGCCGCCTGATCTCGGACGTGACCACCGAAGGCGGCTTCCCGCCCTTCCTGATCGATCCGATCGACTTCGCTGGCGTCTACGCCGCCCGCAAGGCCCAGGCCGAAGGCGTGGTGGTCGGCAACGCCTAATCCCTGGCGAAGCGCTGAATTGAAAAGCCCCGGTCGCACGAAGCGGCCGGGGCTTTTTCTTTGGCTTTTCGATCAAAGCGGTCAGGGCTGCAGCCGATAGCCGCCCATCTCGGTGATCAGGATCCGCGCGACGGTCGGATCGGGCTCGATCTTCTGGCGCAGGCGGTAGACGTGGGTCTCCAGCGTGTGCGTGGTGACCCCGGCGTTGTAGCCCCAGACCTCGGTCAGCAGCTCCTCGCGCGACACGGGCTTGGAGCCGGCGCGGTAGAGGTACTTGAGGATGTTGGTCTCTTTCTCGGTCAGCCGGACCTTCTTCTGCTTCTCGTCGATCAGCAGCTTGGCCGAAGGCCGGAACTCGTAGGGACCGATGCGGAACAGGGCGTCTTCCGAGGCCTCGTAGCTGCGCAGCTGGGCGCGGATGCGGGCCAGCAGCACGCCGAAGCGGAAGGGCTTGGTCACATAGTCATTGGCGCCGGATTCCAGGCCGAGGATCGTGTCGCTGTCGCTGGCGGCGGCCGTCAGCATGACCACCGGGGCGGTCACGCCGTTCTTTCGCATCAGGCGGCACGCCTCGCGGCCGTCCATATCGGGCAGGTCGACGTCCAGCAGGACCAGGTCGGGCTTGAGCTCCTTGGCCATCCGCACGCCCTCGCCGGCGGTCGGAGCCTCGGCGACCGCGAACTCCTCGTGGAGGGCGAGCTGCTCGGCCAGAGCTCCGCGCAGATCATCGTCGTCGTCGACCAGGAGAAGGGTTTTGCGTTGCGCCATAGCCGCGAACATGCACCGCTGCGGCCCCCGGCGCCAAGGCGGTTCTCGTCCCGCGCGCCGCAATGCTTTTGGAGACCGCGTCTTGACGATCTTCCGCGCCCGCCCGATCGGCTCCAATCCCTGGGACGGCGAGATCGCGTGGGACGGCGAGGTTCGGCGCGCCGCCCTGGGCAAGGCCGGGGTGATCGCGGCGGCCGACAAGCGCGAGGGCGACAACAAGAGCCCGGCGGGGACTTGGCCGATCCGCTATGTGCTCTACCGGCCCAACATCTATCCGAACGGCCCGACGACGGCGTTGCCGATGAAGCCGATCGCGCCCGGCGACGCCTGGTGCGACGCGCCGGACGATCCGGCCTACAACCAGCCGGTCAAGCTGCCCTACTCGGCCAGCACCGAGACGCTGTGGCGCGAGGACCAAGTCTACGACCTGATCGTCGTGTTAGGTCACAACGACGATCCACCGGTCCCCGGCCTGGGTTCGGCGATCTTTCTGCACCTGGCGCGCGACGGCTATACGGGCACCGAGGGCTGCGTGGCGCTGGCGCGAGCGGACGTAGAGACCCTCCTGGCGGTCGCCCAACGCGGCGACGCCGTCGAGATCGCCCTGGACTAGACCCTAAGCTAGGTTCGGGCACCGAAGAGAGCCGAACCGACCCGCACCGAGGTGGCGCCGCAGGCGATGGCGGTCTCGAAATCATCGCTCATGCCCATCGACAGTTTGGAAAGCCCATTGCGGGCCGCGATCTCGCCCAGCAGGCGGAAATGCGGCGCCGGGTCCTGGTCGGCCGGCGGGATGCACATCAGGCCCTCCAAGGGGAGGTCCAGGCTTCGGGCGAGGGCGATGAAGCCGTCGGCCTGGCCCGGGCTCACCCCGGCCTTCTGCGGCTCCTCGCCGGTATTGATCTGGACGAACAGGCGCGGCGCCCTGCCCTGGGCCTGGACCTCGTCGGCCAGCACCCGGGCCAGCTTCTCGCGGTCGAGGCTCTCGATCACGTCGAAGAAAGCCACGGCGTCGCGGGCCTTATTGCTCTGCAGGGGCCCGATCAGGCGCAGTTCCACCTCGGATCGGCGCTCGCTCCAGCGGCCCATGGCCTCCTGGACGCGATTTTCTCCGAACACCCGCTGGCCCGCGTCGAGCACAGGCGCGATATGGTCCCAGGGCTGCAACTTGGACACCGCCACCAGGGTGACCGCGTCGGCCGGGCGGCCGGCGGCCAGAGCGGCGGCCCGGATGCGGGTCAGGATCGAGGTATAGACGTCTGACATGGGCGGGGCGAACACGTGATCGACGAAATGGAAGCCCTGTCTAGAACGGCCGCGCGGCTTCGCCCATGGCCCGCGCGCGGAAAGCCGCTGCCGAACCTGCTGTTCTTCACCGATCCCGCGCGGACGCCCGATCCAGAACGGGTCGCCGAACACCTGCCCGTCAGTGCGGCCGTGGTGTTCCGGGCGTTCGGCGCGACGGACGCCGCGGCGCGAGGATCGCGGCTGCGCGAGATCACGCGGCGACGCGGTCTGACCTTCCTGGTCGGGGCTGACGCCGACCTGGCGCTGATGATCGGAGCCGACGGCGTCCACCTGCCCGAACGGTTGACGACCCAGACTTCGAAGCTGCGGGAGGCCCATCCAGACTGGCTGATCACCGCAGCGGCTCACAGCGAGGCGGCGGCCAAGGCCGGGGCTTCGGCCGGAGTGGACGCTTTGGTGATCTCGCCGATCTTTCCAAGCAACAGTCCGTCGGCGGGCGCGCCGCTGGGCGTCGAAGGCCTGAAACGGATCATCGAGGCCGTCGAGACGCCGATCTACGCGCTAGGCGGCGTACGCGCGGACACGGTCGAACGCCTGCTGGATACGGGAATTGTCGGGATCGCGGCGGTGGAGGCGCTGAACGGCGCCTAGAACTTGAACGCGGTTTCCAGCTTCACCCGCGGTGCGGGCTCCTGGATTTCGTTCCGACGCGCGGCCAAGGCCGGGTTCTGGTCGCCCAGGGCCACGGCGCCGCCGACGCGGATCGACGGAGTGACGCTGTAATAAGCGCCGGCCTGGACGTCCTTGGCTTCCATCTCGCGGCCCACGGGCTGTTCGAGATCGAGCTTCAGGCCCCACTTGCCCTTCTTGTCATCCCACTTGAGGGACTTCTTCGGGCCTTGGGTCGGGTTAAAGGGGCCGGTCTGGGTCGGAGCGCTGAAATCGCTCTTCACGGCGAAGTCAGGCGTGCTCGTGCGCGGCTTGCTCTGGGCATAGACGCTCGAAGCCGATCCCACCAGGATCAGCGCGGCGGCCCCTGCCATGAAATACCGTGCGGCGAACATGTTACTCGAACCCAATCCCAACCTGCGCCCGATAGAGACAAACCCTATATAGGAGCCGGCTCCCTGAACATCGATTAAAGACCCTAGTACAACGCGGTCAACAGCCGTTGGATTGGACCAAGGGTCGCAAGAGTCGATTCAAGCGGCGCCTGTGGCGGTCCTGCCACGCGATTCCTGTTTTGACGCAGCGCGACCATGCTATAGACCGGGCTTCCGGCTGCGGGGGCGCGCCAGGTCGCGCGAAAGCGCCGGGTGATACATTGGAGCGAGGTACTATGGCGTTTGAGCGTGGGTCGGTGTTGCGCGGCGTCGCCGCTGGCGTTCTGGCGCTGACCGTTCTGACCGGGGTTTCCGCCTGCGGCGGCAATAAGGGCGGCGGGCAGTTCACGTCCCAAAGCGACGAGCCGGGGTTCAATCCGTTCAAGGGCCGCGGCGGCGGCAAGTCCGCGCCCCAAGCCGGCGCGATCGGCGTCAACAGCTTCCTGTGGCGCGCCAGCCTGGACACCCTGGCCTTCATGCCCCTGGCCTCGGCCGACCCCTACGGCGGCGTGATCGTCACCGACTGGTACACCAACCCGGAAAAGTCGGACGAGCGCTTCAAGGCGACCGTCTACATCCTGGACACCCGCCTGCGGGCCGACGGCCTGAACGTCACGATCTTCAAGCAGATCAAGGACGCCAACGGCGCCTGGACCGATACGGCCGCCACCGAACAGACGGCGACCGACATCGAGAACGCCATCCTGACCCGCGCCCGTCAGCTCCGACTTTCCAACATCAAGAACTAAGGCTTTTCGCCTCAGTTCTTCGCGGGAGCCCTTTGTCCTAACGACAAAAGGCTCCCGTTCGCACTTTTAGAAGCGCGCCAAGGCCGAAACCGCTTAAGACTTCCGCGGACCGCGCCTGAGGCGTGCGTTTACGCCCCCAACAGTCTGGTTTCATGGCCCGCTACAACCCCAAAGACACCGAGCCGAAGTGGCGCGCCGCCTGGGCGAACGCCAACACCTTCCTGACGCCGATCACCCCCGACGCGCGTCCGAAGTACTACGTGCTCGAGATGTTCCCCTACCCGTCGGGGCGCATCCATATGGGCCATGTGCGCAACTACGCCATGGGCGACGTCGTGGCCCGCTACAAGCGCGCCCAGGGCTTCAACGTCCTCCACCCGATGGGCTGGGACGCCTTCGGCATGCCGGCCGAGAACGCGGCCATGGAACGCGGCGTCCATCCCAAGGGCTGGACCTACGACAACATCGCCGCCATGCGCGAACAGCTGAAGGCCCTGGGCCTGTCGGTCGACTGGTCGCGCGAGTTCGCCACCTGCGACCCGGACTATTACGGCAAGCAGCAGGCCTGGTTCCTGCGTCTGCTGAAGCGCGGCCTGGTCTATCGCAAGGAGGCCTCGGTCAACTGGGACCCGGTCGACATGACCGTCCTGGCCAATGAGCAGGTGATCGACGGCAAGGGCTGGCGCTCGGGCGCGACGGTCGAGAAGCGCAAGCTGACCCAGTGGTTCCTGCGGATCACCGACTACGCCGACGCCCTGATCGACGGCCTGAAGACCCTGGATCGCTGGCCCGAGAAGGTCCGGATCATGCAGGAGAACTGGATCGGCCGGTCCAAGGGCCTGCGGTTCACGTTCAAGTTTGATGGACAGCCCCCCGCTGGCCATGAGGCCGGCCTGGAGGTCTATACCACCCGCCCCGACACCCTGTTCGGCGCTTCGTTCGTGGGCATCGCGCCCGAGCATCCGCTGGCGGAGCAGCTGGCGGCGGCCGATCCGGCCGTGGCCGCCTTCGTCGCCGAATGCCGCAAAGGCGGCACTTCGGAAGCCGACATCGAGGGCGCCGAGAAGCTGGGCCGCGACACCGGCCTGCGGGTCGTCCACCCGCTGGATCCGACCCAGACCCTGCCGGTCTGGATCGCCAACTTCATCCTGATGGACTACGGCACGGGCGCGATCTTCGCCTGTCCGGCCCACGACCAGCGCGACCTGGACTTCGCCCGCAAGTACGATCTGCCGGTCCTGCCGGTGGTCCTGCCCCCGGGCGAGGACGCCGCCGGCTTCCAGATCGGCAAGGAGGCCTATGTCGGTCCCGGCGCGATCTACAATTCGAAGTTCCTGGACGGGCTGGACATCGAAGCCGCCAAGTCCGAGGCGATCAACCGCATCGAGGCCATGGACCAGGGGCAAGGCGCGACGGTCTATCGCCTGCGCGACTGGGGCGTCTCGCGCCAGCGCTATTGGGGCTGCCCGATCCCGGTCATCCACTGCGAGGCCTGCGGCCCCGTCGGCGTGTCGGAAGACCAGCTGCCGGTGGTGCTGCCCGACGACGTCAGCTTCGACAAGCCGGGCAACCCCCTGCTGCGCCACCCGACCTGGCGGCACACCACCTGCCCCAGCTGCGGCGGCAAGGCCGAGCGCGAGACCGACACGCTGGACACCTTCGTGGACAGCAGCTGGTACTTCGCCCGCTTCACCGACCCGACCGCCGCCGAGCCGATCGACAAGGCCGCCGCCGACCACTGGATGCCGGTCGACCAGTATATCGGCGGCGTCGAGCACGCGGTGCTGCACCTGCTGTACGCCCGCTTCATCACCCGCGCCCTGAAGGACGAGGGCCTGGTCTCGGTGGAAGAGCCGTTCGCCGGCCTGTTCACCCAGGGCATGGTCACCCACGAGGCCTACAAGAACACGGCCGGCGAGTGGGTCGAACCCTCGGATGTCGTTGTCTCGGTCGAGGGTAACGCCCGCTCGGCCAAGCACGCCACGACCGGCGAGCCGATCACCATCGGCGACGTCGAGAAGATGTCGAAGTCCAAGAAGAACGTCGTCGCCCCCGAGGACATCTTCGAGGCCTATGGCGTCGACGCCGCGCGCCTGTTCGTGCTGTCTGACAGTCCTCCCGAACGCGACGTGCAATGGACCAGTAGTGGCGTCGAGGGTTCTTCGCGTTTCCTGGCGCGTCTATGGGCGGAAATTGAGGGCTTGGAGGAGGGGCCGCAAGCCGGCTCCGCCGATCCAAGTCATGACCTGGAATTGCGCCGGGCCCTTCACCAAACGATCCGCGACGTCACCGACGCGGTGGAGGGTTTCCGATTCAACGTCGCCGTTGCGAAGTTTTACAGCTTCCTGAATGTCGCAAGGACAATGCGCACCGCCGTCGCGCGTCCGGTCCGCCAGGAAGTCCTGGAACAACTCGTCATCATGGTCTCGCCCTTCACCCCTCACCTGGCCGAGGAAGCCTGGGCCCATCTGGGCAAGGCCGGCATGGTCGTCGACGCGCCCTGGCCCAAGGCCGACCCGGTCCTGGCGGCCGACGACGAGCGCGTGCTGCCGATCCAGATCAACGGCAAGCGCCGCGGCGAGATCAAGGTCAAGGCCGGCACGGCCGAGGCCGAGGTCGAGAAAATCGCTCTGGCGGATCACAACGTCATGGCCCACCTTGAGGGCCTGACCGTTCGCAAGGTGATCGTGGTGAAAGACCGTATCGTCAACATCGTGGCCGGCTGATCGATGAAGCGTTTCCCGCTCTCCAAGACCCTCCCGGCCGCCCTTGCGGCCGTCCTGGCCCTGGGCCTGTCCGGCTGCGGCTTCACCCCCCTGTACGGCCCTCAGACGGTCACCAAGGGGCTCAGCGCCATCGAGGTGGTCGCCCCGTCCGGCCGCGCCGGCTACCTGCTGCGCGAGAAGCTGGACGACGCCTTCGCGCGCGATCCCAATGTGCTGCCGTCCCACCGGTTCATCTACAGGGTAGAGGAAAAGCGCTACGCGCGCGGCGTCCGCGTCGACAACGTCGCCAACCGCTACGAGCTGAACCTCACCGCCTATTGGCAGCTGGTGGACACCAAAACGGGAAAGCCGGTGAAGGAAGGGACGACTGCCGCGGCGGTGACCTATGACTCGGCCGACCAGCCCTACGCCTCGACCGCCGCCCAGCAGGATAGCCAGGAGCGCGCCGCCACCGAACTGGCCCGCCGGATCCAGCTGGAACTGGCCGCCTGGCTCGCGGGAAAATCCAAGGCCTAGGGTCATGAAATGATCCTGTCCAAGCGGCCGGACATCGAACGCTTCCTGCGGGACCCCGCCGCCGACATCCGCGCCGTCGTCATCTACGGTCGTGATCGCGGCGTGGTGCGCGATCGCGCCGACCAGCTGGCCAACAAGCTGTTCGCGCGGCCCGACGACCCGTTCGACACCGCCCAGCTGACCGAGAGCGACCTGGACAGCCAGGCCGGCAAGCTCGAGGACGAGCTGTCGGCGCTCTCGATGATGGGTGGTCGCCGCCTGGTGCGCTTGCGCCTGTCCGGCGAAAAGGGCGGCCCCGACAAGCAGGCCGCCGAGGCCCTGACGCGCCACGTCGAGGGCCAGCTCAATCCCGACGCCTTCTTCCTGATCGAGGCCGGCGCCCTGGGCCGAGACTCCACGCTGCGCAAGGTCGCCGAGAAGGCCAACGGCGCGGCGGTGATCCCCTGCTACGAGGACGAGGCGGGCGACCTGGCCCGCATCGCCCGCGAGACCCTGGCCAAGGACAAGGTCAGCCTGAACGGCGAAGCCCTGGACCTGTTCGTCTCTCGCCTGCCCAAGGAGCGCGGGGTGGCGCGGGCCGAGGTCGAGCGGCTGGCCCTCTATCTTGGCCCGGGCAGCGGCGTGGTCGCGACTCCGGCCGACCTGGCGGACTTCCTTGGCGTCGAACCCGAAGCGTCGTTATTCGACGCGGCCGCCGACGCGTTCGGCGGCCGCGTGGGTCCCGCCCAGGCGGGCTTGCGCCGCGCCGCCGCCGAGGGCGAAGGCGGGCCGGCCGCCGTGCGCGCCATGGGCTTCCACCTGGGCCGCCTGCGTCGCACCCTGACCCTGCACAAGAACGGCGTCGATCTGGCGGCGGCGGCGAAGGCCTCGGGCGTGTTTTGGAAGCAGGAGCGCGAGTTCCTGCGCCAGGCTCGCGCCTGGACCCTGGATCAGCTCCTAGCGGTCCAGGCCGAGATCCTGGCGGCCGACAAGGCCTGCAAGACGTCCGGCTCGCCCGACCAGCTGATCTCCGAACGCCTGGCGCTGCAGATCGCCGGCAAGGCGCGGCGCCTCGGGCTCTGACGGCGACATTCCGGCTTCGCCCGTTGAGTCGGCGGCTTCGTCAAATCCCGGGACACTTCATCCACAAGAATCTCGGCAATTCGCTCTGAAAAGCGCCTGATCGAATTTCCGGCTGAATTCTGGATTATCCCTGTGTTTTCAGAGCCTTGATTATGAAATTGCCACCGCTTGGGGTCAATTCTGGCGAACAGCTCGACCAGGGACACGGTCGAGCCTTCTTCTGTGCGCCACAGAGGACCCTCAACGAAGGCCTCTTAGTGACCCCGCGTCAGGCGGTTGCAGAGATCGTCCAGCTGCTCGAGCGTCGCGTAGCGGATCGTCAGGGCGCCGGTCCCGCCGCGATGGTCGATTTCGACGTCGAGCCCCAGCACCGACGACAGATCGGCTTCCAGCGCCTGGGTGTCGGTATCCTTTGTCCGAGGCGGACGGCCGCCGGTCGATTTGGTGCGCGCTTCGCCGTCGGCGGTGGGCGCGCGGCGGGCCAAGGCCTCGGCGTCCCGCACCGACAGGCCCTTGTCGATGACCTCACGGGCCAGGGCGGCCGGGTCGGGCACGTTGGCGATAGCGCGGGCGTGACCGGCAGTCATTTCACCCGAGGTGACATAGTGCTGGACCGAGTCCGGCAGCGACAGCAGACGCAGGGTGTTGGCTACGTGGCTGCGGCTCTTGCCCACCGTCTGAGCGATCAGCTCCTGAGTCTGGCCGAACTTGTCGATCAGCACCTTGTAGCTCAGCGCCTCCTCGATGGCGTTCAGGTCGGCGCGCTGGACGTTCTCGATGATGCCGATCTCGAGCACGGCCAGGTCGTCCAGCTCGCGGACCATGATCGGGATGGTCTTTAGACCGGCCCGCTGCGCGGCGCGCCAGCGGCGCTCGCCGGCGACGATCTGGTACTCGCCCGCGGCGCCCGGCGCCGGACGCACCAGGATCGGCTGCAGGACGCCCTTCTCGCGGATCGAGTCCGAAAGTTCTACCAGGTCTTCCTCGCGGAAAGTTCGGCGCGGCTGATCGGGGTTGCGTCGTACCAGTTCGATCGGCGCTTCGCGCGAACCGGCGCTGGTATCACCGGGCGCCTGGGCCGGAGCGGAATCGACTTCGCCGAGCAAGGCTGAAAGCCCGCGACCCAACCCACGACGACCTTCGGACATCCCCGGCTCTCCCACCACGACCGACTCCCTCACGCGCTCTTCACTCAATTTCGACAATGACTTGGATGGTTATCCTCAGACGGCTCTTCAGCCGGCGCAGGTCGGCTTCTAAGCCGCTTGAGCCTGGCGGTTGCGCTCGCGGCTGATCACCTCGCGCGCCAGCCGCAGGTAGGCCTGACTGCCGGCGCATTTAAGGTCGTAGAGCAGCACGGGCTTACCGAACGACGGCGCCTCGGACACCCGGACGTTTCGCGGTATGACCGCGTCATACACCTTGTCGCCGAAGTGATCCCGCACGTCGCGCGCCACCTGGTCCGATAGGCTGTTGCGGCGGTCGTACATGGTCAGCACCACGCCCTGGATCTCCAGCTTCGGGTTCAGGCTGCCCCGCACCCGCTCGATGGTCCGCATCAGCTGGGTCAGACCTTCCAGGGCGAAGAACTCGCACTGCAGCGGCACGAACACCGCATCGGCGGCAGTCATGGCGTTGACGGTCAGCACGTTCAGCGACGGCGGGCAGTCGATCAGGACGTAAGTATAAGGGCCGTTGGCGCGCAGCGGCTCCAGGGCGTCGCGCAAGCGGTAGGAACGACGCGCCTGCTGGCCCAGCTCGATCTCCACGCCCGACAGGTCGGCGTCCGCCGGGATTACGTCCAGGCCCGGCAGCTCGGTCTTGACCGCGGCGTCGACCACCGGCGCCTCGCCCATCAGGACGTCGTACAAGGTCGTGCGACGCTGCAGGCGCGTGATGCCCAGGCCGGTCGAGCAGTTGCCCTGCGGGTCGGCGTCGATCAGCAGCACGCGTTCGCCGCAGGCCGCCAGGGCGGTGCCTAGGTTGATGGCGGTCGTGGTCTTGCCCACCCCGCCCTTCTGGTTGGCGATGGCGAGGACGCGCAGCGGTTGGTCAGACTTTCCGGACACTCTTAAGCCCCTTCACTTGCACGATCTGGCCTCGCGGGTCGCTCTTGGAGGGCCGCAGGTCCGACTCGAATTTCCAATATGCAGCCGCCTCGGAGAGTTCGGATGCAACATCTTGTCCCTTCAGGAACCAGGCGACCGCGCCCCGCTTGAAGTAGGGCTGGGCGTACCCGAGCAGTCTGACCATCGGCGCGCAGGCGCGCGCGGTCACGACATCGACCTTCAGGTCCAGCTCTTCGGCCCGGGCATTGTGAATCTCGACGGGCAGATTCAGCGCGTCGGAGACCACGCGCAGGAAGCGGCAGCGCTTGGCCATGCTCTCGACCAGGTGGACCTTGGCCCCCGGCGTGTCCTTCAGCAGGATGGCCAACACCACGCCGGGCAGGCCTGCGCCCGCCCCCAGATCGGCCCAGACCTTGGCCTCGGGCGCCAAGGTCAGCAGCTGGGCGCTGTCCCAAGCGTGTCGGTTCCAGTAGGTGGCGATCGTCGCCGGACCCACCAGGTTCATCACTTCGTTCCATTCGGCCAGCAGCGCCTGGAAGCGAGTCAGGTCGGCCAGCTGTGCGTCGGTGCAACCGGTCAGCCGCTGGAAGGCCGCGGCGTCGACCGGATCCAGCTCCTCGATGACCAGGGGCGCGGCCATTGCAGACATCAAGCGGCCTTCGAGCGGCGGACGTGGGCCAGCAGGGCCGTCAGGGCGCCGGGCGTGACGCCCTCGATCCGCGCCGCCTGGCCCAGGGTCAGCGGCTTCACGCGGGCCAGCTTCTCGCGCACCTCGTTCGACAGGCTGCCGACCAGCCCGTAGTCCAGATCGGCCGGCAGGCGCAGATCCTCTTCCTTACGGAAGGCCTCGGCGTCATTGCGCTGGCGGTCGAGATAGCCGGCATAGGCCGCCTCGATCTCGATCTGCTCGCGGGCCATGGGGCTCCACGTGGAAATCTCGGGCCATACCGCGGTCAGGCCGTCCAGGGTCACGTCGGGCAAGGCCAGCATGGCCAGCACGTCGCGACGCTGGCCGTCGTGATTCACCTTGAAGCCGGCGCGATTGGCCTCGGCCGGCGTCAGGGTGACCGAGCGGGCAAAGGCGCGGACGGCTTCCAACTCGGCCTTCTTCGCGGCCCAGGCCTCGGCGCGCACCAAACCCACGACGCCCAGCGCCAAGCCCCTGTCCGTCAGGCGCTGATCGGCGTTGTCGGCCCGCAGGATCAGGCGGAACTCGGCGCGGCTGGTGAACATGCGATAGGGCTCGGTGACGCCCCGGGTGACCAGATCGTCGATCATCACGCCGATATAGGCCTCGTCGCGCGCGAAGACGGCGGACTCCCTGCCCTGCGCCGCCAGCGCGGCGTTCAGCCCGGCCATCAAGCCCTGGGCGCCGGCTTCCTCATAGCCCGTCGTGCCGTTGATCTGGCCCGCCAGGTAGAGCCCGGCCAGGCGCTTGGTCTCCAGCGTCGGGTAGAGCTCGCGCGGGTCGACATAGTCATACTCGATCGCATAGCCGTACCGGATAACCTCGACGTTCTCGAGGCCCGGCATGGTCCGCAGGAACAGCAGTTGAGTCTCTGCCGAGACCGAGGTCGAGACGCCGTTCGGATAGACTGTGTCGTCGTCCAGGCCCTCCGGCTCCAGGAACACCTGGTGGCTGGTCTTGTCGGCGAAGCGGACGACCTTGTCCTCGATCGACGGGCAGTAACGCGGGCCGATGCCGGTGGCGCGGCCGCCATAGACGGCCGACTCGCCCAGCCGATCGGCGATGATCTTGTGGGTCTCGGCCGTGGTGTAGGTGATGCCGCAATGGATCTGAGGCACGTCCACGTGAGACGTCAGGAACGAAAACGGCTCGGGCTCCTCGTCGGCGGCCTGCATCTCCAGGCGGTCCCAGGCGATGGTCTTGCCGTCTAGGCGCGCGGGCGTGCCGGTCTTCAGACGGCCCATGTCGAAGCCCAGGGCGTAGAGCCGGTCCGACAAACCGATCGACGGGGCGTCGCCCACCCGGCCGGCCGGTATGCGGGTCTCGCCCTGATGGATCACGCCCTTCAGGAAGGTGCCGGTGGTCAGGACCACGCGACCGGCGCGATAAACACCGCCCTCTCCGTCCACGACGCCGGCGACCTTGCCGTCCTCGACAATCAGGTCTTCGGCGGCGGCGGCGATCACGTCGAGGTTGGGATAGTCGAACAGCTCGGCCTGCATGGCTTCGCGATAGAGCTTTCGGTCGATCTGCGAGCGCGGCCCGCGCACGGCGGGGCCCTTGGAGCGGTTCAGCAGGCGATACTGGATGCCGGCCTTGTCGCCCATTCGGCCCATCAGGCCGTCCAGGGCGTCGATCTCACGGACCAGGTGGCCCTTGCCCAGGCCGCCGATGGCCGGGTTGCACGACATCTCGCCCACAGTCTCGCGCTTGTGAGTCAGCAGCAGGGTACGCGCACCGGCCCGCGCCGAGGCGGCCGCCGCCTCGCAGCCGGCGTGACCGCCGCCGATGACAATGACATCCCAAGAGTTGGACAAGCTTGCACGCCTCAATGCGAACGCCCCCACCGCGACATGGGTGTCTCGGGCGGGGGCGTATTAGGCTTATACGCGAGACTCCCCGCAGCGGCGAGTCGGTCTCGGGTGTTTCACGTGAAACACGCTGGAGACATCTGTGATCACCCTGTGGATAGTTCAAGGCGATGTTTCACGTGAAACATCACTTGCCGATGCAGAAGCTTGAAAACACTCGGTCGAGCACATCCTCGGGATCGATCCGCCCGGTGATGCGTGACAAGGACCGCGCCGCCAGTCGGACATCCTCGGCGGCGAGCTCCACTTCCAGCCCGACGTCGGACAAGGCGCGCCGCAGATACGTCCGTGCCTCGGTCAGGCTCTCGGCATGGCGGATGCGGGTGGCCGCCGGAAACTCCGCGCCGGAGAGGGCGTCGACCACGCAGTCCGTCAGAGCCGCCCTCGCCGCCTCCGCACCCCCCGGCTTTCGGGCCGCCAACTCGATCACCCGCAAGCCTTGGGCCACCAGAATATCCCGCAGCTCCTCCAGTCGATAGGCGTCGACCAGGTCGATCTTGTTGACCACCGCCCAGTCGCCCTCGCGAAGGACGCCCAGATCGCTGTCCTGTTTCACGTGGAACATGGC
>JAGIBE010000221.1 GCA_017744495.1 Caulobacter sp. | reverse complement strand
GAACACCGCGTTCCACTGGCCTTTCAGCGCCGCTTCGGTGGTCGGCCGGCCGTTCTGATCGACGAGCTGGAAGGGACCGCCCACCAGCGAGGGCGGCGGCGCCTTGTCCAGGACGCCGGTCTTGTAGATCAGCCCGCCTGCCAGCAGCACCGCCGCCAGACCGGCCAGAATCGCGAACAACCGATGACGCGGCATGGGCGTTGAACCTTTCGCTCTCGCCAGACGGGAAATTCTGGCCTTAAGGTGCGACATGGCAGACGCGTCTCTCAAGAATGCGCCGCACAGTTCGCCTCGACCGGGGCTCGATAAGCCTGACGTCGAGGCGGCGCAAGACGAGGACTGGTCCTGGACGGGGCCGGGGCTTCGACGCGGCCGCCTGAGGGTCCGCACCCTGATCGCCCAGCGCTGGATCATGGTGGTCGGCCAGACGACCGCCATTCTGGTCGCCGGCTTGGTCCTGGACCTCAAGGTCCCCTACGCCCTGTGCTTCTCGCTGATCGCCCTGTCGGCCTGGCTGAACGTGCTGATCGGCCTGGCCTTCGGGGGGCAGCGGATGGCCCGGGAGGTCGAGGCCACGGCCCAGATCGCCTTCGACACCCTGCAGCTGGCGGGGATGCTGTACCTGACCGGCGGCATCATCAATCCGTTCTCCCTGCTGCTGATCGCCCCCGTCACCCTGGCCGCCGCCACCCTGCCGGCCCGGTTCGCGGCGGCGATCGGGGCCCTGGCGGTGGCCGCCTGCGTGGTGCTGGCCTTCTTGTCCCTGCCGCTGCCTTACCGGCCTTCGGCGGGACCGGGACCGCTGCCGGGCGGCATGACGCTGTTCACCATCGTGCTGTCGCGCATCCTGGGCATCGCGCTGACCGGGGCCTACGCTTGGCAGGCGGCGACCGAATCGGCGCGGATGGAGTTGGCGCTGAACGTCACCGAGACCGTACTGGCCCGCGAGCAGCGGTTGTCGGCCTTGGGCGCCCTGGCCGCCGCGGCCGCCCACGAACTGGGCACGCCCCTGGCCACCATCTCGGTCGTGGCCCGCGAGATGATCCGCAACGCGCCCGACGAGCAGACCCGCGAGGACGCCGAGCTGATGATCGGCCAGGCCGCCCGCTGCCGCGAAATCCTGGCGCGCCTCACCGAGATGCCCGAGGCCAAGGACGCCGTGCATGAGCGCATCAGCCTGACCCAGCTGGTGCACGAGGTGATCGAGCCGCACATGATCCACGGCGTCCGCGTGGAGGCGGTGGTGAACGGCCCGCCCGGCGATTCCGCGCCCGACATCTGGCGCCGGGCCGAGATCCTCCACGCCCTGACGACCATCGTCGAGAACGCCGTCGATTTCGCCCGGGCCGAGGTGATCGTCGTGGCCCGTTTCGACGTCCGCGCCGTGGTGATCGAGGTGCGCGACGACGGTCCGGGCTTCTCGCCCGAGATCCTGGCCAAGCTGGGCGAGCCCTATGTCACGTCCCGTCCGGGGGCGGAGGGGTCCAGGACGGGACATATCGGCATGGGGCTGGGCTTCTTCATCGCCAAGACCTTGTTGGAACGAACAGGGGCGACGGTGGATTTCAAGAACGGTCGGCGCGGCGGCGCGGTGGTCGCCGCGCGCTGGCCTCGGTCCGCGCTCGAGGCGCCGGCCATCATCGGTGCGAGCGAGCTGTGATGAAACACTTGCGACACTCGGGAATTGGGCAACAAGATGGTTCGCTCGCAGCCTGGTTGAGTGTCGGCGTTGGGAGGCGCTGAAGTTCATGGCGGATATCGGTGAAATGGTCGCGGCCCTGCCCGACAAGTCCCTACTGCTTCTCGACGACGACGCGCCGCTAAGGACGCGCTTGGGCCGGGCGCTCGAACAGCGCGGTTTCGCGGTGACGCTCTGCGCCTCGGTCGCCGAGGCGATGAGCGCGCTGAAATCCCAGGCGCCGGCCCACGCCGTGCTCGATATGCGACTGGAGGACGGCACCGGCCTGAAAGTGGTCGAGGCCGTGCGCGACGTCCGCCCCGACGCCAAGGTCATCATGCTGACCGGCTACGGCAATATCGCCACCGCGGTGGCGGCGGTGAAGGCGGGGGTGATCGACTACCTCTCCAAACCGGCCGACGCCGACGACGTGGCCCGCGCCCTGTTGGCCGCCAAGGACGCCGCCCCGGCCCCGCCGGAAAACCCGATGAGCGCCGACCGCGTCCGCTGGGAGCACATCCAGCGGGTCTACGAGATGTGCGGCCACAACGTGTCGGAGACCGCCCGCCGGCTGAACATGCACCGCCGGACGCTTCAGCGGATCTTGGCGAAGAGGGCGCCGCGCTGATCCTATCCCTCTCCCCTTGTGGGAGAGGGTGGCCCCACGAAGTGGGGTCGGGTGAGGGGTTGAAGAACGCAAAAGCCGCGACCGGCCTTTCGGCTTGTCGCGGCTTTCTTGTCTGAGGAACCCCTCATCCGTCGGCTTCGCCGACACCTTCTCCCGCAAGGGGAGAAGGAAGGTTCATCACATCGCCGAAATCCCGCCGTCCAGCTTCAACTCGGCGCCGGTCATGAACTTGCTCTCGTCGCTGGCCAGGTAGAGCACCGCGTTGGCGATGTCGTTCGGCTCGCCGATGTGGCCCAGCGGGATCTGGCGGCCTAGCTTGGCGTGAGCCTCGTCCTTGCCCAGGCGCTGGCTCAGCGGGTCCAGGATCGGGGTGTCGATGAAGGTCGGGTGGATCGAGTTGGAGCGGATATCCAGCCCCATCTTGGCGCAGTAGAGGCCGATGTTCTTGCTGAGCAGCCAGACCCCGGCCTTAGAGGCATTGTAGGCTGGCGAGTTGTGGTTGGCGATCAGGCCGGCGATCGAGCTGATGTTGATGATCGAGCCCGGCTGGTGGGCGCGCATGTACTTCAGGGCGTGCTTGGCCCCCAGGAAGACGCTGTCGACATTGATCGACATGATCCGCTTCCAGAGGTCGAACTCCATCTGCTCCAGCGGCTTGTCGCCGGCCACCCCGGCGTTGTTAAGCAGCACCGAAATGCCGCCCATGGCCGCGTCGGCCTTTTCCAGCGCGTCGATCCACTGGTCTTCCTGGGTGACGTCCAGCGGGAAGGCGAAGGCGGTGCCGGCTCCGTGGGCGGCGTTGATCTCGGCCGCCACGGCCTGCGCTCCGGCGAAGTTGATGTCGGCGACACTGACCTTGGCGCCTTCCTCGGCGAGGCGACGAGCCGCCGCCGCGCCCAGGCCCTGGGCCCCGCCGGTGATGAAGGCCTTCTTGCCGGCGACCCGGCCCGTGCTCTGCGCCATTGGCGGCGTCCTCCCGTTATAATTCAAACAATAGTTTGAACTGGACTCCTCCCCCGTGCAACGGGGGAGGTGACGCGTCGCGAATACGCGGCGTGACGGAGGGGGCCAGCTCAGCCTTCTACGCGACCTGATCCATGAACTTCGCCATCTTCACATCCAGCTCGCTGACCCCGTCGGCGTCGTGCGTGGTCAGCACCACCTCGACGCGGTCGTAGACGTTGAACCACTCCGGATGGTGATCCAGCTTGTCGGCCATCAAGGCCACGCGGGTCATGAAGCCGAAGGCGGCGTTGAAGTCGGCGAACTTGAAGGTCTTGCTGATCGCGTCCTTCTCGGCGACCGGGGCCCAGCCCTCGAGCTGAGCGACGGCGGCGGCGGCGCCGATCTTGGTGGGGCGGGTCATAGCGGGCTCCTGAAGTTCGACTTTGTCGAACCCTCAGAACGCCAATCCGGTCGCCGCCGCAAGGTCCGCCAGCAGCTGCTCCTCGGTCGTGACCTTGATGGCCGTCATGCCCAAGGCCGCCGCCGGCTTGCAGTTGACCCCCAGATCGTCGAGATAGACGCAAGAGCCCGGCGCGACGCCGATCAGCTCGCACATCATCTGGTAGATGCGCGGATCGGGCTTGCGGACCCCGGCCTTGGAGCTTTCGATCACCGCGTCGAACTGGGCGAAGATCTCGGCGATCTGCTCGGCCTTCTCAGCCGAGCCGGCCATGCCCGTGCCGTGGCCGGTGACCACGTTGTTGGTGATGCAGCCCACCTTGAACCGCGCCTTGCAGGCCTTCAGCGCCGCCACCACACGCGGCCGCACGTCGCCGGACAGCAGGGGCAGCACCTCGGCGCCGCGCACTGGGTGGCCCAGGCGCGTGGCCTCCTCCAAGAACAGGGCGTCGAAGGCGGCCGCGTCGATCTCGTTGCGCTCGAACAGGGCCCAGGCGTTGGCGTCGGGATCGGCGGCGTTGACCCGGCGGATGAAGTCCTGAGGCAGACCGCGCTCGACCTCGAAACGCCGGAAGGCCTCGAACGGCGAGGTCGTGAAAACCCCGCCGAAATCCCAGATCACCGCCTCGATCGCCATGTCCGCCTCAAACATTTGTTTGACGGAAAGCTAGGGCGCACGGCCGTGTCTGGCAATCACCCCAAGAATCTTCATGGCCGAGCTCGCGTTGGAGGCGAAAGCGGGCGAAAGCACGTTTCGGCAATGGTTTGTTAACCGTCTGGAGTTCTCGCCATGATCCGCCGTGCGCTGCTTTTGCTGGGTCTCATCGCCGTCGTGTGCGGAACGGGCGCCGTCGCGTCGGCCGGGGATTGGCCTCAGGACTGCACCACCCGGCGGGTGACCGGCCCGGGCGGCGCCTATCGCTACGACCGCGTCGAGTGCGAGCCCCAGGCTGTGTGGAGCGACTTCGACCGCTGGGCCTACGAGCGGCCGCTGGACGTCGAGGACCAGCCCTTGCGTGGCGACCGCTACGGCGGCTGGACGCGGATCGTCCCGGCGCCGGCGCCGTCGAACCCTGTCGCGCCGCCGCCGGTCTACCGCGTGGCGGGCCGTGACGCCGGCGGCTTCCTGATCTGGCCGGGCAAGCTGCCGTGAAGACTCAAGTTTTTGGCCCGGGGATTGCGTGAGGGGGGTCCACACGCATCAAATCGGGACGGGGGAATATCCAACCATGCGTACGCCGAGCAAGCCGCTCTTCAAAACCTATGAGATCGTGGCGATCGTCGCCTTCGTGCTGGCCGCCATCGGCGTCGGCAGCTTGCGGCTGGTCTACTAACCGCCGTTTTCGCCTTAGGGCGGGACTGACCGCTTTCGGAACATAAGGACCCCGTCCGTGCGTTGTGGACGGGTATCCGGAGGTTCCGCCCTGACGACGCTCGCACCCGATCCGCCACCCAGTCTCGCCGCCCGTCTGCGCGGCCTGCCGCCGCGCGCGCGCTGGGGGATGATCGGAGCGATCCTGCTGACGGCGGCGATCGTCGTCTTTCTGGTGATCTTCGACTGGAACTGGTTCCGAGGACCCTTGGGCCGTTTCGCCTCCGCGCGGCTGAACCGCGAGGTGGTGATCACCGGCGATCTGCGCGTCCATCCCTGGTCGTTCACGCCCAAGGCCGAGGCCCTGGGCGTGCGCATCGCCCAGCCCGATTGGGCGGCCAAGGCCGATCCGAAGGGATCGCCGGCGGCGACACCCCCCTCTAAAGATTACATGGCCAAGGTCGACCGCATCGCGGTGCAGATCAAGCTGCTGCCCCTGCTGAAGGGCGACGTGATCCTGCCGTTGCTGGCGGTGGACCGCCCTGACGTGCGCCTGCTGCGCGAAAGCTCGGGTCGCGCCAACTGGACCTTCGGCGACCCCAACGCGCCCCGGAAGCCGCTGAAGCTGCCGGCCATCCAGCACTTCGTCATCAATGACGGCCAGCTGCGCTACGCCGACCAGCAGCGCGACATCTTCTTCCTGGGCACGGTCAACTCGAACGAGCACGCCAGCAGCGACGGGCGTGGCCGGTTCGTGCTGGAGGGCAAGGGCCAGCTGAACCGCTCGCCGTTCACCGCCCTGGTCACCGGCGGCCCCCTGCTGAACATCTCGCCCAACCGGCCCTATCCCTTCGACGCCAAGGTGGACGCCGGCACGACCCGCGTGACGGCCAAGGGCGACATCACCAAGCCGTTCAATCTGGGCCTGTTCGAGACCCAACTCAGCGTCTCCGGCACCGACCTGAACCGCCTGTACGCCCTGACCGGTCTGACTCTGCCCAACACCCCGCCCTACAAGATCAGCGGCCATCTGAGCCGTCGGGGCGAGCGGTTCGATTTCAAGAAGCTGAACGGCCGGATCGGCGACAGCGACGTCTCTGGCGACCTCTTCGTCCTGATGGGCAAGGCGCGGCCTTATCTGGAGGCGGATCTGCAGTCGCGACGCCTGGACTTCGACGACCTGGGCAGCCTGGTCGGCGCGGCGCCGGCGACGGGTCGGGGCGAAACCGCCTCGGCGGGCCAGAAGGTCGAGGCCGTGCAGCGCGACGCCACCCAGCGCCTGCTGCCCGACGCCACCCTGCAGGTCGACCGGGTCAAGGCCATGGACGCCAAGGTCAAGTACCGGGCCCTGGCGGTGAACGCGCCCAATCTCCCTCTGAAGAAGGTTCGTCTGGACCTGACCTTGGACAAGGGCGTGCTGACCATGGACCCGATCGCCTTCACCTTCTCGCGCGGCGACCTGGCCGGTAAGGTGAAGCTGGACGCCAATCCCAACGTCCCGCGCACCGATCTCGACCTGCGGCTGACCAACGCCAAGCTCGAAGACTTCATCACCATCAAGAGCGATGGCGAGCCCGCGATCGAGGGCGGGGTGATGGCCCGCGCCAAGCTGACCGGCTACGGCAATTCGGTGCACCGCGCGGCCTCCACCGCCAACGGCCAGGTGACCCTGGTCTCGCCTCGGGGCCAGATCCGCCAGGCCTTCGCCGAACTGCTGGGCGTCAACGCCTCCAAGGGCCTGATCCTGCTGCTCAGCAAGGACAACAAGCAGACCAGCGTCCGCTGCGCCGTGGCCGACTTCAGCGTCAAGGACGGGATCATGACCTCCAACCGCATCGTCGCCGACACCGGCGTGGTGCTGGCGCGCGGCAAGGGGACGATCGACCTCCAGAACGAGCGGCTGGACCTGAAGATCGACGGCGACAGCAAGAAGCCGCGCCTGGTACGCCTGTTCATCCCGATCACCATCAGGGGGCCGTTCATGTCGCCGAAGGTCGGTCTGGAGACCGGCGGGGCGGTGGCCCAGGGCGGGCTTGCCGCGGCCCTGGGCACGCTGGTCTCGCCCCTGGCCGCCATCCTGCCCTTCGTCACCGGCGGTGAGGCCAAGGACGCCGACTGCACAGCCCTGGTCGCTGAAGCCCGCAGTGACGGCGCCCCGGTCAAGGTGACCCAGACCACGCCGGCGAAGGCGAAGAAGTAGTCCCTGGCCCTACCTTCGCGACCACGCTAAGTTTTACGCCTCCGAAAACCCAGTGTGGTTTATGTCCGAGATTGTGTGCGAGGCCCGGGCCTAAGGCTCCGAACCTCCCGTTCGTAAGCTGATCAGGCCCCGATCCGTCCGCTTGCCGAGACGGCAAGCGTCCCCACGCCTCGATCCTCGGACCACTTCCTTGAACATCTCAAAACCGCAGCAACGGACGCTACACGCGATGGCGCAGGGCGCCCGCATCGAACTCCTGCGCGACGACGACGGCCGCATTGTCGGCGCCGATTGCATCACCGGCGAGGGCTGGCGCCTGAGCGACTGCTCGCTGGGTGTCTTCAAAGCCCTCAAGCGACGCCGCTTCATCGCCAGCACCGGCGGCGGGCCCTACCGGATCACCCGCCTGGGCGCGGCCAGCCTGCGCAGCCAGCTGGACAACCGCACGACCGCCCGCGCGTGGTGATTAGGCGAGCCTGAAGAAGAAAACGCGCGCGGCGCCGTAGTCGCGCGCGTCGAGCCGCTCGAAGCCTTCGGGCGCCGGGTCGGGCTCGTCGCGGCCGCGTTCGAACACCACGACGGCCCCAGGGGCCAACCAGTCGCCGGCGCGCAGGGCCGCCAGGGCCTTCTCGCCCAAGCCCTTGGCATAGGGCGGGTCGAGGAAGGCGATGTCGAAGGGCTGGCCGACGCTGCCGGGGCGCACGCCGGGATCGGTGGCGTCGCGCCGGTGGACCCGGGCCTGGCCGAACAGGCCGAAGGCCTCCATGTTCTCGCGGATCGCGCCGCGCGCGTTGTCGTCGGTCTCGACGAACAGGCAGAAGGCCGCGCCGCGCGACATCGCCTCCAGGCCCAGGGCCCCCGAGCCGGCGAACACGTCGATCACCCGCGCGCCGTGCAATTCCGGCGCCCAGGCGGCGTGCTCAAGGATGTTGAACACCGCCTGCCGGGCCCGGTCCGAGGTGGGTCGGGTGTTGTCGCCCGGCGGGGTGACGATGGTCTTGCCGCGATACTGGCCCGAGACGATGCGCAAGACGGTCAGTCCTTCGAGAACTCGGTGACCACGGGCTTGCCCTTGATCACCAGGCGGCTGACGATCGACAGGGCCGCGAGGACCAGACCCATGCCCACAAAGCCCCACGGCGTACCGGTGATCAGGCTGAAGAACGTCAAGCCGCACATCACGCCGGGCAGCAGAGCCACGCGCAGCAGGACATAAACCTTCTCGAACTGGCTCATCGGCTCGACCATGCGGCCGATGAAGGCGGCGTAGCCCCAGGTCATGGCCAGGGTCACGCCGAGCAGAGTCACCAGGCCCACATAGATGAAGATCGCCGGCCCGTTGCCCGACTCCCACAGCATCTCGGTGCCGAGCGGCAACAACGCCACCAGGCCCAGCAGCAGGAAGTTCAGCACGTCCAGCGCCGTGTCCGCCCGGGTGATGCGAAGAAACAGACGCCTGTGGCTGATCCAGTTGATGCCGATCACGCCGAAGCTGAAGGCGTAGGCCCATAGCTTGTCGCGCATCTCCGCGAAGAAGGCCGAGACGCTGGTGAAGTGCTCGGGCGGATGGATCTCGATGGCCAGCAGGGTGATGGCGATCGCGAACACCGCATCCGAAAACAGGATCAGGCGGTGAAGGTGCTGTGCTTCCTTGTCGGTGATGTCGGTCATGCGCGCCCCGCTTTTTGCACCCGATGTGTGCCGCGCGCCGCCTGTCGCGGCAAGTCACGTGTCGCGCCGCTTGCGTCGCGAACGGCGAACGCCTAGCGATGATCCACAACCCGATCGGAAACCGTGGTGCTAGCAGAGCTTCGACAGTCGCCGTTTCTAGACGATCTGACGCCGGCCGACCGGCGGGTCGTTCCGCTCCTGCTGACCCTGCCCATCGGCGTGATCGCGGCCCTCCTGGCGGCGGTGATCGCGGGCCTCGCCGTCTTCGTGGCCTTCGCCGTCTTCGGCGGGGGCGTGGCGGCGGTCGAACGCCTGATGGAGATGATCAGCCAGGGCAAGGCCCCCAGCGGCCTGACCGAGATCGCCTTCGTCCTCACCCTGCTGGCCGTGGTGAACGGCGCGATGGCCCTGGCCTTCGTGGGCGCGGCCGCCCTGCTGCATCACCGCCGGCTGATGTCGTACCTCACCGCCGCCCCCCGGTTCCGCTGGCGGCTGCTGCTGCTGGGCCTAGGTCTTTTCGCAGCGACGATCGGGCCGCTGCTGCTGGCCTCGGCGGCCCTGGATCCCAAGGCGCCGGGCGCGCCGATCCTGGCGATCAGCCCCGATCTGGGCGGGCGGCTGGTCTATGTGGCGGTGGTCGTGATGCTGCTGCTGATCGCCGCCGCCGCCGAGGAACTGGTCTTTCGGGGCTGGCTGATCAAAATCGTCGGAGCGTGGTTCCCCGACCCGCGCGCGGTGCTTGTGATCAGCGGCCTGCTGTTCTCGGCGATCCACTTCGATCCCAACCTCGACGCCTTCCTGGTGCGCCTAGCCATGGGCGTGGGCCTGGCCTGGATGACCCTGAGGCTGGGCGGAATCGAGTTCGCCGTCGGGGCGCACGCGGCCAACAACATCGTCATCCTGCTGTTCGTCCAGCCGATGGCGCTGAAGCCCGAGGCGCCGCACGCCTTTCCGCCTGAAACCCTGGTCATCGCCCCGCTGATGCTGGCCGGCTACGTCGCCCTGGCCGAGATCGCCGCGCGCTGGGCCCCGCTGCGTCGCTGGACCCGTCTGGCGGCGACCTGACCGATCAGCGCTTGTCGCGTGGCGGGCCTTTCGGCGCGACCCTGGACGTGGCCGGGCGCGCGCCGGGCTTCGCCGGCTTGCTGGAGGTGGGCCGGGCGCTCTCGTCCTTGACCGCGCGTTTGCCGGCGGCCTTCTCGGCCTGAGCCTTTTCGCGGATGCGTTTGTCGGCCGCCTCGCGCGGCGACAGGGCGCGGGGACCGACAATCTTGGTCTCGATCGACTTCTTGCCGGGACGCGCGCCCGGCTTTCCAGGAGCTGTCTTGCCCGCGCCAGCCTTGTGGATCACCACCGGCTTCTTCTTCGGCTTGGCCCAGCCCGGCTTGCGGACGAACTTCGTCTCCTCGGTCTTTTCCTCGGGCTGCAGGATGGCGGCTTGGGTCAGCTTGCCCGCTCGGGGCACACCGCGCCGCTGGACGTCGCCGCCGCCCGCCTGGCCCGGGGCCTTCAGCGGCTCGGCCACGCCTTGGAAGCGCGGCTTGTCGCCGGTCGGCATGTTCTCGGCCGGGATGATGCCTTCCAGCAGCTCGCGGATCACCCGGGGGCCGACCTCCTCAACCTGGCCCGGCAGCAGGGTCCCCAGGGCGAACGGCCCATAGGACAGGCGGATCAGGCGGTTCACCTTCAGGCCGATGGCCTCGAGCACCTTGCGGACCTCGCGGTTCTTGCCTTCGCTGAGGGTGACGGTGATCCAGAGGTTGCGGCCGCCGGCCTTGTCCTGGGCCTTGTCGAGCCGAGCCTCGATCGCGCCGTAGCGCACGCCCTCGACGGTGATCCCGTCCTTCAGGCGATCGAGCTTCTCCTGGGTGGTCACACCGAACGCCCGCACGCGGTAGCGGCGTTGCCAGGCGTTTTGCGGCATCTCCAGAGCGCGCGACAGCTCGCCGTCGTTGGTCAGCAGCAGCAGGCCCTCGGAATTGAGGTCCAGGCGACCCACCGAGATGACGCGCGGCAGGTCGCGGGGCAGCGCCTGGAACACCGTCGGGCGGTTCTTGGGGTCGTTGTGCGAGGTCAGCAGGCCCGTGGGCTTATGGTAGCGGAAGATCCGCGTCGGCTCGGGCTCGTCGATCATCTTGCCGTCGACGGTCAGGATGTCGCCGGGGCGCACCCGGACGGCCGGGGTGGTCAGCACGGTCCCGTTCAGGGCCACCTTGCCCGCCTCGATCAGCCGCTCGACTTCGCGCCGCGAGGCCACGCCCGAACGGGCCAGCATCTTGGCGACGCGCTCGCCCTCGCCGCCGTCCTCGCCCTCATGGCCGTCGGCTTGACCGAGCAAGGCGTTGTCATGCAGGTGGGGCTGGTATTTCTCGGTCACGGCGTCGTCCTTCTAGGGCTGGGCGCATCTCACGATGGGCGGCTTTCTAATGCGCACCGATCCCCTGCAGGATCAAGACGCCCGGGATCTGGAGGCCATGGCCCTGGCTCTCGAGGAGGCCCGCGCGGCCGCCGAGGCCGGCGAGACGCCGGTGGGGGCGGTGATCCTCGATCCGGCGACCGGCGAGGTGATCGCTCGGGCCGGCAACGGGCCGATCGGCGCCCACGACCCTACGGCCCACGCTGAGATCGCCGCTATGCGGATCGCCGCCGCCAAGCTGGGCAACTACCGCCTGACCGACCTGACCCTGGTGGTGACGCTGGAGCCCTGCGCCATGTGCGCCGGCGCCATCAGCCACGCCCGCATCGGCCGGGTGGTGTTCGGCGCCGAGGATCCCAAGGGCGGGGCGGTGGTCCACGGCCCCCAGTTTTTCGCCCAGCCCACCTGCCACTGGCGGCCCCAGGTCACCGGCGGAGTGATGGCGCAGGAGAGCGCCGACCTGTTGCGGGGGTTCTTCCGCGAGCGGCGGAAGAAGTAACCCGCTCCGTCATCCTCGGACTTGTTCCGAGGACCCCTATTTCAACCGAGAAGAACGAAGATCCGTGGAGCGGTGAGGTCGCGACCCAATCTAAAACGGCAAACTGGCTGACAGAGGGGTCCTCGGAACAAGTCCGAGGATGACGATCTGAGCTAGTTCACCATTGCCGAGCCCAGCAGCACCTTGCTGCCCTTGCGGCCCAGCACCTTGTCGGCGGCGTCCTGCATCTTGTCGCCCAGGTAGTTCAGGTCCGGCGCGGCGCCGCGCGGCATGCCGGCGGTGTAGGTCATCAGCACCTGGGCGAAGGCGGCGCGCAGGCGGGGTTCGGACTGCTGGGCGCGCTCCATCAGGCCCGCATCCTTGGCCTCGATCCCGGCTTCCAGGGTCATGACGCCCCGGCGGCCGTCGCGGCGGATCGTCGTGGCGGTCAGCGGCTGGAGCGCGAAATAGGTCGGCGGGGCCTTCTTCTCCTCCTTGCCGTGGCCGGCGAAGGCGGGCGGGGCGGCCAGGCTGGCGGCGGCCAGCATCGACAGGACGGGAATGAGGACGGCGCGGCGCATACGGCCTTGTGACACGACGTGGTTGACGTCCTCTTTACGTCTGACGGGCACAAAGGGGCGTTAACCATGAATCGTCCCGCGCGCGGCCAATCGCTTGCAGCCGCCGGTGGGGGCTCAGGAGACTGAAATTGGGGCGTTTTTCACCGAAAAAGCTCGATCTGGACGGCAAGGTCATCCTGGTGACCGGCGGCACCGGTTCGTTTGGCCGCCGCTTCATCGAAACCGTCCTGCGGCGCGCCAATCCGCGGAAGGTGATCGTCTATTCCCGCGACGAATTGAAGCAGAGCGACATGCAGCTGGAGCTGCGAGAGCAGTTCGACGAGGCAACCTACGGGAAGATGCGCTTCTTCCTGGGCGACGTCCGCGACCGTGAACGCCTGACCCTGGCCCTGCGCGGCGTCGACATCGTGATCCACGCCGCCGCCCTCAAGCAGGTGCCGGCCGCCGAGTACAACCCCTCGGAATGCATCCACACCAACGTGCTGGGCGCCGAGAACGTGGTCTGGGCCAGCCTCAACAACGGCGTCAAGCAGGTGGTGGCCCTGTCCACCGATAAGGCTTGCAACCCGATCAACCTGTACGGCGCGACCAAGCTGGCCTCGGACAAGACCTTCGTGGCGGCCAACAACCTGTCGGGCGACATCGGCACCCGCTTCGCGGTGGTCCGCTACGGCAACGTGGTGGGTTCGCGCGGCAGCGTCGTGCCGCTCTACAAGCGCCTGCTGAGCCAGGGCGCGACCGAGCTGCCGGTCACCGACGCACGCATGACCCGCTTCTGGATCACCCTGAACGAGGGCGTGGAGTTCGTGCTGTCGTCGCTGGAGATCATGCGCGGCGGCGAGATCTTCGTGCCCAAGATCCCGTCCATGACCATGCCCGACCTGGTCAAGGCGATGTCACCCGAGGCCGGGGTGAAGATCATCGGCATCCGTCCCGGCGAGAAGCTGCACGAGATGATGATCAGCGCCGACGACGCCCGGGCCACCGTCGAGCTGGCCGACCGCTACGTGATCGAGCCGACCTTTGTCGAATATCCCCGCAAGCCCTTCCGGGGTGAGGCGGGCAGCAAGGACGTGGCCGAGGGCTTCAGCTACAGCAGCGACAGCAACGACGACTGGCTCAGCGAGGACGGCCTGAACGCCATGCTGGCCGAGAAGGCCTAATGTCGGAGTCGCCGCCCTTCCTCCCCTACGGCCGTCAGACGATCGAGGACGACGACGTGGCGGCGGTCGCGGCGGCCCTGCGCGCCGACTTTCTTACCACTGGCCCGACCGTCGAGGCCTTCGAGACCGCCTTCAAGGCCAAGGTCGGGGCTGAGCACGCCATCGCCGTCGCCAACGGCACCGCCACCCTGCACCTGGCCATGCTGGCGCTGGGCGTCGGGGAGGGCGACGTCTGCATCGCGCCCTCGGTCACCTTCCTGGCCACCGCCAACTGCGCCCGCTACGTGGGAGCGGAGGTGGTGTTCGCCGACGTCGATCCCGACAGCGGGCTGATGACGCCTGATACGCTTGCCGACGCCTTGAAGCGGGCCGAAGGTCGGCGCGTGCGGGCCGTGCTGCCGGTGCACCTGCGCGGCGATGTTTGCGATCTTCCGGGCCTGAAGGCCCTGGCTGATGGCGTCGGCGCCGTCCTGGTCGAGGACGCGCCCCACGCCCTGGGCTCGATCGGGACCTTCGACGGCGTCGCCCATCCGGTCGGTGACGGCGCCTATTCCAGCTTCGCCAGCTTCTCGTTCCACCCGGTCAAGACCTTGGCCACGGGCGAGGGCGGCATGCTGACCACCAACGACGCCGCCCTGGCGGCCCGGGCCCGCTCCTTGCGCGGCCACGGCATGCAACGCCCGCCGGGCGCCGAGCCCTGGTGGTACGAGATGCCCGAACTGGGCTTCAATTACCGCATCCCCGACGTGCTGTGCGCCCTGGGTATTTCGCAGCTCGCCAAGCTTGACCGCTTCGTGACGCGTCGGAAGGCGCTGACGGCGCTCTACGCCGAGAAGCTGGCGTCGCTGGCCCCGGCCGTGCGCCTGGCGACCAGCCCGGCCTGGTCCGACCCGGCCCTGCATCTGCTGACCGTGCTGATCGACTTCGAGGCCCTGGGCACGACCCGCCTGGCGGTGGTCGAGGCGCTGAAGGCCAAGGGCGTCGGCAGCCAGGTCCACTACATCCCGGTGCACCGCCAGCCTTACTACCAGGCCCGCTACGGCGCCCTGGACCTGCCCGGCGCCGACGCCTGGTACGCGCGGTGTCTGACGCTGCCGCTGTATCCGACGATGGCGGATGGGGACGTGGACCGGGTGGTCGAGGCGTTGGCGGCGGCGCTATAGCTCTCCCTCTCCCACGGGAGAGGGCGGGGGTGAGGGGGTTCTGAACTGGCCGGCGTGCCGGTAGGACCTTGAGAGAAAACGTGAAAGTGTAACCCTTCACCCTCCCATCGCTACGCGACGGGTCCCTCCCTCTCCCTTTGGGAGAGGGCGAAAATGCTAAGCGGCGGCCTTTTGCTGAACCATGCCCTTGAGCAGGTCCATGGTCTCCGGCGACGACGCCAGCTCCTCGCGCGCTTCAGGCGCGCGGGCCAGTTTCAGCACCTCGGCCTTGGCCTTGTCGGCGACCGGGCCGGTGGGGCCGGCCTCGCCCATGGCCAGCTTGATCAGCACCGACATCTTCTGGGCCAGCGGGGCCGGGGCGCGGACCAGCATGGTGACCAGGCGGGCGTCGGCTTCGATCATGCCGCCCACTTCGCCCAGTCGCGCGCACAGGGGTTCGTAGTCCTCGACCACCAGGCCAGAGCGGACCAGGGCCTTCTGCAGGGCGGCCAGGGCGGCCAGCTTGGCGGCCGCCGAGTCCGGGCCCTGGCGCAGTTCGCGCTCGAAGCGCAGGGCCAGGACGTTGGCCGACAGCCAGCGGGCCGCCGTGCGCTTGTTGACCGCGCCCATGACGTTCTCGGCCAGGCGGATCAGCATCTGCACCTCCTCGCGCGACGAGCGGTCGCGGCCGAGCAGGGACTCGATGAACTCGCCGTTCAGCAGGGTCTTGGACCGGGTGGTGAAGGCGCTGGTGATGTCTTCGGGCGGCAGGATCCGGCCCGCGGCGGCCGTCAGGCTCATGGCCAGGGCGCGCAGATATTCAATCTCGGCCTCGGCGTCGGCGGGCTTGAGGCGGCGCACGCCGTTCAGCTCCTTGAGCACCCGCTGGGCGATCGACATGCGCACGGCGGGGAATTCCTCGCCGCTCAGCCATTCGCACAGGCGCCGGGCGGTGCCCGAAAGTTCCGGCATGCAGTTGCGCACGCCGGGCTCGATGCGGATCAGAGCCTCGACCTGGGCGCCGCCGGCCAGGCGGGTCATGGCGGCCAGGGTCGTGCCCAGGTCGGCGACGTCGCCGTCCTTCTGGCCGCCCAGCAGATCGGCCATGCCGGCCTTCGAGCCGATGATCTCGGCCAGGGGCGTTTCGATGGCGGCCAGGGCGGCGGCGCGGGCCTTGGGGTCGCTGGGCGCGGCGTCGGCCAGGTCCAGCAGGCGGGCGATCTTCTCGGACCAGTTCTTGCCGGGCGCGATCGAGGCGGCGACGCCGGCCCCCAGCAGGAACGCGCGGTCGGGATCGATGGCCAGGCGCTCGGCGGCGCGGGCGAAGCCTTCCTTGTCCAGGTCGGGCAGGTCGCCCTTCTTGAAGGCCTTCATCAGGTTGGCGACGGTACGCTCGACCAGACCCTGGAAGGTGCGGATCAGTTCATGGACCGACATGCCCCGGGCCTCGGCCTCGGGGATGGCGATCTTCTGCAAGGCGTGCTGCAGGTCGGTGCCGGAGGCTTCCAGCTTCTCGACCAGGTCGGGACGGTGCAGCAGCTCGAACGGCGTGGCGTTGTGGCGGTCCAGCCAGCCTTCCAGCAGGCGGCCGATGCGATCGCGGGCGTGGGCGGTGTAGAGGTCGGACGGCTGGACGCACAGGGGATCCAGGTCTTCCTTCTGTTTCTTGGGCTTGCCGCCGTCCACCTGGCCCTTGGTGAAGATGGCGATCGACTTGTATTCGCGGGTCTCGGGGTCGAGGGTTTCCTTGCTGACGCGCACGGCGATCGCCCGCCCTTGTTCCAGCACGTCCTCGGCGGTCTGAAGGGCGTGGGCGCGGATCTCGGTCGCCATGTCGAGCGTCCACTGCGCGCCGGGCTTGCGGCGCACGAACAGCTCGTAATGGACTTGGTCGCTCATAGGCAAAGGGCTCCCCGAGAGTCCGTTATGGGATACAAGACCTTAAGGTGAGGTTGCCGCCGCGCGAGCTTGCCAAAGGAAGCCTGGGCTGGCCGCGCCGCAATGGCGCCACGCCGAAGCCGCAAAAGATCGGGAAAGCTTAGCCGGCCCGCGCGTTGTAGCGGGCGACGCCTGTCGATAGTATCGGCAGGAGATACGCGAAAGGACCCTTAGGGCTCGATGGCCGATATTACTCTCATCGACGACGACGAGAACATCGTCGCTTCGGTTTCGCTGGCGCTGGAAAGCCATGGCCACGTCGTGAAGGCTTACTATGACGGCGCGTCGGGCCTCGACGCGGTCGAGAGCCAGGCGCCCGACCTGGTGATCCTGGACGTCAAGATGCCGCGCATGGACGGCATGGAAGTGCTGCGCCGCCTGCGTCAGAGCACCGAGATCCCGGTGATCATGCTGACCTCCAAGGACGACGAGATCGACGAGATCCTCGGCTTCAACCTCGGGGCCGACGACTACATCCACAAGCCGTTCAGCCAGCGCCTGCTGCTGGAGCGGGTCAAGGCCGTGCTGCGCCGGGCCCGTCCGGATGAGGAGGACGCCGCCAGCGTCGCCTCCGGCGCCGCCAATTCCAAGATCATGAAGCGCGGCAAGCTGACGCTCGACTCGGCGCGCCACGACAGCCTGTGGGACGGCAAGCCGGTGCGCCTGACGGTCACCGAGTTCCTGCTGCTGCAGTCGCTGGCCCAGCGCCCGGGCTTCGTGAAGAGCCGCGACAACCTGATGGACGCCGCCTACGACGATCAGGTCTATGTCGACGACCGCACCATCGACAGCCACATCAAGCGCATGCGCAAGAAGTTCCGGCAGGTCGATCCGGAGTTCGATTCCATCGAAACCCTCTATGGCGTCGGCTACCGATATCGCGAATCCTGATCGCAAGATGGCCGGGAAGACCGCGCCTGAGGCCCAGCCCAAGCGGCGGATGACCCGGCCTAAATTCGCCTGGCCCAAATTCGCCTGGCCCAGGGGCTCGCGCCTGGGCCGGCTGATCATCGGCTTGAATCTGCTGGCCCTGGCGGTGCTGCTGGGCGGGGCGCTGGTGCTCAACGAGCTGCGCAGCGGCCTGATCAACACGCGTATCGACAGCCTGACCACCCAGGGCGAGCTGATCGCCAACGTCATCGACCTGGCCGCGACAGAGGGCGATCCCGAGCCGAGCCTGATGGCCGACCGAGCCAGCGACATCCTGCAGAGCCTGTTCATTCCCCGCTCGCAGCGCGCGCGGCTGTTCGACGCCCAAGGCAACCAACTGGCCGACAGCTATGTCGTCGCCGACCGCGTGGAGTCCAAGGTCCTGCCGCCGGCCCGCAAGCCGGGCCAACCGGCCTTCGGCCTGCCGACCCGCGATCCCGACACCAAGCCCGAGGTCGCCGAAGCGGCCCGCCAGGCCCTGGCCGCCGAGATCGCCCAGGCCAAGCTGGGCGAGCCCGTGGCCGGCACCCGCATCGACGAGATGGGCGAGCGGGTGGTGTCGGTATCGATCCCTATCCAGCACGTGCGCGCGATCCTCGGGGTCCTGACCCTGGAGGCCGGCGACGTCGATCAGATCATCGCCGCCGAGCGCAAGGCTCTGCTGCCGTTCGCCCTGATCGCCATCGCCACCACCCTGATCTCGTCGTTCCTGCTCAACCGCCTGATCGCCCAGCCGGTGCTGCGCATGGCCAGCGCCGCCGACCGCGTGCGCCTGGATGGGGCCCGGGCTATCTCATTGCCCGACATTTCCGACCGCAAAGATGAGCTGGGCGATCTGTCGCGGGCCCTGGAGGAGATGACCGATTCGATGTCCGAGCGGATGGACGCCATCGAGCGCTTCGCCGCCGACGTCGCCCACGAGATCAAGAACCCCCTGACCTCGATCCGCTCGGCGATCGAGACGCTGGATCTGGTGACCGACCCGGCCGCCCGGGCCCGGTTGCTGAACATCCTGCAGCAGGACGTCACCCGCCTGGATCGCCTGGTCACCGACATCTCCAACGCCTCCAGGCTGGACGCGGAGCTGTCGCGCGAAGCGCCGCGGACCTTCGAGCTGAACGGGCTGCTGACCGAGGTGATCCATCTCTACGAAGCCCAGCTGCGGCCGGGCGAGGCGCCGGGCAGCGTGAAGGTGACTTTCGACGCCAAGCGCGCGCCGCAGCACGCCCGGATCGTGGCGCGCGAGACCCCTATGGGTCAGGTGTTCCGCAACCTGATCGACAACGCCCGCTCGTTCAGCGCCGCCGACGGCGAGGTGCGGGTCACGCTCTCCCGCGATCCTGGCCTGCGCGACAACCACAACCGCCTGGTCGTCACGGTCGACGACGACGGTCCCGGCATTCCGCCCGACAACCTCGAGACCATCTTCGAGCGGTTCTACACCTCGCGGCCCAAGGGCAAGGCGTTCGGCGGCAATTCGGGCCTGGGCCTGTCGATCGCCCGCCAGATCGTCGAGGCGCACGGCGGGACCATCGGGGCGGAGAATCGCAAGGACGCCGAGGGCAAGGTGATCGGGGCGCGGTTCCGCGTCGACCTGCCCGAGGCGAGCGTCCACGGACCCCACCATCACGGCGGCTCCCGCGATTCCCAGCGTGAGTCCCAGCGCGACTCTCAACGTGACGGGGGCGCGCGCGAATGATCCGCCACGCCGGCCTGATCGCCCGCCGGGTGGCGGGAACCTGGCGCGGGGCGCTGATCGAGGGTCCGTCGGGGGTGGGGAAGAGCGACCTGGCGCTGCGGGCCCTGGACCAGGGCTTCGTCCTGGTTGCCGACGACCGCGTCCTGGTGTTCGTCTCGGGCGGTGAGCTTTACGGCCGCGCGCCGGATTCGCTGTCCGGTCTGGTCGAAGCGCGAGGCCTGGGCGTGCTGTCCGAGCCCAGCCGCCCCTTCGTGCGGATCGATCTTCTGGTACGGTGCGTGGATCGGCCGCAGGCGGTGGAACGGTTGCCCGATCCTATGTTCGAGGTCATCGAAGGCGTTTCCATAAAGGTGCTCGACCTGTGGCCGCTGGAACCCGGCGCCCCCGGGAAAATCAGACGGATGTTCGAGCATCTTGGAGTCGCCGACTAACAAGCGTATCAAGACGGCCCGCGCGGCGCCTCCCTGCCGCCACGGGTTATGGGGATCCCGTTTGAGAGATCAGGCATGATCGGGCTCGTGATTGTCACGCACGGGCGGCTGGCGGAGGAGTTCGTCTCCGCCATGGAGCATGTGGTCGGACCGCAGAGCGCGGTGAAGGCCATCTGCATCGGCCCGGAAGACGACATGGAACGTCGCCGGTCGGATATTCTGAAGGCGTGCGCCGCCGTCGATCAGGACGGCGACGGCGTGATTCTGCTGACCGACATGTTCGGCGGCACGCCGTCGAACCTGGCCATCTCGGTGATGGAGCAGACCAAGGCCGAGGTGATCGCCGGCCTGAATCTGCCGATGCTGATCAAGCTGGCCAGCGTGCGCCAGCGCGAGACCCTGCAGGCCTGTGTCGCCCACGCCCAGGAGGCTGGACGCAAATACATCTCCGTGGCCTCCTACGTGCTGGCGGGAGAAAAATGAGTCGCATGGCGGCGCGCACGGTCGAGATCGTCAACGAGCGGGGGCTGCACGCCCGCGCCTCGGCCAAGTTCGTCAAGCTGGCCTCGGGCTTCGACGCCGAGGTCACGGTCGCCCGCGACGGGACCAGCGTCGACGCCCGCTCGATCATGGGCCTGATGATGCTGGCCGCCGGCATCGGCTCCACCATCGACATCGCCGCCGAAGGCCCCGAGGCCGAGGCCGCGCTGGACGCCCTGACCGA
Source organism: Caulobacter sp. (assembly GCA_017744495.1). Lineage (GTDB taxonomy): Bacteria > Pseudomonadota > Alphaproteobacteria > Caulobacterales > Caulobacteraceae > Caulobacter. The sequence continues at coordinate 14,201 of JAGIBE010000221.1, read as the reverse complement.
GCTGGTCTCGAACCGCTTCGACGAGGAACGTTAGCGCGACCTCACAGGTCACCGGTCAGCAGAAGGCCGGCGCGACGCTCTCCAGCTTGGCGCGACCGCTGGGGCTCACCTCGCCCACGGCGCTCAGGAAGCCCTCGTTGCGCAGGGCCGAACCGATGAAGGTCCAGCGCATCGCCTGATGCTGGGCGGCCTGGAAGGCCTCCCTCTGCACCGTCGAAAGCTCGCGTCCGATCGCCGCCTCCAGGCTGGCTAGGTCGAGCTGCGCCTGTTGGCCCAGGCCGCCGTCGATGAAGGCGCCGATGTCGAGGAAGTCGTCGATCGCCTGGTCGATCTGTTCGGGACCAGCCCGCGCCGCCAGTTCGTGGAAGACCAGGGCGTCCAGCTTGGCGTGCTGGGACTCCTCGATCCAATGGTTCTTCAGCAGGCTCTTGAACTGCGGGTCCAGATCCTGGTCGTCCTGGACGCTCTCGACATAGTGGCGTTGGGTGGCCCACTCGATCCCGAGAACGAACAGGGCCAGGCCCAGGCGCGTGTGGGCGCGGATCGCTTCGCCGATCATCTCGGGCGGGCCGATGAAGCCGCAGTCGACGTCGAAACCTTCGACGAAGGCGTGGCGGAAGCGCACGAACAGCTCGATGTGCTTGGCTTCCTCGGCCGCGAACTGCGCCAGGGCGGGTGTGCGGTGCGGGTCTTGGCCGGGCCTGGACGGCGCCAGGTCTTCGATCAGCGGCAGGATGCAGCGCTCGACCAGCTCGAACATCGCCAGATAGACGAAGGCGCGAATCTGGTTGAGCTTGAGGCGCTCGGCCGGGCTCAGGAAGTCGAGCTCGGTGGTGCGGGCGAAGGTCTCTGGCAGGAAGGGTTTGGAAAAATCCATCGGCTTATCGGCGCCGATGATGTCCTCCACGCGCCAATTCACGCGCTTGGAGGTTTCGAGCAGTCGCTCGTAGCTGAGGCCTTGAAGCATGGTCGTCTCCTCGCGCGGCGAGGCGCGCCCTCCGGGCGCACGCCGCGACGGGGGCTCGCCGCCTGTCAGTTGTTGGCGGTGGTCGGGTCGATGATCTGCGGAATCTCGGTGATCGAGGTGACCGGGAAGCCGCTGAGCTCCGCGTGGGCGTGGATCACGTCCTCGCCTTCCGCGAGATAGATGCAGAACGTCCGGTCACCGGCGACATAGCTATGCTGCCACTGGATCGCGCGGCCGATCTGTTCGACCGCCTGGTTCGACGCGCGAGCGGCCCCGCACAGCTCGATGATCGACATGCCGCCGATCCCGGGGATTTCGCGTTCGACCAGGTAACGTTTGAGATGGCCCATGGCGCCGCCTCGCATCACCGTTGGAAGGCCCTCAGCATCGCCCCGCCCCCCTGGCGGCGCAATCTAAACCTTCTAGGCGTGGCTAAAGGTTTTGCTTAGGATGAGGCATGGCCGCGCCCACCTATCTGCGATCCCTTCAAGCACTCGAACTGTCCGTGCGTCACGGCTCGTTCGTAGGCGCGGCCGCCGACCTGGGCGTAACGCCGGCCGCCGTGGGTCAGAGAGTCAAGGCGCTGGAGGACTATCTGGGCGTCGAGTTGCTGATCCGCGGTCGCGCGGGGGTCACTCCGGCGCCGAGCTTAGGATCGGCTCTACCCCGCCTGCGCGAGGCCTTCCGGGCGCTAGAGGCGACCGCCGAGGAACTGGAGCTCCAGCGAGGCCGAGAACTGCACATCGCCGCCGCCTCGGACTTCGCGGACCTGTGGCTGAAACCCCGCCTCGACCGGTTCCGGGCCGCCAATCCGCACATCCTGTTCAGCATCAACGGCGAGGGCGACGCGCCGCGCCGGCTGGGGCGGGTCGATTGTGAGATCGGCTTTGGCGAGCTGACCGGCGAGGCTGGACGTACGCTTCTGTTCAGGGACTACGTGGTTCCTGTCACCTCGCCCGAGAACGTGGAGCGCACCAGCGCGATAGCGGTGCGCGACCGCCTGGAAGGTTTTCCGATCCTGCATCTGGACTTCTACAAGGACGACCCTGCGGGCCTGTCCTGGCCGGACTGGGTGGAGGCCAATGGCGTATCGCGCGCCCATCCCGACCGCGGCATGCGGCTCCAGCGTCTTCGCCCAGCCCTCGACGCGGTCGCCGCTCACGCAGGGGTCACGCTCTGCGGCTTGGCCCTGATCGTCGAGCGGTTGGACGCCGGCGCGGTGGCCCTGCCGTTTCCGGTGTCAATGGGGTGTTGGAGCACGCACGGCTTCACGGCGCGTTTCCGTCCCGATCTTCAGAGCCAGCGGCATCTGGACCGCTTTCGCACCTGGCTTGTCGGGGAGGCCGAGGCGACGGCCGACCAACTGGCGCGGATCATCGGCGCGGCCTGAGCGGGCCTACTCCGCCGCCACCGTTTCCGGGGGCGCCGCCTTAACGCCCATGGGCCGCAGGTCGAGGTCGTGGAACAGCTTGCTGTCGTCGTCCATGTTCGGCAGTGGGGTGGTCAGCAGCTTGCCGCCCACGAAGATCGAATTGGCCCCAGCCAGGAAGCACAGGGTCTGCAGCTCGCGGTTCATCTCGTCGCGGCCGGCCGACAGGCGGACCATGGACTTGGGGCAGACGATGCGGGCCACGGCGATGGTGCGCACGAACTCCAGCGAGTCGATGGCCTTCGCGCCGTCCTTCAGGATCGCGTCGCCCAGCGGCGTGCCGCTGACCGGGACCAGGCCGTTGATCGGCAGGCTGTCGGGGTGGCTGGGCAGGGTCGCCAGCTGGCGCAGCAGGCTGGCGCGGTCGCGGCGGGTCTCGCCCATGCCCACGATGCCGCCGCAGCAGGTGCTCATGCCCGCGTCGCGGACATAGGCCAGGGTGTCCAGTCGCTCTTGGTAGGTGCGGGTCGAGACCACGTCGCCGTAATATTCGGGACCGGTGTCGAGGTTGTGGTTGTAGTAGTCGAGCCCGGCGTCCTTCAGCTGCTTGGCCTGTTCGGGGGTGAGCATGCCGAGCGTGGCGCAGGTTTCCATGCCCAGGGCCTTCACCCCGCCGATCATGGCCGCCAGCTTGGGCAGGTCGCGATCCTTCAGCTCGCGCCAGGCCGCGCCCATGCAGAAGCGCTGGGCCCCGCCCTCGCGGGCTTCCCTAGCCTTGGCGATGACGACGTCGGCGTCCATCAGCTTCTCTGCCTTCAGGCCGGTCTTGAAGTGGGCGCTCTGGCTGCAATAGCCGCAGTTCTCGGCGCAGCCGCCGGTCTTGACCGACAGCAGCTGCGACAGTTGCACCTCCGAGGGGTCGAACCAGGTCCGGTGCACGGTGGCCGCCTGGAACACCAGCTCCATGAACGGCAGGTCGAACAGGGCCTCGACCTGGTCGAGGGTCCAATCGTGGCGGGGGGCGGCGAGGTTGATCTGGCTCATGGCGCGCAGGTTTGGACTCGGCCAAGGGGATTGGCAAGCCGGTCTAGAGCCGAACGATCGTTCGCCTGGCCGATGCAGCCAAAAGCCGACAGCCTGGGTTATAAGGGTCGCATGGATCACGAAATCGAGCTGAAGTTCCTGATCGCCCCGGAGGCTTCGAACACGATCCTGGCCCGGCTCGAGGGACGGGAGGCGGTTCGTCAGCTCGACGCCACCTATTTCGACACGGCCGACCACGCCTTGCGCAAGGCGGGCTACGGCCTGCGCATTCGCGACGGCGAGAATGGCCGCAAGCAGACCCTGAAGTCGGCCTCGTCCGGCGGGGTGTTCGCCCGCGGTGAATGGGAGAACGCGGTGGTCGGGCCCGAGCCCGATCGCGAACTGCTGGCCAAGACGCCAGCCGCCCAGGTCATCAACGGCGACGCCCTGGCCCCGGTCTTCGCTACCAACGTCAAGCGCGTGACCCGGCTGATCGAGCGCGACGGGGCGACCATAGAGGCGGCTTTGGACCAGGGCGAGCTGCTGGCCGACGACCGCCGCGCGGCGGTCAGCGAGCTGGAGCTGGAGCTGAAGGCCGGCGCGCCGCGCGTGCTGTTCGACCTGGCCCGCGACCTGGCCGCCCATGCGCCGCTGCGCCTATCCCTGGTCAGCAAGGCCGAGCGCGGCTACGCCCTGGCGCTGGGGCAGCTCGGAGGCGAGCCGGAAGGCCCGCGCGCCGAGGCGGCCCTGAAGCCGGACGCGACCACTGGCGAGGCGTTGCAGGCCCTGGGCCGTGCGGCCCTGGACCGACTGTGCGCCGCCGCCGAGAGCCTGCGCGCTCGTCCAGGTCCGGAGCGCGTGCACAAGCTGCGCGTGGCGGCCCGCCGGTTCCGCGCCCTGCTGTCCACTTTCAAGGCCCTGGCCGGCGATCCGGCCGCCCTCCACGTCAAGGCCGAGCTGAAGTGGCTGGCTGACGAGTTGGGCGCGGCGCGGGGATTGGACGTGTTCGTCGCCGACGTCTGGCGGCCGGCCGTCGAAGCCCAGACGGCCCGGGAGCCGGCCAACGAGGACGATGTGCCGGACGCCGTGCGGGACGAGGCCCGCGCCTTGGCCGCCTTCGGCAAGGCGCTGCTGGCCGCCCAGACGGAGGCCTACGCCAAGGCCGACGCGGCCGTGGACAGCGCCCGTTTCCGATCCCTGGCGATCGACGCCGCCGCTTGGCTGGAGGCCGGCGCCTGGACCACGGACGCCCGCCTGAAGAAGCGCCGCGAGAAGCCCGCCGCCGACTTTGCCGCGAAGGCTTTGGACAAGCGCCGCCGCCGCATCCGCAAGGACGGCCGCGACCTGGCCGCCCTCAGTCCGGAGGATCGCCACCATCTGCGCATCCGGGGCAAGAAGCTGCGCTACGCCGTCGAGGATCTTTCCGGGCTGTTCCCCGATCATCCTAAGCGCCTGGCCCGCTTCGTCGAGGCGACTAAGGATCTGCAGGACGCGCTGGGCCTGCTGAACGACTTGGCCGGTCGCGAGGCCCTGGCCCGCGAGGTGGCCCTGTCGTGCGACGATCCCGAGGCCGCCTTCGCCGCCGGACGGTTGACGGCGGGCGCCTCTGAGCACGAAGCTGAACTGCTGGCCGACGCCCAAGGCGCCTATGTCACCTTCGTCGAGGCCAAACGGTTCTGGTGACGGTTCTCCCTTCCGGAGGCGACGCATGAAATTCGCGAGCTTGGCCCTGGCTCTTGCGGCCTTCCTGTTCCTGGGCGCGGGCGCGGCCCAGGCCGACGGCGTCGAGACCTTCAAGGACTGGGCGGTGATCTGCGACAACCTGCGGGCTTGCACCGTGGTCGGTTTCGGGTCCGACGAGAGCGAATTGCCCGCTGTCCTACGCCTGACCCGCGCCGCAGCGACCGGCGCCCCGGCCAGAATCGAAATCGACCAGCCCGACAGCGAGGCTGTCTTGGGCGGCAAGCCGCCGGTGCTGGCGGTCGACGGCAAGGTCGTTCTGACGGCCAAGGCCAAGCCGCTGAGCGGCGATGGGGGCGACGCCGGCGGCTTCACTGTCGTGCTCGATGACGTCCAAGTCGGCCCCCTGCTGGGCGCGGCTCGCAACGGGGCGGAGCTGACGATCCGGGCCGGCGACAAGACGGTGGGCCGGGTGTCTCTGGCCGGTATGGTCGCGGCGCTGCGCTACGCCGACGACCAGCAGAAGCGGGTCGGCACGGTCACGGCCATGGTCGCCAAGGGCGCGGCGCCGGCGTCCAGCGTCCCCGCTCCGCCCCCCGTCCCGATCCTGCATCCCGCCCCGGCGGTCGCCCAGACGGGCCTCCCGACCAAGCCACCGGCGGCGGTTCTCGCCCTGGCCGGCAAGACCGACTGCGACATGGCGTTCGACGGAGGCCAGAAGCCCGATGTCACGCGCCTGTCGGCCGACAAGGTGCTGTGGCAGATCCCCTGCGGCGGCGGGGCCTACAATTTCGACTCGCTGTTCGTGGTCGTCGACAAGGCGGGCAAGGCCGCCCTCGCGCCGATCGAAGGCCTTGACGACGGCATGGCCACCAACGCCGGCTACGATCCCAAGGCCCGCATCCTGTCGTCCTACAGCAAGGGGCGTGGGATCGGGGATTGCGGCAGTTCGACCGACTGGGTCTGGACCGGCGAGGTCTTCGCCACCTCGCAAGGGACGATCATGCCGGTGTGCCGGGGCTACGGCTACGACTGGCCGACGGCCTTCCACGCCGACGTCCGTTAGCTGGGCTGGCATATAAAGAAATCCTTATGCCTTAATTGCGAGAAGGGCGTGGGCGCGGTATAGACCGCGCAAGACCATCCCCCGACCGCAGGAGCCGACCGTGGCCGACTATATCGTCAAGGACATCTCGCTCGCCGATTTCGGCCGCAAGGAACTCGCCATCGCCGAGACCGAAATGCCCGGTCTGATGGCCACCCGCGCCGAATACGGCCCTAAGCAGGTCCTGAAGGGCGCCCGCATCGCCGGCAGCTTGCACATGACCATCCAGACCGGCGTGCTGATCGAGACCCTGACCGCCCTGGGCGCTGAAGTGCGCTGGGCCTCGTGCAACATCTTCTCGACCCAGGACCACGCCGCGGCCGCCATCGCCGCCGCCGGCATCCCGGTCTTCGCCTTCAAGGGCGAGAACCTGATCGAGTACTGGGAATACGCCCACAAGATCTTCGAATGGCATGACGGCGGCTATCCGAACCTGATCCTCGACGACGGCGGCGACGCCACCCTGCTGTGCGTGCTGGGCCCGAAGGCCGAGAAGGATCCGTCGATCCTGAACAACCCGCAGAACGAGGAAGAAGAAGCGCTCTACACCGTGATGAAGCGCTACCTGGCCGAAAAGCCGGGCTTCTACTCGGCCATCCGCGACGCCATCGGCGGCGTGTCGGAAGAAACCACCACGGGCGTGCACCGCCTGTACCAGATGGCCGCCAAGGGCGAGCTGCCCTTCCCGGCCATCAACGTCAACGACAGCGTCACCAAGAGCAAGTTCGACAACCTGTACGGCTGCCGTGAATCGCTGGTCGACGCCATCCGTCGCGGCACCGACGTGATGCTGTCGGGCAAGGTCGCGGTGGTCTGCGGCTACGGCGACGTTGGCAAGGGCTCGGCCGCCTCGCTGCGTCAAGGCGGCGCCCGCGTGATCGTCACCGAGATCGACCCGATCTGCGCCCTGCAGGCGGCGATGGAAGGCTACGAGGTCCAGACCCTGGGCGACGTCGCCGACAAGGCCGACATCTTCGTCACGGCGACCGGCAACAAGGACGTCATCACGGTCGAAGACATGCGCCGGATGAAAAACAACGCCATCGTCTGCAACATCGGCCACTTCGACTCGGAAATTCAGGTCGCCGGCCTGAAGAACTTCAAGTGGGACGAGATCAAGCCGCAGGTCCACCACGTGGAATTCCCGGACGGCAAGAAGATCATCCTGCTGTCGGAAGGCCGCCTGGTGAACCTGGGCAACGCCACGGGCCACCCCTCGTTCGTGATGTCGGCCTCGTTCACCAACCAGACTCTGGCCCAGATCGAGCTGTGGACCAACAAGTCGGCCTACAAGAACGAAGTCTACACCCTGCCCAAGCACCTCGACGAAAAGGTCGCCTTCCTCCACCTGGAAAAGCTGGGCGCCAAGCTCACGACCCTGCGCCGGGAGCAGGCCGACTACATCGGCGTGCCGGAAAAGGGCCCGTTCAAGCCGGACCACTACCGCTACTAGGGCTGCGCCTCACGGCCAGTCGGAAGTGGCCCGCCGCGGAAACGCGGCGGGCCTTTTTCTTGGGCGTTTCCGGGGGCGGTTGAGCAAGGGTTGGGATGCTCGGACAAAGAGATATCGACGTTATGCGGCGAACCGCTCAACATGGCCCAGCTTGCCCTATTCAAGTCCCCAATGCTCGGCTAAGCCGCTAGCCATGCCGCTCGCTTTGATCATTTCCAGCCATGTCGCCGGCAGCCAGGTCGGCGCGTCGGCCCAGGCCACCGCCCTGGTGCAGTTCCGTATCGACTCGATGGTCGTGCCGACCGTGCTGTACGGCCGCCATCCGGGCTGGGGCATTCCCGGGGGGGCGCCCGCGCCGATCGAGGTGGTCGAGGGCATGCTGGACGGCATCGAGGCCAACGGCCTATTCGCCCTGACCGACATGGTCATCACCGGCTATTTCGCCAGCGCCGCCCAGGTGCGCGCCGCGGCTCGGACCATCGACGCCGTCCGCGCCGCGCCTCGCCAGAATCCGCCTCAGGGCGCCACCGCCCGCAAGCCGACCGTGATCGTCGATCCGACCATGGGCGACGCGGGCAAGGGCCTCTACGTGCCCGCCGAGGTGGCCGAGGCCATCGCCAGCGACCTGATCCCGCGCGCCGACGTCGTGGCTTGCAACGCCTGGGAGCTGCAGCGCCTGACCGGGACCGACTCGCGCGACCCACACGCGGCGGTGCGCGCCGGTCGTCTGCTCGGCAAGCCGACTTTAGTGTCGTCTGTACACAGAGGAAATGAGATCGGCGTGGTCTATGTCGACCGCAAGGAGGCTTGGCTGGCCGCCCACGCCAAGGCCGAACGCTCGCCGAGCGGCACCGGCGATCTGCTGACCGCCCTCTACGCCGCCTCGATCCTGGAAGGCCAGACCATCTCGTACGGCCTGGCCCGCGCGGTGGGCGGCGTGGCCGAGACCGTGACGGCGGCCAACATCTGGAACGCCCCCGAACTGCCGATCGTGGCCATGGCCGCGCGCATCAAGCAGACCTCGCCGACCGTGCGGATCGAACGGCTGGCCTAAGGCGGCCGCCCGGGTGTAGAGCCAGGGCATGACCGTCGATATCACCGGCTTCTGCCCCGACCGTTTCTCCGCCGTCCGCGACGCCTTCGCGGCGAACTTCGAGAATGGAGGCGAGCTCGGCGCGCGGTTCAGCCTGGCGATCGACGGCGAGGTCGTGGTCGACCTGATGGGCGGCTTCGCCGACCGCAAGCGCGAGGTCGCCTTCGGGCCCGACACCCTGACGCCGCTGTTCTCGACCACAAAGGCCGTTGCGGCCCTACTGATCGCCCGCCTCGTCGACCAGGGCAGGCTGACCTACGACCAGACCGTCGCCTCGGTCTGGCCGGAGTTCGCCCAGAACGGCAAGCAGGACGTCACGGTCGGCCAGGTGATGTCGCACCAGGACGGGCTGTCGGGCTTCCCAGACGAGACCGACCCGGCCATCTGGTTCGACTGGCAGGCCACGACCGCCAAGCTGGCCGCCATGGCCCCGTTATGGCCGATCGGCTCGGCCAGCGGCTACCACCCGATCACCTTCGGCTTCACGGCCGGCGAGATCTACCGCCGCGTGGACGGCCGGACCATGGGGACGGCCCTCCGCGAGGATCTGGCCCAGCCGCTGGACCTGGATATCTGGATCGGCCTGCCCGACAGCGAGCACGCCCGCTGCGCCGAGCTGATGCGCCCGACCGCCATGCCCAAGTTCGGGGCGATGAACGAAGCGGTGAAGGCCGCCTTCATGACCAAGTGGGCCGCCCCAGGCGGTCGCGGCACGGCCGACTGGCGTCGCGTCGAAATCCCCTCGGCCAACGGCCACGCCACAGCCCCGGCCTTGGCCCGGCTGATGGGCGCCCTGGCCTCGGGCGGTGAACTGGACGGGATTCAGGTCCTGTCGCCGGCCGTGATCGCCCAGGCCAGCGCCGAACGCATCGTCGGCCAGGACCTGGTCCTGCCCTATGTGATCAGCTGGGGAGCCGGCTTCATGCGCAACACGCCCAACTTCTTCTACGGCCCGACGGCGGAGGCCTTCGGCCACAGCGGCTGGGGCGGCTCGTGCGCCTTCGCCGATCCGTCGCGCGGCGTGTCCGGAGCCTATGTGATGAATAAGCAGGGTTCGGAGCTGATCGGCGACCCGCGCGCGGTGCGGCTGATCAACGCCGCCTACGAGGCGCTCTGATGCGCACCGCCGTCGGCCTCCTGGCGATCGGGGCGCTGCTGGCGGCGGGCGCGGCCCACGCCCAGGATTCAGCTGAGGGCGCGGAACGCGACTTCTGCGCCGACCGGCCTGGCAAGGGTTCGCCGCCGTGCGTCCTGGACGCCGGCCGCTTCCAGGCGGAGCTGGGTGTGGCGGACGGGAGCTGGAGCCGGGGCGGCGGGACCTCGACCGACGACTTGGCCTTTGGACAACTGGAACTACGGCTGGGCCTGGGTTCGACCGTCGAGGGCCAATTGACCTGGACCGCCCACGAGCGTGTGCGTGAGAAGGATCGCGCCACCGGCGAGGCCTCCACAACCTCGGGCGCCGGCGACCTGGGCCTGGCCCTGCGCTGGTCGCTGAAGAACCCCGGCGGCGACGGGGTCTCGGTGGCCCTGCAGCCGTTCGTGGTCGCCCCGACCGGCGCCGACGGGATCGGCGGCGACGCCTGGCAGGGCGGGATGATCGCGCCCGTCTCGCTGCCGCTGAACGCCGACTGGTCCCTGGCGCTATCGCCCGAGGTGGACGTCCGTCCGGACGCCGACGGTTCGGGCCGTCACGTCGGCTTCGGCGGGGCGGTCGGGGTGGGGCGGTCGCTCGGGCCGGTGGCGCTGGGCGTGGAGCTGTGGGCCGACCGCGATCAAGACCCGTCCGGCCACGTCACCTCGGCTAGCTTCGACCTGACGGCCGCCTGGACTCCCGCCGCGATCAAGGATCTGCAGTTGGACGCCTCGGCCTATGTGGGGCTGAACCGGAACACGCCGGACCTGGAGCTGGCGGTGGGCGTGGCCAAGCGGTTCTAGGCTTTGCCGCGGGGCTTGCCTTCGATCGTCAGGGCGCCGACGACCCCGGCGACGACGGCCGTCACCGCGCTGATCGCCATCACCCATGGGTAACCGGACGGGCCGGGCGCGAAATAGATCAGGCCGAGCACCGCCACGGCCAGCAAGCCGGCGATCCGGGCCACGGCGTTGTTGATCCCCGAGGCGACCCCGGCGTGGCTGGCCGAGACGGCGCTCATCACCGTATTGGTCAAGGGCGCGACGGCGACGGTCATGCCCAAGGCCACCGTCAGCAGACCGGGCAACACGCCGATCCAGAAGCCCGAGCCGACCCACGGCCCGCCCAATAGGCCGAAGCCGATCCCGGCCAGGATTGGTCCGACTGTCAGCATCGGCCGCGCCCCGAACCGGTCGGCCAGCCGTCCGGCGACGCCCGACAGGGTCCCCATGACCAGCGAAAACGGCAGCAGGGTCGCGCCGGCGGCGGCCGCTGCATAGCCGTGCCGGGCGATCAGCTCGTAGGGAAGGAAGAACAGCGCCCCGGTCAGGCCGAAATAGAGGGCCAGGGTCAGCAGGTTCGCGCCGCTGAAGGTCCGCGAGCGGTAGAGCGATAGCGGCATCATCGGATGCTTCTCGCGGGCCTGGCTGACCACGAAGCCGGCCAGCAGAGTCGCCCCGGCCGCCAGGGCGCTCCAGACCGCCGGGCTGGTCCAGCCGCGCTGGCCCGCCGCCGTCAGGCCCCAGGTCACCGCGCCCAGGCCCGTGGCGGCCAGGATCGCGCCGCGCCAGTCTAGGCGCTCGACGTCCGGATCGCGGCTCTCGCGCACCGCCGCCAGGGCTAGCCAGACGGTGGCGACGGCCAGGGGAATATTGATCAGGAAGATGGCGCGCCACGAGACGTGGTCCACCAGCCAGCCGCCCAGCACCGGCCCGATCGCCGTGGTCACTGCGCCAAAGCCTGCCCAGGCTCCGATCGCCCCGCCGCGTTCCTGGTCGTCGAAGGTCGAGCCCAGGATCGCCAGGCTGGCCGGAACCAGCATGGCCGCGGCGATTCCCTGCACGGCGCGGGCGGCGATCAGCCAGCTCGCGTCGGGGGCAAGGGCGCAGCCCAGCGAGGCGGCGGCGAACAGGCCGATCCCGGTCACGAACACCCGGCGGCGTCCGTAGCGGTCGCCCGCGGAGCCGCCGATCAACACTAGGGCGCCCAACAGCAGAAGGTAGGCGTTGACGATCCACTGCACTTGAGCGGCGTCGGCCTTCAGCGCCGCGCGCATGGCCGGCAGGGCGACATTGACCACCGAGCCGTCGATGAAGGCCATGCTCGAGCCCAGCACCGTGGCGGCCAGGGCCAGGCGCTTGCGGGGCGCGGAGGCTTCGGCCGCCGGCCGGCTCCGGATGAGTCCTTCGTCGCAGGGAGGGGGCGCCGGTCCGGTCATGGGCGGAGGATGGCGCAGGACGCCCCCTCCGTCACCCCGCCTACACCGCGGCGACCACCCGCGTACGCTTCCAGGCCCCATAGGCGAAGGTCGCCACGCCCAGCCAGATGAACACGAACGACAGGGCCCGCAGCGGCGTGAACGCCTCGCCCAGGGCGACGCCCAGCAGGAACTGGATCGTCGGGGCGATGAACTGCAGGAAGCCGACGGCGCTCAGCGGCAGGCGGCGCGCCGACCAGGCGAACAGGGCCAGGGGCACGACGGTGGCCGGGCCGGCCAGCATCAAGAGCGCGCTCACCGGTACGCCGGTCGCGAAGTGCCCCGCCCCCGTTGCTTGCAGATGCCAGACATACGCCAGGCCCGGCAGGGCCAGGTAGGCGCACTCGATGAAGAGGCCCGTCTGGGCGTCGGCCTTCACCTGCTTGCGCAGGATGGCGTACACGCAGAAGGTCAGGGCCAGGCCCAGCGACACCACGGGCAGGTGGCCCAGGGCGATCGTCTGGATCGCCACCCCCACGGCGGCCAGGCCGATGGCGACCTTGCCTTCGATGCTCATCCGCTCACGGAACAGCAGCGCCCCGGCCGCCATGTTCATCAGCGGGTTGATGTAGTAGCCGAGGCTGGCCTCGATCACGTGGCTGGCGTTGACGGCGAAGACATAGATCGTCCAGTTGCTGAAGATCGCCAGGGTCGACAGCAGCAGCAGCAGCAGGGTGCGCGGCTGGCGCAGCACCGCCGCCACCTGGCCGCCCTGCTTGCTGAGCACCACCAGCCCGCCGGCCCACAGCACCGACCACATCGTGCGGTGAGCGATCATCTCCCACGAACCGACGCCCATCTGGTGCAGCAGGTGGAAGTACAGCGGCAGGAAGCCCCATAGGGCGTAGCAGCCCACGCCGGCGATGTAGGCGGACTTGCTCTCGGTCGGGGAACTGGGAGGAACCATGAAGCGTCACCTTTCGGGGTCACGTGACAGATGGAATGCGCGTCGTCGATCCGCTTCTTGCGGAGGGCGCGAAATCCGGTCCCGAAGGTGGAAATCTCGTCGTCCTCCGCTCAGGAACCTGGCGGAGGACGACGAGAGGTCGTTCTTAAGCCAGAGCCTTCTGCTTCAGCAGGCCCTTTTCATGCAGCAGCTGGGCGATCTGCACGGCGTTCAGGGCCGCCCCTTTTCGGAGGTTGTCGGCCACGCACCAGAGGGCGATCCCATTCTCGACAGTGGGGTCGGTGCGGATGCGCGAGACATAGACCGGGAACTCGCCGGCCGCTTCCTTAGGCGTGATGTAGCCGCCGTCCTCGCGCTTATCGACCACCACCACGCCGTCGGCGTCGCGCAGGATCTCGCGGACTTCATCCTCGTCCAGCGGGGTCTCGAACTCGATGTTCACCGCTTCGGAGTGGCCCACCATCACCGGCACGCGCACGCAGGTGGCGACCAGCTTGATCGACGGGTCGATGATCTTCTTGGTCTCCGCCACCATCTTCCACTCTTCCTTGGTGAAACCGTCTTCCATGAAGACGTCGATGTGCGGAATGACGTTGAAGGCGATCTGCTTGGTGAACTTCTTGGGCTCGGGCGCGCCCAGGACGTAGACGCCCTTGGTCTGGTCCCACAGCTCGTCCATACCTTCCTTGCCCGCGCCCGAGACCGACTGGTAGGTCGAGACGACCACCCGCTTGATCTTGGCCTCGTCGTGCAGAGGCTTGAGCACCACCACCAGCTGCGCCGTCGAGCAGTTAGGGTTGGCGATGATGTTCTTGGGGATGGCGTTGACCGCGTCCGGGTTCACTTCCGGCACGACCAGCGGCACGTCCGGGTCCATGCGGAAATGCGAGCTGTTGTCGATGACGATCGGACCGGCCGCGCCGATCTTCTCGCCCCACGCCTTGGCGATCGAGCCGCCGGCGCTCATCAGCACCAGGTCGACGGTCGAGAAATCGAAGGTCTCCAGATCCTCGCAGCGAATGGTCTGGCTGCCGAACGAGACTTCCACGCCGATGGATTTGCGGCTCGCGATCGCATGCATCTTGTCCACGGGGAATTTCACTTCCTCGAGGATGTTGAACATCTCACGGCCCACATTGCCCGTGGCGCCGACCCCGTCGGCGGTGGAGCTCGAGCCGCTGGCTCGGTCCTTGTCGTGGATGCGTTCATAGG
>JAGIBE010000220.1 GCA_017744495.1 Caulobacter sp. | reverse complement strand
CTGCCGAACCTGTTGCCGCAGAAGACGCTCGACGCGCTTCCCGGCTGGGTTCCCCACCAGAAGCTGAACCTGGGCCTCGACCTGCAAGGCGGGTCGTACCTGCTGTACGAGGTCGACACCGACGCGCTGCGCAAGGAACGCCTGACCAACATGGTCGAGGACGTTCGCACCACGCTGCGCAACGAGCAGATCGAGTTCGAGGGTCTGGGCGAGACGGGCGGCATCGTGCGCGTACGCATTACCGATCCGGCCAAGGTGGACCAGGCGGTCAGCCTGCTGCGCCGCTCGATCGGCGGGCCGCTAACCGGCGCGATCGGCGGGCGGGACACGACGGTCAACAACAAGGGCGGCGGCCAGCTGGAGCTAAGCTTCGTGCCCGAGGCCGCCAAGGCCGACGCCGCCAAGGCCGTGGAGCAGTCGATCGAGACCATCCGTCGCCGGATCGACGCCCTGGGCACCAAGGAACCGACCATCACCCGCCAGGGCAGCAACCGGATCGTCATCCAGGCGGCTGGTGAGAGCGATCCCAGCCGTCTGCAGGCCGTGATCGGCCAGACCGCCAAACTGACCTTCCAGATGGTCGATGAGACGGTCACCCAGGACGACATGGTCGCCGGCCGCATCCCGCCCGGCGTCGTGGTCATCCCGGGCACCCAGCCCGGCGCCCCGCCGATCCCGGTCGCCAAGCGCGCCCTGGTCACCGGCGAGGACCTGGTGACCGCCAACCAGGAGTTCGACAGCCAGAGCGGCCAGGCCGTGGTCGCCTTCCGCTTCGGCGGCTCGGGCGCCCGCAAGTTCGGCGACGCGACGACCCGCAACGTCGGCAAGCGCTTCGCCATCGTGCTGGACGGCAAGTACATCTCCGACCCGCGCATCAACCAGCCCCTGCCGGGCGGTTCGGGCATCATCACCGGCAACTTCACGCCGGAAAGCGCCGCCGAGCTGGCCCTGCTGCTGCGCTCGGGCGCTCTGCCCGCCAAGCTGAACCTGGAAGAGCAGCGCACCGTGGGGGCCGAGCTGGGCGCCGACGCCGTCAAGGCCGGCGCCATCTCGCTGGCCATCGGCGCGGCGGCGATGTTCGCCTTCATCATCCTGGCCTACGGCCTGTTCGGCATCTTCGCCGCCCTGGCGCTGATCGTGAACGTGCTGCTGATCATAGGCATCATGTCGATGACCCAGGCCACCCTGACCTTCCCCGGCATCGCCGGCCTGATCCTGACCCTGGCGGTCGCGGTCGACGCCAACGTGCTGATCTACGAACGGATGAGGGACGAGGCGGCGGCGGGACGATCGCCCATGTCGGCGGCCGACACCGGCTTCCGCCGGGCCATGGTCTCGATCATGGACGCCAACATCACCAGCCTGATCTCCGCGGCGATCATGTTCGGGTTCGGCTCGGGTCCCATCAAGGGCTTCGCCTGGACCCTCTCGATCGGCGTGTTCACCTCGGTGTTCACCGCCATCATCATCACTCAAGTGCTCATCGGTTGGTGGTTCAAGGCCGCCAAGCCGAAGAAGCTGCCGATCGCTTAGGTTACCGTCATGGCTTGGCCCCTCATCCGCCTGATCCCCCGCGAGACCCACTTCCGCTTCGTGAAGTGGGCCCCGATCGCCGCCGGCCTCTCGGCCCTGCTGATCATCGGCTCGTGCGTCTCGTTCTTCACCCAGGGCCTGAACCTGGGCATCGACTTCAAGGGCGGCATCGCCATGGAAGCGCGCATGCCCACGCCGATCCCCCTGGCCGAACTGCGCACCGAACTCGGTCGCATCGGCGTCCACGATGCCCAGGTCCAGGGCTTCGGCTCGCCCAACTCCGCCATGATCCGCTTCCTCCCGGAGGCCGGCCAGGACGCAAACGCCGAGGCCGCCCAGATCAAGCAGAAGCTGGTCGCGCATTTCCCGACCATGACCATGCCCGCACCGTCGGTCATCGGCGCCAAGGTGTCGGGCGAACTGCTGGGCTCCGGCTTCAAGGCCCTGGGCGTGGCCCTATTGCTGATGCTGGGCTACATCTGGTTCCGCTTCCAGTGGCAGTTCGGCGTCGGCGCCGTGGTGGCCGTGTTCCACGACATCATCCTGACGCTGGGCCTGTTGTCCGTGCTGCAGATCGAGTTCTCGATGACCTCGATCGCGGCCCTGCTGACGGTGATCGGCTACTCCATGAACGAGAAGGTCATCACCTTCGACCGTCTCAAGGAGAACCTGCGCAAGTACAAGACCACCCCGCTGCGCGACATCATCGACCTGTCGGAGAACGAGCGTCTGTCGCGGACGATCATCACCGGCTCGACGGCCCTGCTGGCCCTGGGCGGTACGATGGTGTTCGGCGGTCCGGTGTTGTTCCCGCTGGTCTTCACCATGACCTTCGGCATCCTGATCGGCACCTATTCGTCGGTCTATATCGCCCTGCCGCTGATCCTGGTCTGGGGCGTCAAGCGCAACGACGAAGACGCCACGGCGATCAAGCTCGGCGCTGGCACGCGGCCCTGATGCTGCGCCAGCCGCCATCGGTCGACGCCTGGGGCGGGGGCGGTTTCCGCGTCTCCGGCGAGTGGCGGCCGGGTTCGCTGCTGATCCTCGACGATCAGCCGCGGACCTGGTCGGCCACCAGCCTGGCCGCCCTGACGCCCGAGGACTTCGCCGAGGTCTTCGCGGCGGGCGGGGCGGTGGAGTTCGTGCTGCTGGGCGTGGGTCTGGTCAACGCCCTGCCGCCGCGCCCCGTGCGCGACGCCCTGAAGGCGGCGGGTGTGGGCCTGGAGTTCATGAGCACCGAGGCCGCGGCCCGCACCTATAATGTCCTGGCCAGCGAAGGCCGACGCCTCGCGGCGGCGCTGATCGCCGTCTAGGTCGTCTAACCAGTCCGAACCGTGTCTATTTGCCGACTCCGCGCGGCGCCCTATACCTTGGTGCAAGCAAGGGCATCAGGGGGAACGACATGACCGGGCTACTCTCCAATTTCCGCAACACCATCATCGTCAGCGTCATCCTGGCGATTGTCATCGTGGTCGGCTTCGCGCACAGCCCTCAGGGCATCGACACGGCCTATTTCCAAGCGATCTTCCGGCTGCTGCACGTGTTCTTCGGCATCCTGTGGATCGGGCTGCTGTACTATTTCAACTTCGTGCAGATCCGGGTGATGCCGCAGATCCCGGCCGAGCTGAAGCCGGCCGTCTCCAAGTACATCGCGCCCGAAGCGCTGTTCTGGTTCCGCTGGGCCGCCCTGGCGACCTGGATCATGGGCGTGGTGCTGGCCGTGGCGCGCGGCTACTTCGCCGAGGCCGCGACCTTGGGCCTGTGGAACGGCTACGAGCGCGGGACCGACATGGGCTTCACGTTCATCGGCCTGGGCATGTGGCTAGCGACGATCATGTTCATCAATGTCTGGGGCGTGATCTGGCCGAATCAGAAGCGCGCCCTGGGCATCGTCGAGGCCGACGCCGACACGAAAGCCAAGGCCGCCAAGATGGCCATGCTGTTCTCGCGCATCAACACGCTGCTCAGCATCCCGATGCTGGCCTGCATGACGATGTACCAGACGCTGTTCGGCTGATCCGCACGATCATGGAACAGGAAGGGCCCGCTGGAATCAGCGGGCCTTTTTCTTTTGGGCGATGCGGCGCATAAGCCGCGCCCATGACGACGCTGGACATCGCCCACCGCAACGACGGCCCCGAGACCGACCTGGACGCCCTGGTGCGCCGCGTCGATCCCGACCGCTGGCTGGCCAGCCGGTTCATCGCCGATCCCAAGGCGCGGGCCGACGTCATCGCGCTCTACGCCTTCAACTACGAACTGGCCCGGGTGGCCGGCGGGGTCAGCAACGCCCTGATGGGCGAGATCCGCCTGACCTGGTGGCGCGAGGCCATGGAAGAGATCGCCGCCGGCCAGCCGGCGCGCCGCCATCCCACCGTCGAGGCCGTGGCCGCCGCCGGCTATCCGCTGAGCGCCCTGGCCGAGATGGCCGAGGCCCGCATGGCCGACCTCGACGCCGCGCCGTTCGAGACCGAGGCCCAGGTGCTGTCCTATATCGACGCCACCGCCGGGGCGGTGATGATGCTGGCCGCCTGGCGGTTGGACCCCAAGACCGATCCCCACGCCGTGCAGGCGGCCGCCCGCGCCTACGGCCTGGCGGGCCTGTGGCGGCTGAAGCGGGCCGGGGTTCAGCGTCTTCCGGCTGACTGGACCCAGGCCGACGTCCGCCGCCGGGTGGATGCCGCCCTGGCCAAGGCGCGGGGCGAGCTGAAGGCCCTGCCTCTGGCCGCGTTCCCCGCCGCGGCTCCGGCTGCCCTCGCGCGCGCTCAGACGGGGACGCGGGAGTTGGGCGAACTGGAGAAGCAGCTGCGCCTGACCTGGGCGGTGGCGACGGGGCGGGTTTGAGCGTCAAAGCCCTCTCTCTTCGAGAGAGGGGCTTCTTTTCTAAGCCGCCTGCGACGGCTTCTTCGTCTGCTGCGCGGCCTTGGTCAGCCTGTCCAGCACGTCCGGCACCAACTGTTCGGAAAACCCGCCGATGAAGGCCCAAACCATCATCTTAGCGGCGTCGACGGCGGCCGGGAACATCAGGCCGCGATTGACCAGGGTGATGGGGCAGTCGTAGCGGCACGGCACGATCTGGGGGAACAGCGCCGCCGCGCCCGTACCGACGATCGTCCCGCCCTGCACCAGGCCGCTGGCGAAGAAGGCCACCAGCACGAACGACACCGACATGCCCACGAAGGCGGCGATGAACACCGCCGTCAGGCCTTGGCTGAGGGCGCTGACCTGGCGCACCGGGTCGATTTCAGACGAAGCCGACGCCATGGCCGACTCGGTGCGCCTCAGGACCGAGACCATGGCTCCCGCAGCGCCGACGAAGGCGATCAGCGAGAAGTTCGAGATCACCGTGACCGACTCGCGCAGGCCTCCGCCGGGCACGACGTTGGGCAGGACCCGCGTGATCATCAGCGCCAGGAACAGCCAGCACAGCAGGCCCAGGGCCCAGCGCCGCATCCGGCCGGTCAGCACCTCGCGTTCGCTGCTCAGCGTATAGAGCAGCTTCAGCCGCTCCAGCAGGCTCAAGGCCTCGGCCTCCAGCTCGTCGCGGCTGGCGTCCTCGGCGCAGAAAACCACGTGGTCCAGCTTGATGTTCTTGGGCCCGACGGCCTGGACATAGCGCTCGCGCAGCTGCGGCACGAACCAGCGCAGGCGCTCCAGGCCATAGTCTCTGACCATCCATTTGCGCAGGTCGACGGCGGCGGCGATCTGTTCGCTGGGGTAGGGGCTGTTGAAGCCCTCGGTCAGGCGCTTGAACTTCTCTTCTCGCTCGGCCTGGCTGTTGTCGTCGGCCGTGCCGCCTTCGGCATAGCCCTGGCTGCCGTGGCGCAGGGCGATCTCGGTCAGGTCCAGGTCCAACTGGGCGGCCAGGACCCGGGCCTCGGCGTAGCGTCCCCCCAGTCGCGAGTGCAGCGTCAGCCGGTTCGAGATCGCGCGAAACAGATGGAACATGGCCGCCCCTTCCGTCGTCAAACTAACGGAAGGGGCGAATGGCTGCAATTTATAAGCGCATTACTTGCTGGGCTCGCCCTTTGTCCATTGATCGAGCCACTTCAGGACCTCGTCGTGCCACTGCACAGAGTTCTGGGCCTTCAGAACCCAGTGGTTCTCGTTGGGGAAGTACAGCAGCTTGCTGGGGATCCCCTTGCGCTGCAGAGCCGTGAACGTGCCGATGCCTTCTTCCAGCGGTACGCGGAAATCCTGGCCGCCCTGGACGACTAGCTCGGGCACGCTCCACTGGTCCACATGGTCAGCCGGGTTGAACCTCGAATAGGTCGTGCCGGTCTTGAAGGGCGGGCCGCCGTTTTCCCACTCGCTGAACCACAGTTCTTCGGTCGAATAGCCCATGAAGCGGCTGTCGAAGATGCCGTCGTGGTCGACCAGGCACTTCCACGGCTCCTTCCACTGGCTGGCGATCCAGTTGATCATGAAGCCGCCGTAAGAGCCGCCCAGGGCGCAGGCGCGATCCTTGTCCAGGAAGCCGTACTTGGTCGTGGCGAAGGCCCAGCCCTTCTGCAGATCCTCCAGCGGACGGTCGCCCCAGTGCTGGCTGATGGCGTCGGTGAAGGCCTGGCCGTAGCCGGTCGAACCGTGGAAATCGATCATCACCACCGCGTAGCCGGCGCCGGCGTAGGTCTGGGCGTTCCAGCGGTAGTGGAAGAGGTTGCCGAACGACCCTTGCGGGCCGCCGTGGATCAGGAAGGCCACCGGATACTTCTTCGAGGGATCGAAGTTGGCGGGCTTCACGAGATAGCCGTGGACGGTCTCGCCGTTCCAGCCCGGGAAGCTGAACTGCTCGGTCTCGCCCATGGCGATCCCGGCCAGGGCCTGGGCGTTGTTGTCGGTCAGTTTGATGGGTGGGCCGCCCTTCTTTGCCGTCGTCGACAGGGCGTAGAGCTGGGCCGGGCCCTTCAGGTTGTCCTGGGCGTAGACCAGGGTCCCGCCGCCCAGGCTCAGCGCGCTGACGTGGCCTTCGCCGGTCAGGGGCGCGACCTTGCCGGTCTTGACGTCGACCGCGAACAGCTTGGTCTGACCGATGTCCTCGGCGGTCGTGTAGATCGTCTTGCCGTCGGCGCTCCAGATGATCGACTGCGCCGAGCGGTCCCAGGTCGGCGACAGTTCGCGGACCTTGTCCCCCTCGCGGATCATGATCGCGTAGCGATCGGCCTCGAAGCCTGGACGCTTCATGGCCAGCCAGGCCACGGCCTTGCCGTCGGGCGAGACGGTGGGTTGGGAGTCCATGGCCTTGTTGGCGGCCGTCTCGTTGACCGGGGCGGCCGAGCCGTCCAGCGGGACGCGCCACAGGTCGTAGTTGGTGCTCCACGACTCCTCGCGGTCGGCCGGCTTGGCCGAGAAGATCACAGACTTGCCGTCGGGCGTGATGTTGAAGTCCTCGTCGCCGCCGAAGGGCTTGGTCGGGGTGTCGCCGTTGAAGCCGTTCATCAGGGCGACCGGGGCGCCTGTGGCGATTCCAGCCTCGTCCAGCTTCAGGGCGTAGAGGTGGTTCTGCTGGCCGTCGTTCCACTGATCCCAGTGGCGGATGAACAGCTTGTCGAACACCACGCCCGTGGTCTTCTGCGCCCCTTTGGCCGCTAGCCTGTCCTTGGTGCAGTCCAGGGTGTCGCAGTCGGGGAACACCGCCTGCGAGATGACGATCGTCTTGCCGTCGGGCGCGACCTTGAAGGCGCCGACGTCGAAAGGCGCCTTGGTCACCTGAACGGCGGCTTCGCCGGTCGCGTCGGTCCGGTAGACCTGGTCCAGGCCGCCCGTCCGTCCCGAGATGAAGTAGAGGGCCTTGCCGTCCGGCGACCAGCGGGCGCTGCTGGCGCCGCCGTCCGAGACCGCCAGCCGGCGCGGGAGCATCTTGGCCTTCAGGTCCGCGACCCAGAGCGACATCGACGCCTTGTTGGCGGCGTAGTCCATCGTCCGCACGCTGTAGACCACGAAGCGGCCGTCGGGCGAGACGCGCGGATCGCTGATCCGCTCCAGCTGCACCATGTCCTTGGCGGTGAAGCCGCGACCGGCGTCGGCGGCGAGCGCGGCCGGCGCCGTGGCGAAGGCGGCGAGCGAGAGGGCGAGAGCGGATGCGGCAATGCGCAAGGTCTTGGTCATCGAAGCGGTATCCAGGAGGCGTTGGCGCCGGAATGCGGCCGAACCCTAGCGAGGACGTGCCGGCTAGGCCAGGGAAAGGACGCAAGATCGTCCCCCAAAGGACTTAAGTCCTCACAAGCTTTGCAATGCGACAGAAAAGTGACCGTCGATCGTCCAAAAAAGCCATTAAAAACAATTGACTACGGAGGTAACAATCGGAAACAGGACTTGCTTTGCCGCGACGCAGCAAAGCTCCTAGAGGGTAGGCGGGGCGAGAAGGCGGTCGATGAACCGCCCAGCTGGTAGTTAAGGGTTTCAAGTGTCGGCTTCGGCTTATTTTCAGCACACGGTCGCCGGACCGGTGATCTTCGCGGGAGTGGGTCTCCACACCGGCTCGCACGTGCGCGTCGCCGTGCGCCCGGCCGCGATCGACTCCGGCGTCGTCTTCGTGCGCACCGACGTCCACGACCGCGACAACCGCGTGCCGGTCACGCCCGACGCCGTGTGCCAGACCCAGTTAGGCACCGTCATCAACAACGCCGCCGACGTGCGCGTCTCGACCATCGAGCACCTGATGGCCGCCCTGGCCGCCCTGGCCATCGACAACTGCGTCGTCGAGCTGGACGGTCCGGAAGTGCCGATCATGGACGGCTCGTCCGAGCCCTTCGTGCAGATCCTCGACCGCGCCGGCCGGCGCAAGCAGGAAGCCGCGCGCCGCTACATCGAGATCCTCGAGACCGTCACGGTCGAGGACGGCGACAAGACCGCCAGCCTGTCGCCCAGCGACCACTTCGAGGTGGCCTTCGAGATCGCCTTCGCCAGCAAGGCCATCGGCCGCCAGAGCATCGACCTGGCCGTCGACGAAGAATCGTTCCGCGCCGAACTGGCTGACTGCCGCACCTTCGGCTTCGTCCGCGACGTCGAGGCCCTGCGCGCCATCGGCCTGGCCCGGGGCGGCTCGATGGAGAACGCCGTGGTCATCGACGGCGATCGCGTGCTCAACCCCGAAGGCCTGCGTCGTCCCGACGAGTTCGTGCGCCACAAGGCGCTGGACGCGGTGGGCGACCTCTATGTGCTGGGCGCGCCGATCATCGGCCGTTTCGAAGGCGTCCTGGCCGGCCACGGCCTGAACAACGCCATCGTCCGGGCCCTGATGGCCAATCCCGCCGCGTGGCGGATGCGGGCCCATTCGGTGGAACTGGCGCAAGCCGTCTGACAAACTGATACTTACAGGCTCGGTCTTCGACCTGATTTGGTCAAAAAGCCGATGTCTGTAGCGTTTGGACGGATTCCCGGGGGGATGCGTCTTGAGGCGTACCCTGGTGACGGCTCGGCTTCCATTTGCGCCCGCATCGGCGTGGTGTAGAAGCCTTGCACGGCGCAGGGGCGCACGTTTGCTTCGAGGGTGAAAAGTCGGTGCTTCGTAATTTCTCGGGACGCAAGGCCGTCATGGTCGCGACCGCCGTGCTGGTCGCCCTGTCGGTCTCCGCCTGCGCCGGCAAGCGCAAGAAGCCGACCCTGGCCTATGAAGAGCGCCCGGTGGAGCTGCTCTATTCGACCGGCGCCAACCGTCTGGACCGCGGCAATTGGAACGAAGCCGTCGACTACTTCCGCGAGGTCGAGCGCCAGCACCCGTATTCGGAATGGTCGCGCCGCTCGATCCTGATGACCGGCTACGCCCACTACATGGGCAATCAGTACAGCGAGGCGATCTCGGACGCCGACCGCTTCATCGGCCTGTACCCGGGCAACCCGTCGGCCTCGTACGCCTACTATCTGAAGGCCGTCTGCTATTTCGAGCAGATCGTCGACGTGAACCGCGACCAGGCCGCCACCGAGCAGGCCATGGCGGCCCTGCGCGACGTGGTCCAGCGCTATCCCAACTCTGAATACGCCCAGGACGCGCGTCTGAAGATCGACATGGTCAGCGACCAGCTGGCCGGCAAGGAAATGACGATCGGCCGCTACTATCTGAAGAACGGCCAGACCCTGGCGGCCATCGGCCGCTTCCGCACGGTGGTCGACCGCCACCAGACCACCTCGCACACGCCCGAAGCCCTCTACCGCCTTGTCGAGAGCTATCTGACCCTGGGCCTGCTGGACGAGGCCAAGCGCAACGGCGCGGTGCTGGGCTACAACTTCCCGGGCGACCCCTGGTACGCCGAGGCCTACAAGCTCTTGACCGCCAACAATCTCAAGCCGGCCGTCGAGCCGCTGAAGGCGGGCAATAAGAAGAACATGCTGGACCGGCTGATCCACGACAAGGACGCCACCCTCCAGCCGCCAGCCGCAGCCGCGCCGGCCACGACCCCGCCGGCCGCCGGCGCGACCCCGGCGGCTCCGGCGACCAAGCCCGCGGCGCCCGCCAAGCCCAAGAAGGGCGGGATCATGGGCGTCCTGGGAATGTAGAGTTCAAGCGGGCCGGTCCTCCAGGATCGGCCCGTTTTCGTTCTGGAAGTGCGTTCGAGCGCCGTGAGAACGTCCCGAGAACAAGCCCTCTATGAAAAACCGTGATTCCCGGCGATCCTGGCGGCCATGCTGATCGGTCTCTCCATCCGCGACGTCGTGCTCATCGAGAGCCTGGACCTGGCCATCGGTCCGGGCCTGACCGCGCTCACCGGCGAAACCGGGGCCGGCAAGTCGATCATCCTGGACGCCCTGGGCCTGGCCACCGGCGCGCGGGCCGACGCAGGTCTCGTCCGTCGAGGGGCCGCCGGCCACGCCAGCGCCACGGCGATCTTCGCCCTGCCGGCCGACCACGCCGCCTTCGCCTATCTGGACGACAAGGGCCTGGACTACGCCCGCGACGAGGACCTGGTCCTGCGCCGCCAACTGTCGCCCGACGGCCGCAGCCGCGCCTTCGTCAACGATCAGGCCACCAGCGTCGGCGTCCTCAAGGACCTGGGCGCCCTGCTGCTGGAGGTCCATGGCCAGCATGAGACCGTTGGCCTTTTAGACCCGCGTACCCACCGCAACCTGCTGGACGCTTTCGGCCAGGTCAGCGTCGGCGCCGTGGCCCAGGCCTGGAGCACCTGGCGCGCCGCGCGCGAGAAGGCCGCCGCCCTGCGCGACCTGGCCGACCGCGCCGCCGTGGAGACCGAGGAACTGACCCTGCGCCTGTCCGAGCTGGACCGGCTGGACCCGCGCGAGGGCGAGGAGACCGCCCTGGCCGAGGAGCGGGCCCTGCTGGGCTCGGCCGAGAAGGCCCTGGCCGACATCGCCGCCGCCTCGGACGCTTTGGGCGGCGACGCCCTGTCGGGCAAGCTGGCGAGCGCCTTCCGCGCCCTGGAAAGGGCCCGCGACCGCGCCATCCAGGCCGGCGCCCCCGCCGACGGTCCGGCCGTCAGCCGCCTGGCCGCCGCCTGCGAAGCGGTCGACCGCGCCCTGGTCGAGGCCCAGGAGGCCGCCGCCGCCATCGACGCCGCGGCCGAGAGCTTCGAATTCGAACCCGACCGGCTGGAGAAGGCCGAGGAGCGGCTGTTCGCCCTGCGCGGCATGGCCCGCAAGCTGAACGTCGCCGTCGAGCTGCTGCCCGACAAGCGCGCCGAGTTCGCCGCCAAGCTGCAGGCGATCGAGACCTCGGGCGAGGCCCTGCTGGAGGCCGAACGCGAGGCCGCCGACGCCCGCGACGCCTATCTCTACGCGGCCCAGGCCCTGTCGGCCGAACGCCGCGCCGCCGGCGACCGCCTGGCCGCCGCGGTTGAGGCCGAACTGACGCCGCTGAAGCTGGAGAAGGCCAAGTTCCGCGTCGCCGTCGAGCCGCTGGGCGAAGACCGCGCCGGCCCCACCGGCGTCGATCGCGTGGCCTTCGAGATCTCGACCAACCCCGGCGCGCCGTTCGGCCCGATGGAGGCCATCGCTTCGGGCGGCGAACTGGCCCGTTTCGCCCTGGCCCTGAAGGCCGCGCTGGCCGGGCGCGGGGAGGGGGCTCAGCCCCTGATGATCTTCGACGAAGTGGACCAGGGCGTCGGTGGCGCCGTGGCCGACGCGGTGGGCCTGCGGCTCAAGCGCCTGGCCGCCAATGCGCAAGTGCTGGTGGTCACCCACTCGGCCCAGGTCGCCGCCCGAGCCGACGCCCACTGGCGGATTTCCAAGTCCGGCGACGACACCTCGACCCGCACTCGGGTGGAGCCGCTGTCGCCGGCCCAGCGCCAGGAAGAGATCGCGCGGATGCTGTCGGGGGCCGAGGTCACCGAGGCGGCGCGCGCGGCGGCGAAGGCGCTGATCGGGTAAGTTCCAACTTAGGCGTGACTAGGCCAAGACCGGTTCGGCCTTGGCCTTAGGTTCGCGCCGCGACCAGCCCTTGATCCACACCTGCAGCGGCGCGTCGACGAAGCGCTCGAACAGCCAGGCGGCGACGATGCAGGCGGGTAGAGCCATGGCCCAGGCGGCCCACAGCGCGGCGCCCTCGACGCCCAGCTTGGTCTCGACGATGCGCAGCAGGCCGAACCACACGACGGCGACCAGCTGGTTGGTCAGGAACAGCGCGAACGACAAACGACCAGCCAGGGACGCCCAGGCCCAGCCCTTCGCGCCCGAGGCGCCGGAGGCCCAGATCAGCAGGCCCAGCAGGGCCAGGCTGGCGTGGTCGAAGCGGCCGACCAGCTGCAGGGCCACCACGCCGACGCCGGCGGCGATCGCCACCGTGTCCGCCAGACGCGAAGTGACCGTCGTCGGCATCCTGGCGATCAGCATGCCCAGCACGAACAGCGGAATCCCCCGCACCAGGCCGAACCGCAGAGGCAGCTGGTGAGCGGGGATGCCGGTCACGGCCTTGGCGGCGTGGTCGACGATCAGGAAGAACAAGACGCCGAGCGCCAGGGTGGTCCAGGGCGAGCGGATCTTGCTGGTCGCCCGCCAAGCGGCCGGGAAGCCGGTGTAACAGACGATCAGGGCCGACAGGGTCCAGGTCGGCATGTTCCAGCCCGACGGGCCGGGCACGAACCAGGCCTGTGTCAGGAAGACCTGCGGCAGCAGCTGGTCCCATTGGAACCACTGCGGGTTCTGCGGGGCCAGGCCGATGGCGCCGGTGGCCAGGACGAAGGCCACGAACAGCACCAGCATGATCAAGTGAGCGGGCCAGATGCGTAGAAGTCGGCGCTTGAGGAACTCGCCGGTGGAGACGCCCCCTTGCCCATCTTTGGAGCCGATCACGCGCGGACCGTAGGTCTTGGCCAACACGTAGCCTGACAGCATCAGGAAGAAGTCGGTGGCCAGATAGCCGCGTCCGAACGCTGGGTGGATGGCGAACAGCGACACCGGGGCCCGCTCGGCCACGTGATAGAGCACGATGAACAACGCCGCGACGAACCGCAGGAGATCCAGGGCCCCGCCGCGCGACAGGCCGTTCTGGGACATCGTGGCGGTTTGGGACATGCGCTGGCTCCTTTCCCACGTGGGAGCAAGGGGCGGACCAGGAAGGGCCGGGGACACGCCCTTGCGGCGTGTCCCTAAGTCTCGCACTGAGCCAAGCAATAGGGGACACGCCGCAAGGGCATGTCCCCGGCCGCGTCTATTCGAGGATAAGCGGAAGCGAACCTTTGTGAAATCAACGCTTTAAATTTTCTCGACCAAACTTATCCTCACCCTTCCGGCCTGCCGTATCCTGATGTCACCTGAAGGCATGGGGAGGGCGCACGTACGGCGACCGATGCGGCCTTCGGGGGTGGTCGAGCGGGAAGGCTTTTCCGTCGCGTCTCTCCGGAGACGTCCTGGGTTGGAGTTGGAGCAGGTTCCCTGAAACATGGGACGAAGCTCCGGCGCTCAGGGCAGACAGACCAGCCGGCAGGCCCGGGCTGAAATCGCCCGGGCGGTCCGGAGAGCGCCAACTCTCCGCCCGTCGGGGGCCTAAGTCGGGAGCGGGTTAAAACCCCGCGTCTCGGAGGCTCACCGGATAACGGTTCCACGCGAAGCGCTCAGACTTCGTCGAAACGGTACAAACATCAAAGCTTCTCCGGGCGAGGCCCGGGCGCTTCGCACCCTTCCCACCGAGCTCAGCGGGTTTCCGCGTGAGAGCGCGAAGCCGCGCCTAGACGGCCTGCCCCGCGCACCAGCCGGAGGCCCAGGCCCATTGGAAATTGTAGCCGCCCAGCCAGCCGGTGACGTCCACCACTTCTCCGATGAAGTAGAGCCCCGGGACCGCCTTGGCCTCCATGGACCGCGAGTCCAGCCCGTCGGTGTCGACCCCGCCCAGCGTCACTTCCGCCGTGCGATAGCCTTCCGACCCCACCGGCTTGAACGTCCAGGCGTTGACCGTGGCGGCCACGGCGCGCAGCCGGACGTCGGAGAGGTCCGCCATGTTTAGCGCCGCCGCGTCGGCGTCCTCGGCGATCAGCTGGGCCAGGCGCTTGGGCAGGATCTCGCCCAGCACTGTCGCCAGGGCCCGCTTCGGCGTGGCCGTGCGGGCGGTCTTCAGCACCGCGAACACATCGGTCCCCGGCGCCATGTCGACGCTGATCTCGCCGCCCTCGCGCCAGTAGGACGAGATCTGCAGGATCGAGGGACCCGAAAGGCCGCGATGAGTGAACAGCATGGCCTCGGCGAACCGGGTCTTGCCGCTGGCGACCACAGCGTCCAGGGCCACGCCCGACAGCGGGGCCAGGCGTTCCAAGGTCTTCACCTCGAAAGTGAGAGGCACAAGAGCCGGCCGGGTCTCGACGATGTTCAGGCCGAACTGCTGGGCGATCTCGTAGCCCAGGCCCGTCGCGCCCATCTTCGGGATCGACTTGCCGCCCGTGGCGACCACGACGGAGCGGCAGCTGACCGGGCCGTTCGAGAAGCTGACACGCCAGCCTTCGCCGTCTTTGGCGACGCCCTTGACCTCCGTCTCCAGGCGCAGCGTGACGCCGGCCTTATCCATCTCGGTCAGCAGCATCTCGATGATCTGCTTGGCCGAGCCGTCGCAGAACAGCTGGCCCAGAGTTTTTTCATGGAAGGCGACTCCGTACTTCTGGACCAGGGCGATGAAGTCGCTCGGCCGATAGCGGCGCAGGGCCGAGACGCAGAACTTCGGATTGGCCGACAGGAAGTTGGCCGGGGCGGCGTTGACGTTGGTGAAGTTGCAGCGCCCGCCGCCGCTGATGCGGATCTTCTCGCCCGGCGCCTTGGCGTGGTCGACGACCAGCACCTTGCGGCCGCGCTTGCCCGCCTCGATGGCGCACATCATCCCGGCCGCGCCGGCGCCCAGCACCACGACGTCGAAGTCTTCCAAGGCGATCGCCCCTCTCTCTTGAGCGGCGTATCGACAGGAGGCGGGCCGGGAAGTCAATGCGGCGGCGTTGACGGCGTGGAACCATCGAGTGATCCTGCCGCCATGGCCGACGGCGCAGACATCCGCCTCGACCCCGAACGCACCGCCCGCCTCAGAGCCGCGGCGGACGCCGCGGGCGTGTCCTTGGAAGCCTATGCTCTGCAGGCGCTCGACCAGGCCCTGGACGACGATTGGTCGGAAGCGCTGACCGCGCTGGAAGACCACGACCGCACGGGCGTCTCTTGCGCAGCCGAAGACGCCATCGCTGCATTCCGCGCGAACGTCGAAGCTGGTCTCGCCGCGCGCAAATGAGACGCGAGGTGCGGCTGGCCGCACGGGCCAAGCATGACCTCTCGCGCCTCGAAACCTTCCTGATCACCAAGAACCCGTACGCGGCGCGGCGAGCCGTCGACGCGATCGCCACCGCCGTGCTGTCGCCGGCGGAACATGCGGAACGGGGTCATGCTGGACCGGCGCCTAACCTGCGTCAGATTCCCGTCGCCTTCGGGAACTCGGGATACGTCATCCAGTACCGGGTTTCCGAAACGATGGTTCTCATCGCCCGGATCAAACACGCCCTGGAGCGTCCCTAGCCCGCGCGGCGCATCGGGGCGGCGGCGGAGGCGGCATGGCCGCCGCTGACCTGGAACCGGCTCATCATCTGCACCAGGCCGCCGATCTCGGTCTTCAGAGCGTGGCTGACGGCCGTGGCCTGCTCGATCATGGCGGCGTTCTGCTGCACGCCCTGGTCCATCTGGTTCACGGCGCTGTTGACCTCGTGCAGGCTGGTGGCCTGCTCGCCGGCCGAGGCGGCCAGTTCCTTCACCAGGGCGTCGATTTCACCCACCTTGAACACGATGCCTTCCAGGGCCTCGCCGGTCTGGCCGACCAGCTTGACGCCCTGGCCGACCTGGCCGGCCGAGGTCGAGATCAGGGTCTTGATCTCCTTGGCGGCTTCGGCCGAGCGCTGGGCGAGCGCCCGAACTTCCTGGGCGACCACCGCGAAGCCGCGGCCGGCGTCACCGGCGCGAGCGGCTTCCACGCCGGCGTTCAGGGCCAGGAGATTGGTCTGGAAGGCGATCTCGTCGATCACCCCGATGATCTGGCCGATCTGCTGCGAGGACTGCTCGATGCCATTCATGGCCGCGACCGCGTCGCGCACCACCTCGCCCGAACGCTCGGCGTCCTCACGGGTCGAGCCGACCACGCGGGCGGCGTCGTTGGCGCCCTGCGAGGCGCGGCGCACCGTGGCGGTGATCTCGTCCAAGGCGGCGGCGGTCTCCTCCAGACTGGCGGCCTGCTGCTCGCTGCGGCGGGCGGTGTTGTCGGCGGCGGCCGTGATCTCGTCGGAGCTGCGGCCGATGCCGCCGACCGCCGTCAGGATCTGGCCCATGGCCTGGTCCAGGTGCTCCATGGCGCCGTTGAAGTCGGTGCGCAGCTGCCCATAGCCCTCGGGGAACTCGTCGACGACGCGGACGGTGAGGTCGCCGCGCGACAAACGCGCCAGGCCGGCGGCGATCCGCTCCATGACGAAGGCCTGGTCCTGGGCCGCGCCCTGGCTGGTTGCTTCATTGCGACGACGTTCGGCCTCGCTGGCCGCGCTGATCCGCTGCTGCTCGGCTTCCGAGGCGCGCAGGGCCACGGCGTTGTCCTTGAACACCTGGACCGAACGGGCCATCGCCCCGACCTCGTCCTTGCGCTGGGCGCCGACAACGTCGACGTCCACTTCGCCCTGGGCCAGGGTGGTCATGGTCCGCGACAGCGAGGCCAAGGGCCGCGAGATCTTGCGCGAGCCGATCCACAGGGCCAGGCCCATGCCGCCCAAGGCGGCCACGAGGCCCAGGATCATCGTGGTCAGCGCACCCTCGTTGGCCTTCTTGTTGGCGG
The DNA here is from genome assembly GCA_017744495.1 of Caulobacter sp. GTDB lineage: Bacteria > Pseudomonadota > Alphaproteobacteria > Caulobacterales > Caulobacteraceae > Caulobacter. The sequence continues at coordinate 18,623 of JAGIBE010000220.1, read as the reverse complement.
TCGCTACCAGAGCGTCGGTTTCGACGTGGTAGCCGTCGCCCCAGGCCTTGGCGTCCTTGGACAGGCTTTCAATGGCCGGATCCAGCGCCGCGAGGCGCGCGATGGCACCGGTGTCATCATTGGCCAAGCCGAGATCGGCGGCGGCGCGCCCGTCGGCGTAGAGGGCGTCGATGCGTTGGCGGAAGCCGTCGGCGACCGGGGCGATGGTCGGATCGGCCTTGACCATCTTGTCCAGGCTGTCCTTGCCCTCGGCATAGACCTTATCGAGTTCCTTGGAGGCCGACTGGGCCGCTTCCGAGGCGCCGTCATAGGTGACCGCTCGGTGGGCGGCGTGGCCCATCATGCTCAGGCGACGGCTGAAGCGGGCCGACTGCACCTCGGCCGGCGAGCGATGCTCGACCAAGACGCGCGTGGCGTCCTGCAGGCTCTTTTGCTGCCACACCCCCATGCCCGTGCAGCCGAGAACGGCGACGGCCAGGATGGCGGCAGGCAGCAGCACCTTGGTCGAGATCTTGAGGTCGTCGAGACCCATGGCTTCCCCCGTCGGGCCTGATACGAAACACGCGCGGCCCAGTCATCTTTCCGAAACTCTTTGCCGGACCACGTGAAAGACGGGTTAACGCGGCGGAAACAGCCAAGGCAGGCCCGCCTTCGCCGACGGGTCGTAGATCGTGTTGTGATGCTCGCCCGGCATGGGGTCGTAGCGCCAGAGCAACCCCTTCGGCGCCGCGGCTTTCAGCGCCGCAACCACGCGGTCGACGCCCGCCTGCATCGTCGTGCCTTCGTCGCCGATCGACAGGTAGAGCCGGCGACCCGCGAACTTCCCCTTGGCCAACAGAGCGGCGGACTCGCGCGACAGGCTCTGGTCGTCCCACCACAGGCTGGGACTGGCGGCCAGATAGGCGTCGAAGGCCTGGGGTTCGCGCAGGAAGGTCTCGACCGTGAACAGCCCGGCCAGGGACTCGCCGATCAGACCCCTCTGGCCGTTGGTCCGATAGCGCGCGTTCACCCAGGGCTGCAGTTCGTCGACCAGAAAGCGGCGATACGCCGCGGAGCCGCCGGACTGGGGTAGCAGCTTGCGATCGTCGGGAAAGGTCGCCGGGTGGGTCAGGTCGTGCTTGCGGTCGACGCCCTCGATGCCGACGACGATCATCGGCGCCGCCCGCCCGGCTGCGACGGCCTCGGCGACGAAGTCGCTGATCTTGGGGAAGTCCTCCTGAACCGTGCCGCCGTCGAGGAGATAGAGCACCGGGTAGCGGCGCCTCGAACCGGCATAGCCCGGCGGCAGGGCGACGTTGATCCGGCGTTGGTCGCCTAGAATCTTGCTGTCGACCCTAAAGGTCCCGTCCGGAACGACGGCGCTCGCCGACTTGGGAAGGGCGGCGGGGACCAGGGCGGCGGCGGCGGCCGCGAGGAATCGTCTGCGAAACATGCCTCAGACTTGGCCATGGAGCTCCGGTCGCCAAGCTCATTCGCCGCACCACGCTTGACGCCAGCGTATGGAGGGTTAGGAACCCTGCCCTGCTCCCGTCCAGGCCTCCTCCATGACGTCCTCCCAAGCGACGATCGGTATCGATTTCGGCACGACCAACACCGTGGTCTCGATGACCCATGGCGACGCCCCCGCCACGCTGGTGAGGTTCCCGACGACCAGCGGCGACATCTTCGCCTTCCGTTCGGCGTTGAGCTTCCACGCCGTCATGGGCGCTGACGGACGCCCGAACGAGCTGGTGACCGAGGCCGGTCCCTGGGCGATCGAGGCCTATGTCGAGGACCCGCTGGAGACCCGCTTCATCCAGTCGTTCAAGACCTTCGCCGCCAGCGCCGCCTTCACCGAGACCAAGATCCTCAACAAGCGCTACCTGTTCGAGGACCTGCTGTCGGACTTCCTGAAGAAGCTGCGGTTCCACGGCGGCGAAGCCATGGCCACCCTGCCCCCACGCGTGATCGTCGGCCGGCCCGTGACCTTCGCCGGCGGCAATCCTGACGAAGCCCTGGCCCTGGCCCGCTACGAGGCCGGTTTCAAGCGCCTGGGCTTCACCGATATCCGCTACGCCTATGAACCCGTCGGGGCGGCGTTCTTCTTCGCCCGCCAGCTGAAGCATGACGCCACCGTGCTGGTCGCCGACTTCGGCGGCGGCACCAGCGACTTCTCGATCGTGCGGTTCGAGCGCGAAAATGGGAAGCTGCGCTCCACCGCCTTGGCCCGCTCCGGTGTGGGCGTGGCCGGCGACGCCTTCGACTACCGGATCATCGACCAACTGGTCTCGCCGGAGCTTGGCAAGGGCAGCCTGTACAAGGCTTTCGACAACCGTCTGCCGATCCCCCAACGCTACTACACCGCCTTCGCCCGCTGGGATCAGTTGGCCCTGTTGCGCGCCTCCAAGGACATGCGCGACATCCGCGCGCTGGAACGCACGGCCGTCGAGCCGGAGAAGATCGCCCGCCTGATCGAGGTGCTGGACGACAACCACGGCTACGCCCTCTACCGCTCGGTCTCGGCGCTGAAGGAAGCCCTCTCCAGCCAGGACGAGGCGACGTTCCGCTTCGAGGCCGGCTCGGTGCTGATCGCGAAAGATGTCAAACGCACGGATTTCGAGGGCTGGATCGCTCCGGAACTGAAGGCCATCGAGACTGCGGTGGATCAGGCGCTGGAGCGTTCGGGCCTGGGTCCAGAAGGCGTGGACCGCGTGTTCCTGACCGGCGGCAGCTCGTTCGTCCCGGCCGTCCGCGAGATCTTCCTGCGCCGGTTCGGGGCGGCCAAGATCGAGACCGGCGGCGAGTTCGAGTCCATCGCCTCGGGCCTGGCCCTGATCGGGCGAGAGGACGATCTGGACCTGTGGAGCGAGAGAGCGCCCCCGGCGGCCTAAGCCTTCCCGCCTGCGTCGCGAACCGTCGGGTTCCGAACCTCTGCGATCCCGCAACAATTCTTTCCGGTCCCCTTCGAACCGCGACGTCTACCCCTCTGTGGAGGTTGGAAGTCCGCGGGTCGCTCGCACCCAGCCGGCCACGACATCAAGGTCGGGGGACCTGCAAGAATGGGCGACAACGCGCGCACGATCGCGATCGTGCTGCATGACCTGCCGTTGGGCGGTTCGGAACGGATCGCCGTGCGGCTGGCCAACCGCTGGGCGGCCCTGGGGCGACGGGTGACGCTGTTCTGCGGGTCGCGCCAGGGCCCCTTGGCCGAGCTGATCCACGCCGAGGTCGAGGTGGTCGAGGCCGATCCGCCGATCCCGCGCGGCAAGGGCTCGCGCAAGGCGCTAGGCAAGGCTGCTGCGGCCTTCGTCGCCCAGCGCCGGCCCGACATCCTGTTCGTGCCGGGCAACTACCACTGGCCGATCCTGCCGGCGATCGACGCTCTATCCGACGATCAGCGCCCGGGCGTCGTCACCCAGATCGGGACGCCGCTCTACCGCCACGGCCGCAACGCCCTGGCCCAGATCCCCTACAATCTGAAGACCCGCTATCAGCTGCGCCGCATCGATCGGGCCGTCTCGCTATCGGACAGCATGACCGACGACGCCAACCGCGCCTTGGGTCGCCGGATCACCCAGTGCATACGCCTGCCCGCCCTGGACGACGACGATCACGCCTTCGTCCCGCCGGCGGGCGGCAAGCTGATCCTGGCGGCTGGACGGCTGGTCAGGGAGAAGGGCTTCGACGTCGCCCTGCGCGCCTTCGCTCTGCTGGACGATTGCGACGCCGAACTCGTCATCCTCGGCGAAGGCGAGCGCCGCGCCGAATTGGAAGCCCTCGCGATCGAACTGGACGTGGCCGAACGCGTGCAGATGCCCGGCTATGTCTCCGATATCCGGCCCTGGTTGGAGCGGGCTCGCGCCTTCCTGCTGACGTCCTGGTACGAAGGCTATGCGGCGGTGATCGTCGAGGCCCTGGGCGCGGGCCGCCCCGTGGTCAGCACCGACTGCACGCCCGCGGCCCGGGAGCTGTTGAGCGACGGCGTGAACGGTCGGGTGGCGCCGATCGGCGACGCCTTCGCTTTGGCCGATAGTCTGCGCGCCATGCTGCAAGCGCCCGCCCCCGATCCCCGGGTTCTGGCCCGAGCCGTGGACGCCTATCGGCTGGGCCCGATCGCCGAGGCCTATCTGGACGTGTTCGACGCCGTGGTCGCCAAGCGCGCAGGCTCGGCGACGATCAAGCGGTTTGTCCCCGGACGCGCTTGGTCCATTCCCGCCGGACGTCGAGCGCCAGCGACAGCGGCGAGATTTCGAAGCGCTTGGCGTCGATCAGCGTGACAGGTCCGGCGGCCGACAGGGTGTGAAGTCCTGCGGTCAGGGGCCGGAAGCTGGAAAGCGCGGTGATCGGCTCGTCGGCTTCGGCCTCGAACCGGTCCGGCGTCAGGGTCGTCACCCGCAGCATCCGGATCGCGCCGCCATAGGTCCGCCGGCAGTCCTGCATCGGCAACACGATCGCTCCGTCGACGATGATCGGCGTCCCGCCCGGCCTTGAGCTGGAGCGATCGAAACGCACCGGATTGGCGGGATGCGGCGTCCAGGGACCGGTGAGCCTGTCGGCCCAGGCCACGTGCAGGGCGCTGACCTTCTCGGCCTTGGTCGTCGCCGGGGTGTAGAACAGCCACCACCGCCCGTCATGGAATACGGGGGTGGCGTCGATGGCCACCTGGTCCAGCTCGATCGTCGTGACGGGCGCCCACTTTGTCGGGAACTCCTCGGCGCGGTACAGGGTCAGCCGCCCGGACTTGTGCGCCTCGGGCAGCATGTAGGTCTCGCCGTCCGCCTCGATGATGAACGGGTACGACAGATGCCAAGGCTCACTCAGGGCCGGTTCGCGGCTCAGCAGATTCAGGTCCTGGTCGAAGGTCAGCACCTCGATAGCCCCGACCCGGTCGCGATAGTCGTAGATTTCGGCGAAGACGTAGAGCCGGTCGCCCCGCCAGACGCCCATCGGGTCGGCCAGGAAGCGCAACTGGCCGGGATCGGGGATCCAGGTCACCTCATGCCGCGCCAGGGCTCCGGGCGCCAGCAGGTCCGCTATCGGCGCGCGGACCAGGCCGACGCGCCACATATCCTTCAGCAAACCCAAGGCTCAGTTCACCTTGCCGGCGAACCTGGTCAGGGCCTCGCGGGCGCAGGCGTCGGCGGTCTCGTGGGTGGTGTCGGCGACGGCCAGGCCGCCGACCAGCCGGCCGCCCATGTGCAACGGCAGGGACCCGGCATGCGGATTCAGCCGCTCGGGCTCGGCCTTGATCAGGGCGGCGAAGGCCGGGTCCGTTTTCTCGCGCGGCTCCATCACGCTGCCGGGCGCGTCGAACTGCACGGCGGCCGCGGCCTTGCGCGGCGCGGCGACCGGCGGCTTCGGGCTGGAGGGCGAGCGCAGCACGACCAGCGGATTGCCCTTGTCGTCGACCACCGCGACACTGACCGGCGCGCCCTTGGCCGCGCAGGCGTCGAGGGCGGCCTGGGCCAGGCCGACCGACAGCGACAGGTCCAGCGCGGGGGATGCCTGGGCGAACACGGTCACGGGCAACCCGGCGATCAGCGCCGTCAGGATCGTTGTCCGCATCTCTTTCCTCCGCTCATCCCGGCGAAAGTCAGGACGCACACCAAGCTTGGTAACGCGGAGTGGTCGATCGGCCAAGGCCGCTTGGGTCTCGGCGTCCACTGGACGAGCGAAAGCAAAAGGGGACTCGCGAACGAGCCCCCTTCGAACGATCAGCCCTTATTGGCCAGGGCCGCTTGGGCGGCGGCCAGGCGGGCGATCGGCACGCGGTAGGGCGAGCAGGACACGTAGTCCAGGCCGACCTTCTCGCAGAAGTCGATCGAGGCGGGGTCTCCACCGTGCTCGCCGCAGATGCCCAGCTTGACGCCTGGGCGGGCCGCGCGGCCGCGTTCGGCGGCGATGCGGATCAGGTCGCCGACGCCGTCCTGGTCGAGGCTGACGAACGGGTCCTTCTCGAAGATACCCTTCTCGATATAGGCGCCCAGGAACTTTCCGGCGTCGTCGCGGCTGATGCCGAACGTCGTCTGGGTCAGGTCGTTGGTGCCGAAACTGAAGAACTCCGCGTTGGCCGCCAGGTCACCGGCCCGCAGGGCGGCGCGCGGCAGCTCGACCATCGTGCCGACCGTGTACTGAAGATCGACGCCTTGCTCTTCCAGCACCGCCTTGGCCGTGCGGTCGGTCAGGTCACGCAGGTACTTCATCTCCTCGCCCTTGGTGACCAGCGGGTGCATGATCTCCGGCACCGGCGCGGCCTTGCCCGACTTGGCGATGTCGCAGGCGGCCTCGATGATGGCCCGGACCTGCATCTCGTAGATTTCCGGATACGAGACGCCCAGACGGCAGCCGCGGTGGCCCAGCATCGGGTTGGTCTCGTGCAGTTCCTTGGCCCGGCGCAGCAGCTTGGCGGCGTCCAGCCCCGTGGCCTGCGCCACCGCCTTCACGTCTTCTTCCGTGTGCGGCAGGAACTCGTGCAGGGGCGGGTCCAACAGGCGGATGGTGACCGGTAGGCCTTCCATGATCGTGAACAGCTCGACGAAGTCGGCCTTCTGGAAGGGCGCGATCTTGGCCAGGGCGGCGCGACGGCCGGCCTCGTCGTCGGCCAGGATCATCTCGCGCACGGCGGCGATCCGGGTGTCGTCGAAGAACATGTGCTCGGTACGGCACAGGCCGATGCCTTCCGCGCCGAACTGGCGGGCGGTCTTGGCGTCCAGCGGAGTCTCGGCGTTGGCGCGGACCTTCAGGCGGCGCGCTTCGTCGGCCCAGCCCATCAGGGTGGCGAAGTCACCGGTCAGCTCGGGCTCGATCATCTTCGGCGCGCCATTGAGGATCTCGCCGGTCGAGCCGTCGATGGTGATAGTCTCGCCCGCCTTGAAGTCGCGGCCGCGCACCCGGAACAGGCCTTCCTTGGGGAAGATCGCCACGTCGCCGGCGCCGCTGACACAGGCCCGGCCCATGCCGCGGGCCACGACAGCGGCGTGGCTGGTCATGCCGCCCCGAGCGGTGATGATGCCGCGCGCGGCGTGCATGCCGTGGATGTCCTCCGGCGAAGTCTCCTCGCGCACCAGGATCACGGCCTCGCCGCCGGCGGCGGCCTTTTCGGCCGCGTCGCTGTCGAACACGATCTTGCCGGTGGCCGCGCCGGGCGAGGCCGGCAGGCCCTTGGCGATCAGTTCGCGATGGGCCGACGGGTCGATGGTCGGGTGCAGCAACTGGTCCAGCGAAGCCGGCTCGACGCGGCCGATGGCCTCCTCGCGAGTGATCACGCCCTCGGCGGCCATGTCGACGGCGATCTTCAGGGCGGCCTTGGCCGTGCGCTTACCGCTGCGGGTCTGCAGCATGTAGAGCTTGCCCTGCTCCACCGTGAACTCGATGTCCTGCATGTCGCGGTAGTGGCGCTCCAGCGTCTCCACCACGGTCTTGAACTGGCCGAACACTTCCGGCATCGCCTCTTCCATCGAGGGAGCCGTGTCGCCCATTTCCTCGCGGGCGGCCTTGGTCAGGGACTGGGGCGTGCGGATGCCGGCCACCACGTCCTCGCCCTGGGCGTTGATCAGGAACTCGCCGTACAGACGCCCGTCGCCGTTCGAGGGATTGCGGGTGAAGGCCACGCCCGTCGCCGAGGTCTCGCCCATGTTGCCGAACACCATCGACTGGATGTTGACAGCGGTGCCCCAGGCCTCGGGGATGTCGTGCATGCGGCGATAGAACTTGGCCCGGTCGTTCATCCAGCTGGCGAATACCGCGCCGATCGCGCCCCACAGCTGCTCCTGGGCGTCCTGCGGGAAGGGCTTGCCCAGGGCGTCGCGCACGGCGGCCTTGTAGTCCTTGATCACCTCGGCCCAGTCCTCGGCGGTCAGGCCGGTATCGACATGCACGTCCAGGCGGTCCTTGTGGTCGTCCAGGATCTCCTCGAACATGTGGTGCTCCAGGTCGAGCACGACGTTCGAGTACATCTGGATGAAGCGGCGATAGCTGTCATAGGCGAAGCGGCGGTCGCCCGAGAGCTTGGCCAGGCCCTCGACGGTCTCGTCGTTCAGGCCCAGGTTCAACACCGTATCCATCATGCCCGGCATCGAGGCCCGTGCGCCCGAGCGCACGGAGACCAGCAGCGGGTTGGTCACGTCGCCGAAGGTCTTGCCGGTCAGGCTCTCGACCTTGGCCAGCCCCGCCTTGACCTGCTCGGCCAGCTCGGCCGGGTACTGCTTGCCGTTGGCGTAGTAGTGAACGCAGGCCTCGGTGGTCACCGTGAAGCCGGGCGGCACCGGCAGGCCCAGGGACGACATCTCGGCGAGATTGGCTCCCTTGCCTCCAAGCAGGTTCTTCATCTTGGCGTCGCCGTCGGCGCCGCCTCCCCCAAACGAATAGACCCATTGCGTCTTGGTCAGCGTATCAACCGGCATCTGTTTGTTCACCCTGCGATAGTGAAAAAGCCGGCGGCTCTCTTTGGAGCCGTCCTGGCCTGGGACAATGAGCGTTAACGCCCATCCCGCACTGCAATATCCGGGCGTTCAGTAGCACCTTGTCAAAGAAGCCGTCCACCGACGGTTTTCCGTTCGCAGTCTAAACCGAAATTTCGGCAAATTCTTCCAATGACAACGTTGTCCTGTTCGAGATTTGCGCGAATACCAGCGCCGTCGAACATCGTCCCGAGTCTTGGGGCAAGGTGAACGCCCCGCGCTCACCACGCTTAAGCTGACGAGCGCGGGTCTTTCTAGAACAGGTTGATGGTCAACCGCAGAGCCGCCACCACCACGGTCCGCGCATCCCGATCCCCGCCGGCGCGGCGGATGAACTGCAGGTCGGGCTGCAGCGAAACGCGCGGCGCGACCTTGTCCGAATAGGTGATCTCCATACTGGATTCGGCGTGAGCTGGGGCGACGCCTGCGTCCAGGGTGTTGGCGCGCTGCTTGGACGATAGCCGGCCCTGCTCCAGACCGATCGAGAACGCGCTGTCCGGGCGCGAGGCGAAGACCCGCTCGACCAGAACCCCGGTCTGCCAGCCCGAGCCGAACGGCGTGGTGTCGCCGTCCGAGAAGCCCAGACGGGCGAAGCCGCGCACCGAGCGCCCCGTCTCACCGCCGTCGACGAACGGATATTCGGCCAGGAGATAGCCGCCCCGCGCCCGGCTCAGCGCCGGCTCGCCGTGGACGTCCAGGTCTCGCAGGTCTGACTGGCGCTCGGTATAGGCCCAGGCCCCAACCGCCACGCGCCAGCTGTCGCCGATCCCCGCCTCGCCGATCAGCAAGGCGCCGTTGTCGAATTCGGTCGAGGGTCCGTCGGGATCGCCGACTGTCCCGGCATGGGCGTTGAGCACGGCGGCCTGGGCATAGGCCCCCTTCCCTCCCGTGACCTTCGCGCGGACGGCCAGGGCCGTGGACGGGAAGATCGAGGGTCCGTTTGGACCGGTCGAGGCGAACTCCGAGCCGATGCCGAACGGCGGCGCCAGCAGCAGACCCGAGGCCTCGGTGGAATAAAACTCGCTGTTGAGGTCGTAGAGCCCGGCCAGGACCGAACCGCGGCCGCCGGCGAAGCTCTGCTGGACCCACAGCTCGTAGAGCCGAGCTCGGGGCCGCGCGACCTCGATATTGTCGACGCCCTGCAGGGTGCCTGCCAGATCGTTGGGCGCGCCGCCGCTGTTGTTGAGCAGGTAACCGTGCACCGTGGCCCCACGCCAGCCGACCAGCTTGTCGAGGTCGCCGTCGACGATGACGTCGAGATTGTCCAGGGCCCGCCCGGCGTGGGTGGTCCCGCCGCTCACCACGCCGGCGACGTCCGCCGTATAGGTGACCTCGTGGGTCCAGGCGCCTTGCCCGACCTCGGCTTCCGCCCACGCGGCCGCGCTCGATCCGACGCCAATTGCGAACGCCGCGCAAGAACAGATTGATTTAATCGAAGTCATGACCTTGCCCCATCAACACGAAGACAAGTACCGGCTCGGCTTGAAGCACCCATTAAAGTTTCGAAGGCGCGGCCTTTTGCCTCAGGCCAGGGATTTCAGACCCCGAACGTGAAGGGCGAAGACGCCGTTAACCTCATTGTTAGAAGCTGGCCAAATCTAAACGGTGCGCGAGGGCGGCTATGCTTCGTACAATCAATCACAAGGTGATAGGCGCGGGCGCGGCCGTCATGGTGCTGTGCACCGCCAGCGCGGGCGCGGGCCTGTGGTCCACGACGCGACTGGACGGCGCTCTGCGCGACGCCAACGTGTCCGCCTCGGTGCTGCGCAACCACATGGAAGCCGACATGATGCACGACGCCCTGCGCGCCGACGTCCTGTCGAGCCAGTTGTCGGACGACGCCGGTTCGGGCTCCAATATCGCGGATACCCGCAAGGACCTGGACGCCCACGTCGCCAATTTCCGCAAGGCCATCGCCGACAACGACGCTTTGGCCACCGATCCCGCCAGCCGCACCGCACTGGCCGAGGTCAAGGCGCCGCTCGACACCTACATCAAGTCGGCCGAGCACATGGTCGACCTGGCCGCCACGGATCGCACCCAGGCCGCCGCCGCCATGCCGGACTTCATGAAGCAGTTCTCGACGCTGGAAGGCGCGATGAGCCAGGCGTCCGACAAGATCGAGGCGGCCTCGAACGCCGCCGCCGCCCGCGCCAACAACCTGGCCCGGTTTTCGGAAATCCTGATGACCGCCGCGGTGGTGGCGGGCATGATCTTCGCCGGCATCCTGATCGTGATCTCGCGCGCCGCCATCGTGCGGCCGGTGCTGAACCTGGCCAGCGACATGCGCCGCCTGGCCGCCGGCCAGAACGACATCACCGTCTCGGGCGCCGGACGCCCTGACGAGATCGGCGAGATGGCCAAGAGCGTGGAAGTGTTCCGCCAATCGGGCATCGAGCGGGCCCGGCTCGAGGCCGAGGCCGCCGGCTTCCAGCAGGAGTTGGACCGCAAGCTGCGCGACATGGAGGCCGCCTTCGAACTGGCCGGTCGCGAACAGAAGGCCGTGGTCGACGTCATGGCTAGGGGCCTGTCCAGCCTAGCCGGCGGCGACCTGTCGACCCGGATCGCCGCCCAGGTGGCCAGCGAGTACATCGCGCTGAAGACCGATTTCAACGCCGCCGCCGAGGGGCTGGAGACCGCCATCCGCACGATCTCGGGCGTCGCCTCGCAGATCGGGTCTGGGACCCAGGAAATCGCCCAAGCTTCTAACGACTTGTCGCGCCGCACCGAACAACAGGCCGCCAGTCTGGAAGAGACCGCCGCCGCCCTCGACGAGATCGCCGCCACCGTGCGCCAGACGGCCGACGGCGCGGCCCGCGCCACCACTGAGGTCGCCTCGGCGCGATCCGACGCCGAGCGCTCGGGCCAGGTGGTCGGCCAGGCCGTTGCGGCCATGGACGCCATCGAGGACTCGTCGCGCCAGATCACCCAGATCATCGGCGTCATCGACGAGATCGCCTTCCAGACCAACCTGCTGGCCTTGAACGCCGGCGTCGAGGCGGCCCGGGCCGGCGACGCCGGCCGAGGTTTCGCGGTCGTGGCGCAGGAAGTACGCGCCCTGGCCCAGCGTTCGGCCGAGGCGGCCAAGGAGATCAAGACCCTGATCTCGACCTCGTCCCAGCAGGTCGAAACGGGCGTGGACCTGGTCGGCCAGACCGGCGAGGCTCTGAACCGCATCGTCGGCCGCGTCGCCGCCATCGACGACCTGGTGCGCCAGATCAGCTCGTCCAGCCAGGAGCAGGCCTCGGGCCTTGCCGAGGTCAACACCGCCGTGAACCACATGGACCAGGTGGTGCAGCAGAACGCCGCCATGGTCGAACAGGCCACCGCCGCGACCCACTCGCTGAAGGGCGAAACCGCGCAACTGGTCTCGCTGGTGGGCCGATTCAAGATCGCCGGCGAGCGCGAACTGATGCGGATGGCGGGCTGACCGTGCGGGCTGAACAGTCGCTGCGGCCAAGAGCCGCGTATGCCGCCCAATAGGCGAAAAACGAGCTATGCCTATGGCATGGCGTGGCTCGCCCCTCCCTCCCTGGCGCGCGGCCTAAGGTCGATCCACTGGATCGTCGGGGCCAGCATCGTCTTGGTGGCCGTCTCGGTGCTGGGCAGTCTGGCGTTGATGCTGTTCGCCGCCCGCTCGCTGGACCGCATGGAGAGCCGCGACGAGCTGGAACTGGTCCAGCGCACGATCCAGCGCGACCTCGACCGCTTGGCCCGCGACCTGACCTCGGCCACTGTCTGGGACGACGCCGCCCAGGCCATTGGGCCGACCGTCGACAAGGCGTGGGCTGACGTCAATTTCGCCGAATATTACCACCAGTACTTCGGGCACGACCTGACCTTCGTCGTGCGCGAGGGCCAGGTGATCTACGGCTCGCTGGCCGGCGCCCGGGTGTCGACGCCCGCCCTCGGCGCCCTGCCGCGCGACGCCGCGCCGCTGGTCGCCCGCGTCGCGGCCAAGGCCGCCGCCCTCCATCGGGCCCAACACTCCAGCCTGGAGCACGCGACCACGGAAAGCGGACTGATCCGTTCGGGCGACGAGGTCTATCTGCTGGTGGTGTCGGATGTGATCGCCGAAACGCCGCGCATGGCCCGGCTCACCCAATCCTTGCCGCCCGCCGTGGTCGTCACGGCCCGCCGAGTCGGAACCGGCTACACGCGCGGCCTGCAAAGGGATCTGGGCATCGATGGCCTGGTCCTGAGCGCCGAGACCGTGTCCGGCGTCTCCAGTGTGCCCCTGCACGACATCTCCGGCCGCCCGATCGGATCATTGACCTGGCCGCCGCGCGATCCTGGCATGTCCCTGCTGAGGGCCGGCGCGCCTTGGATCGCCTTAGGCTTCATCGCCCTCTCTGTCGCGGCGGTCGTTCTACTGCTACGAGTCGCCGACGCCTTGGCCAAGCTTTCCGCAAGCCAGAGGGCTATGTTCGCGGCCAAGGAGGAGGCCGAGGCGGCCAACGCCGCCAAAACCCAGTTCCTGGCCAATATGAGCCACGAGATCCGCACCCCGCTGAACGGCGTGCTGGGCATGACCCAGATCATGGAGGCCGACCAGCTGCCCGAACGCCAACGCCGTCGCCTGGAGGTAATCCGGAACTCGGGCGAAGCGCTGCTGACCCTGCTCAACGACATCCTCGACATGGCCCGACTGGAAAGCGGCGGGATCCGGCTCCGCGCCGAGGCGTTCGAGCCGGCTGTCCTGGTCGAAGCCACCTGCGCCCTGTTCTCCGGCGCGGCGGCCAACAAGGCCATCGCCCTGTCCTTCGAGCTCGCGCCGGGATGCCAAGGCGCCTGGATCGGCGATCCGATCCGCCTGCGCCAGGTGCTGGGCAACCTGGTCGCCAACGCCGTGAAGTTCACCCGCCAGGGCTCGGTGCGGATCGTCGTGTCGTCGTCAGAGACCGGTCTGCGGTTCGAGGTGCGCGACACCGGGCCAGGCATCGCCCCGGAGCATCGCCCGCGCCTGTTCAAGATCTTCTCCCAGATCGACGGCTCGATGACTCGCGCCCACGAGGGCTCGGGCCTTGGCCTGGCGATCTGCCACGACCTGGTCAGCCTGATGGGCGGCGCCATCGGCGTCGACAGCGTCCCGGGCCGAGGCTCGACCTTCCACTTCGATGTGCCGCTGCAGCGCGCCTGGACCGAACGTCCCACCCTGCGCGTGGTGGGCGGCTGAAGACGGGGATGGACTGACCCTAGGGCAGTTCCATAGCCTCGACTCCACCGGTCGCCCCCGGGGGCGAAACAAGAACCGGGGAGGAAACCATGGCGTCTGTAACGACCGCGAGCGCGGCCGCTCGCGAAGTCGTCCGCACTCCTTCACACGCGCCGCTGGACGCCGTGGTCGTCGGCGCCGGCTTCGGCGGGCTCTACATGGTCCACCGGCTGCGCGAGGCCGGACTGTCGGTCCAGGGCATCGAGGCGGCCGGCGACGTCGGCGGCACTTGGTGGTGGAACCGCTATCCCGGCGCCCGCTGCGACATTCCCAGCCTGCTCTATTCCTACACCTTCTCCGACGAACTCCAGGCCCAATGGCGGTGGAGCGAGAAATACGCCACTCAACCCGAGATCCTGGCCTACGCCCAGCACGTGGCGGACCAGTTCGACCTGCGACCGTCCTTCCTGTTCGACACTCGGGTGGTCTCGGCGGTCTTCGACGAAGCCGCCAGCTTCTGGCGAGTGACCACCGACCGGGGCGACGAGATCGCCGCGCGGTTCTGCGTGATGGCCACCGGCTGCCTATCGGCCCCGCGCGACCTCGACCTGCCCGGCGCCGAGACGTTCGAAGGCGAAATCCTGGTCACGGGCCTGTGGCCGCACGAGCCCGTCGACTTCACCGGCAAGCGGGTGGCGGTGATCGGCACGGGCTCGTCGGCGGTGCAGTCGACGCCCCTGATCGCCGAGCAGGCCGATCAAGTCTACGTCTTCCAGCGCACACCCAACTACAGCCTGCCCGCCTTGAACGCCCCGTTGACCGACGAGGAGGTGGCGGGTTTCCGCGCCAACTTCCCAACGTATGTCGAGTTGCTGCACAGCGGCCAGCCGCCCCTGCCCATCCCGCCCGCCGACTACGCGCCCAGCGACGAGGAGCTGAACGCCCTCGTCGAGCAGCTGTGGAACGGCTGGGGCCTGATCTCGGCGGTGCAGATCCCCAATATCGTGCGCGACGAGCGCTGCAACCAGGCCGCCGGCGACTTCGTGCGGGCCAAGATCGCGCAGATCGTCAAGGACCCGGTGCTGGCCGAAAAGCTGACCCCGCGCGACTTTCCGATCATGACCAAGCGGGCCTGCGTCGACACCGGCTATTACGAGACCTTCAACCGCGACAATGTCGAGCTCGTCGACCTGCGCGAGACGCCGATCGAAGCGATCACGCCGGCCGGGGTGCGCACCACCGAGCGGGAATGCGCCGTCGATGTGATCGTCAGCGCCCTGGGCTTCGACGCCATGACCGGGGCCCTGTTGCGCATGGACATCCGCGGCCGCGACGGCCACAGCCTGAGGGACGCTTGGGCCGAGGGCCCCAAGACCTATCTCGGCCTGGCCGTAGCGGGGTTCCCGAACCTGTTCACCGTCACCGGTCCGGGAAGTCCGTCGGTGCTGACCAATGTCCTGACCGCCTGCGAGCAGCACGTCGACTGGATCATGGACGCCATCGCCCACGTGCGGACCACCAACGCCGCCACCCTGGAAGCGACGAACCAGGCCCAGGAAGACTGGGTGGCCCACGTCAACGACGAGGCCGACAAGACCCTCTTCCCCCGCGCGGCCTCCTGGTACATGGGCGCCAACATCCCCGGGAAGCCCCGAGTGTTCATGCCCTATGTCGGCGAAGGCTATAAGATCCGCTGCGACGCGGTGGCGGCCGACGGTTATCGGGGATTCGTGCTCGGACAGTCGTGAATCCAAGCTTTGTGCGAACTCTTCGCAAATTAATTTGACCTCGCGTCCCACCCATGACTGAACACCTCCAGTCGGCAGAGGGGGTGAACGCGTGGCGAAGGGTTCGAACTGGCTGGACGACGGCATGGACACCGTCACGGTCACCTCCCTGCCGACGCTGGGCCTTCGCCTGCTGGGCTCGGCCTTCTGTGTGATCATGGCCGGCGTCAACATTGGCTGGGCGGTCACCCTGCCCTGGACCGCCGCGATGGTGATCGCGGAAATCTCCACCTGGATCACCGCCACGCCCCAGCGACAGGGCCGACGTCCCACCGCTCGCCAGCGCCTGCTCTATTTCCTGGCCGTGGCTTGGACCAATCTCGTCTGGTGGACCTATGTATTGCTGCTGTGGTTCCTGGGCGATGCGGCCATGCGCGTGGCGGCGATCCTTCTGCTGATCGCTCAGATGATCCACGGCCAGGCCTTCGCTTCCCGATCCAAGCCGATGTTCATCATGATGGGCGGCGGGCCGGCCCTGCTGCTGGTGGTGCTGTGCGGCTTCTTCGCGGGCTTCAGGGGCCAGGAGCAGGTCTTCGTCGCCCTCGGGGCGGTGATCTCGGCGGTCTACAGCCTGCGCGCCACCTTGGCCAATCGCCGTCAGGCCGAACTGCTGGAGACCTCGCGCGCCGAGGCCGTCGCCGCCAACCAGGCCAAGTCCTCGTTCCTGGCCCTGATGAGCCACGAATTACGCACCCCCATGACCGGCGTGCTCGGCATGGCCCGCGCCCTGGAGATGGAGCGGCTGTCGCCCCGCCAGACCCAGCAGGTGCGCATCCTGCGCCGCTCGGGCGAGGGCCTGTTGACTCTGCTCAACGACATCCTGGACCTCTCCAAGGTAGAGGCCGGCAAGCTGGACCTGGAAAGCCTGCCGTTCGATCTGGCCGCCGAGGTCGAGCAGGTCGGCGAGCACTGGAGCCAGGCCGCCGAGGCGAAGGGACTGCTGCTGACGTGCGCCCTCGAACCGGCTGGTCCGACCTGGCTGCTGGGCGACCCGACACGGCTGCGCCAGATCATGATGAACCTGCTGTCCAACGCCCTGAAGTTCACCGAGGTCGGCGAGGTGCGGCTGGCGGTGCGGGTGGCTGACGAAGCCGGCGGGCTGGCCCGGCTGGAGATCGCCGTCTCCGATACCGGTTCGGGCATGTCGGCAGCCGACCAAGCTCGACTGTTCGACGCCTTCACCCAGGCGGACGCCTCGGTGGCGCGGCGCTTTGGGGGCTCTGGTCTGGGCCTGGCCATCTGCCGGCGCCTGGCGCGGATGATGGGCGGCGACATCGTCGTGGACAGCCGCAAGGGTCAGGGCTCGACCTTCACCGTCGATCTGCGCCTGCCGCGCTGCGCGCCGGCGCCGAAACCGGCCGATACGACGGCGAACCTTGACCTGACCGGCTTCCGGGTGCTGATCGTCGACGACAACGCCACCAACCGCATCGTTGCCCAGACCCTGCTGGAGGCCTTCGGCTGCGTGGTGACCACGGCCGAGGACGGGTTCGACGGCCTGGCCCGCCTGCGGGTTCAGCGGTTCGACGCGGTGCTGATGGACATCCACATGCCGCGCATGGACGGCCCGGCCGCCTTGGCGGCGATCCGCGCCGGCGAGGCGGGCGACCCCGCCATCCCGGTGGTGGCCCTCACGGCGGACGTCATGACCGCCAGCATCCGCGCGCTGAAGCAACTGGGCTTCGACGGCGTCCAGCCCAAGCCGATCGACCCCGAAGGCCTGGTGACCGTCCTGGCTGGATTGCGGGAAACCTCGGACGCCTGAGCGGGTGGCGTCGCGCGCAGTCCGCGGCTAGGCTTCCCCCGCCCATGACCGATCTCGCCGCCCCCACCAAGGTCGCGCCGCTGGACGCGGAGCACGCCGCCCTCCTCGACCGCGACGGCTACCTGCTGCTGCGGGGCGCCGTGCCGGAGGCTTGGCGCGAAAGCCTGCGCGCCGCCTTCGACGCCGGGGTGGGTCCGCCCGAGCAATGGGCCGTGGCGCGCGGCGCGGGCTGGCGTCATGCCCTGGTCGACCTGGATCCGGTCGTGCGGGAGACCTGCCGGCTCCCGCCCCTGCTGAGCGCGGCGGCGCGGATCCTGGACGGGCCGTTCTTCCTCAGCCAGGTCGAGGGCCGCGAGCCGCTGCCGGACAACGGCCACCAGACCCTGCACCGCGACGGCGCGGGCCGGAAGGTCGTCTCGGCCCTGATCTTCCTGGACGCCTACGCCCCGGAGAATGGGGCCACCCGCGTGGTCTCGCGTCCTCTCGACATGGGCGAGCCGGACGAGGCCCTAGCCCAGACCCTGTCGGGCGAGGCCGGCGACATCCTGGTGTTCGACGCCGACCTGCTGCACGGGGCGACGCAGAATCGCTCGGGCGCCCGCCGGCGCTCGCTGCTGCTGAGCTTCGTGCCCGAACGCCACCGGGCCGAGGACGACGCCACCCGCGCCATCCGCAGCGTGCGGATGGACACGAGCGAGGTCTTCGTCCCTTAGAAGTTGGTCCTAGCCGCCGATCAGCGAGAAGTCCGCCACCTGGCCCATGGCGTCGCGCACGGCGGCCAGGGTCTTGAGGCGGCTGTCGCGTTCGGCGGCGACGTCCGAATTGACGAACACGCCGTCCAGGAAAGCGTCGACCGGGCCGCGCAGGCCAGCCAGTTCCTGCATGGCGGCGGTGAAGTCCTCGGCCTTCAGGGCGTTGGCCAGCGGCGCGCGCACCAAACGCAGGGCGTCGTGCAGCGCGACCTCAGGCTCCGAGGCGTTGGGCAGCAGCTCTGCCTCGCCCTCGCCCTTCCAGCCCTTCTTCTCCTCGGCCTTGAGGATGTTGGACGCACGCTTGTAACCGGCCAGCAGGTTCTTGCCGTCGTCGGTCTTGAGGAAGGCGTCCAGCGCCTCGACGCGGGCAACGATGCGCACCAGGTCGTCGTCGCCCAGGGCGAATACGGCGTCGACGAGGTCGTGGCGCTTGCCTTGGTCCTTGAGGGTGACCTTCAGGCGATCGGCGAAGAAGTCCAGGATTGCACGAACATCAGACAGCCGCTCTTCAACCGCGTCCACGCCCACTCGAACCGTACATTCGACGGGCATCGTGCCCGGGTCGACCAAGTCATGACGCTTGATCGATTGATAGCGATCCCAACGATCGTCCATCAGTCGCTTGCCAGAAACCTGCATCGCCAACTGCAGGTGCGCAGTCGAAAACACCTCGAAGAGCGGCAACCGCGTGCCTGCTTCTAGCAAAGTCCGGATCACACCCAACGC
>JAGIBE010000219.1:9763-35555 GCA_017744495.1 Caulobacter sp. | reverse complement strand
CCCCTCACCCTCCCACCGCTACGCGGCGGGCCCCGCCCTCTCCCGCTGGGAGAGGATTTATCAGTCCGCCTTGCAGATCAGCACGTTCTTGCCGCCGCGCTTGGCGGGGGTCAGGCTGCCGGCGCAGGGCTTGGGATCGGCGGGATCGATGATGACCTCGCCCTTGGCCGCGATCGGCATGGCCGCGGGCTTGGCGCCGATCGGCGGCAGGTCGGCGGCCGGCGTCTTGGCGGAGGTCTTGGTCGTCGCCGGCTTGGGCGCGGGCTTGGCGGCCGGCGCCTTGACCGGAGCCTTCTCGACCGGCGTTTCGGCCACGGGAGCGGCTTGGGCGGTGGGCGTCGGAGCTTCCGGTTCCTGCGCCGGCGCGGCCTCCGGAGTGGACGCCGGTTCGCTCGACTTGGCGACAGGCGCGGCGTCCTTCTTGACGTTGTAGTTCAGGGCCTGGCCAAACAGGTTGGACTTGGTCTCTAGGGCCTTGGCGCGGGTCTCGCAGTCGCCGGGCGGGCTCCAGCTCATCCAGACCTGGGCCAGGCGCGCCTTGTCGATCTGGTCGGCGCCGGTCCAGACCGAGTGGCCCTTTTTGATCGCCGCCGCGCCGTATTCCGAGATCGGGCGGGGGCTGGCCTTCTCGGCCGCGACGATGGCCGAGCGGTAGGTCACCAGGTCCTTTTTCGCCTGGTCGCGCATGATCGGATATTCCTTCATGGCCGCGGCGAAGCCGTCTGGGCCGGGGAAGGTCTTCTCGATGCGGGTCACCTCCGGCATCACCTTGTCGTACAACTCGACATAGCCGCCCAGCGCGCCGTAGCACCAGCCGACATAGCCGTAGTCGTCCGTCGGCGCCGTGGCGGCGGGCTGGGTGCGGGGCGGCGGAGCGGTCGGGGTCGGCGCGGTCGAGACGGGAGCGTCCTGGGCGATCAGGGCCAGGGCGAGAAGGAAGGCGGTCGCCATGCGGGCGGAGGTCCTCTGATAGGCGTCGCTCGAGAGAGTCGGTCGCGTTCGGAATAAAGCATTTCCGGCCGCATTGGGACCGGAGCGTGGCGCCCGGATGTTTTGCACCGCGGTCGGCAAGCGGCGCTGTAACGAACGAGGTCACCGGAAAGCTCCCTCCAGCGGTGAAGATTCCTGTGCACAGCCGAGCGTTGCGGGCGCCGGCCGTTCTTCCGTACGTTACAAAGTTTCAATGTGCGCCGCAGCAAGGACCGGGTGGGGGCGCGACGTTTTTGTGCTAGAAGGCAAAACGGGAGCGTGATCCGTTGAGAGGCGGGCGACGTGTCTCCGCCGTCATCACTCCGCCACGCTACTGGACTTTCGTTCTCGGCATGACCTTCTGGCGCAACATCGCAACCCTGGCCGCGCGGCGGCTGGACCTGGCCGAGTGCCAGGAGTGCCCGCCCGGCCTGCCTGGACAGGACCCGGCCTTCTCGACGGCCGTCACGGCGCTGGGCGCGAAGCTGGCCAAGGCCGACGGTTCGGCCGACGGGGACGAGTACGCCGCCTTCGCCGAGGTGTTCCACCCGGCGCCCGAGTCGGAAAACAACATCCACCGCCTGTACGACCTGGCCCGCCAGACCACCCACGGCTTCGAAAGCTACGCCAAGCGTCTGGCCAAGCGCTATCGCACCTGCCCGCAGATTCTCGAGGACGTGCTGGACGGCCTGTTCCACATCGCCAAGGCCGACGGGGCGGTGACCCAGGAGGAGCTGGCCTATCTGGAGCGCGTGGCCGACCTGTTCGGCATGTCGCCCCTGTCGTTCCGCCGCCTGACCGCGACTCATGTGGGGACCGAGCCGGACGATCCCTACCGAATCCTCGACGTGCCGGCCGACGCCGACGACGCGGTGGTGCACCAGGCCTGGCGCACGGCCATGTCGGAAGCCCACCCCGACCGCGCCCGGGCCCGCGGCCTGCCGCTGGAGTTCATCGAGGTTGCCGAGGCCAAGTCGGCCGCGATCAACGCCGCCTTCTCCACGGTGATGCGCGAGCGCCGCGAGCTGGCCGGCCTGGCCGCGAACTAATCAGGCGCGACTTGGCGGTAACTAGGCCGTCATTTCGCCGTGGTTAGAGCGGAATTCATTTTACGGAACGTTCCACCGGGTGTTCAGTTGATCTTCAGGACTGGCGCCCCATCTTGAATCCATGGGCGGGGCACGCCTGCGAGGACGACGATGGAGACTGCCAGGGCTACCGGTATCGCTTGGCGCAGCCTGGCCACTGTGGCCGGCGCCGTAGCGACCTCGATCGCCGTCGCCGTCGCGGCCGTGATCGCCGTGGTCTTCGCCGCCACCCTGGTGGTCATCGGCTTCATGGCCACCGCGCTGTTGGGCCTTGCCGCCTTCGCCTTCCGTGGCCGTCACGCGCCCGCCGCAGCCCCCAGCGGCGATCCCGGCCTGATCGAGGCCCGCCACATGGGCGGCCACTCGTGGGTGGCTTACGGCTGGAACGAGCGGCGGTAGTTCAGCCGCCGGCGATTTCGGCTTCCCCGACAAACTGATCGCCGACGGCTGACGGGTCTTGCCCTCCGCCTCGGCTTCCGTGACACTGCGTTCAAACAAATGTTTGGCGGCAGGCCTCGGGAGGACGACATGATCGGCGTAGTGGCGGTGCTGAAGGTTCAGCCGGACAAGGCGGGCGATTTCGAGAAGGTGTTCCTGGACCTGCAGAACAAGGTGAAGGCCAACGAGCCGGGCTGCCTCGTCTATCAGCTGACCAAGAGCAAGACCGAGGCCGGCGTCTATAAGGTGCTGGAGCTCTACGCCTCGGAAGACGCTCTGAAGCATCATGGCGGCACCGACTACTTCAAGGCCGCTGGCGCGGCGATGGGGCCGTTCATGGCCGGCCGTCCAGAGATCGAATATCTGGACGCGGTGGAGTAGGGGCCTTGGATCTCGCCTTCTCGCCCGAGGACCTGGCGTTCCAGCAAGAGGTCCGCGACTGGATCGCCACGGCCTATGACGACGACCTGCGCCGTCAGGCCGCCCAGTCGAAGAACGGCTATCTCGACAAGGCCGGCCAGGTGAGATGGCAGAAGAAGCTGTACGAGCGCGGCTGGGTCGCGCCCGACTGGCCGGTCGAGCTGGGCGGGGCGGGCTTCACGCCCTCGCAGCGCTACATCTTCAACATGGAGATGAGCCTGGCCGGCGTGCCGACCTCTTCGCCGATGGGGCTGAAGATGGTCGCGCCGGTGATCATGGCGTTCGGCTCGCCCGAGCAGAAGGCCCAGCACCTGCCGCCGATCCTGTCGTCCGACATTTGGTGGTGCCAGGGCTATTCCGAACCCGGCTCGGGCTCGGACCTGGCCAGTCTGCAGATGAAGGCCGAGCGTGACGGCGACGACTACGTGCTGAACGGCTCGAAGATCTGGACCACCCACGCCCAGTGGGCCGACTGGATGTTCTGCCTGGTGCGCACCTCGACTGAAGGCAAGCCGCAGGAGGGGATCAGCTTCCTGCTGCTGCCGATGACCCTGCCGGGCATCCAGATCAAGCCGCTGCCCACCCTGGACGGTCCAGCGGAGGGCGAGCAGGAGATCAACCAGGTCTTCTTCGACAATGTCCGCGTGCCCGTCGCCAACCGGATCGGCGAGGAGAACAAGGGCTGGACCTACGCCAAGTATCTGTTGGAGTTCGAGCGCGGCAACGCCTACGCGCCGGGCCTGATGCACATGCTGCGCAAGGTCAAGAAAATGGCCGCCCTGGAGCGGTCCGACGACGGCGTGGCGCTGATCGACGATCCGGACTTCCGCCGCAAGATCGCCGAGCTGGAGATCGCCGTGGAGTCGCTGAACGCCACCGAGCTGCGCATCTTCGCCGGGCGCGAGACGGGCAAGGCGGTGGGCGCGGCCTCGTCGATGCTGAAGCTGACGGGTTCGGAGACCCAGCAGCGGATCACCGAGCTGGCCCTGGAGGCGGTGGGCGCCTACGCCACGCCGTTCGTGCAGGATACCTGGGCCCCGACCAATGACGGCCGCGCCGGTCCCGACTACGCCGGCCCGGTGGCTCCGGCCTATTTCAACTATCGTAAGACCACGATCTATGCGGGGTCCAGCGAGATCCAGAAGAACATCATCACCAAACTGGTGCTGGGAATCTGATCCCCACGAGGATGCTCGCACAATTCCTCATCAGTTTTTCTCAATAGTCCTCAAACGCAACCCACGTTTATAAACGTCGCTAACCTATCTCTTTGCGGAGCCGCCCATGGCCCTCGACGCCCTGTTCAAGCCGTTCGAATTCAAGTCGCTGAAGCTGCCCAACCGGGTGGTTATGGCCCCGATGACCCGGTCGTTCTCGCCCGGCGGCGTGGCCACCGATGACGTCGCCGCCTACTACCGCCGGCGCGCCGAGAACCAGGTCGGGCTGATCGTCACCGAGGGCACGGGCGTGGCCCGGCCGGCCTCGCTGAACGACGCCAACATCCCGCGTTTCCACGGCGAGAAGGAGCTGGCGGCGTGGAAGAAGGTGGTCGATGAGGTCCACGCCGCGGGCGGCCTGATCGCCCCGCAGCTGTGGCACGTGGGCTCGGCCAAGGGCAAGGACGTCCTGGGCAAGATCGACAGCCCCTCGGGCATCTCCAAGGCCGGTGGTTCGCAATTCACCGAGCCGATGACCGACGAAGACGTGGCCGACACCATCGCCGCCTTCGCCGACGCCGCCCGCAACGCCAAGCTGCTGGGCTTTGACGCCATCGAGCTGCACGGCGCCCACGGCTACCTGATCGATCAGTTCTTCTGGAACGGCACCAACGTCCGCGACGATGCATTCGGTGGTCCGACGATCCATGAGCGCAGCAAGTTCGCCGCCGAGATTCTCAAGGCCGTTCGCGCCGCCGTCGGCCCGGACTATCCGGTGATCATCCGCCTGTCGCAATGGAAGCAGCAGGATTACGCGGTCAAGAACGCCGAGACCCCGCAGCTTCTGGAGGCCTGGCTGCAGCCCCTGGCCGACGCCGGCGCCGACATCTTCCACTGCTCGCAACGCCGTTTCTGGGAGCCGGAGTTCGAGGGCAGCGACCTGAACTTCGCCGGCTGGGCCAAGAAGCTGACTGGCGCCCCGACCATCACCGTCGGCTCGGTGGGCCTGTCGGGCGAGTTCATCGCGGCCTTCGGCGGCGAGGGCAGTCAGCCGGCCTCGCTCGACGGCCTGCTGGAGCGCCTCGACCGCGGCGAGTTCGACCTCGTCGGCGTGGGGCGCGCGCTGCTGCAGGATCCGGAATGGGTTGTGAAGATCCGCGAGGGGCGAACGGACGAGCTGAAGAACTTCGAGCGCGAGGCGCTGGGGGTTCTGTACTAGCAGCCACGGCTGGGGACAGGCACATGTGCCTGTCCCCGTCAGTGCGCACGGCTTACGCGATCGTCGTCACCAGGCCGCCTTCGGCCTTCAGCGACGCGCCGTTGGTCGCCGCCGACAGGGGACTGGCGACATAGGCCACCAAGCTGGCGATCTCCTGCGGCTCGATCATCCGCTGCAGCAACGACGACGAGCGATGCTTGCTGAAGAACTCGGTCTCGTGCTCCTGGGGCGTGCCGTCCGGATTGGTCGATACGCTCTTCAGGAAATCGGCGATGGCCGCCGCGCGGGTCGGGCCGGGCAGGACGGAATTGACCGTCACGCCGGTGCCCTTGGTCTGCTGGGCCATGCCGCGGGCGACGGCCAGCTGGGCGGCCTTGGTCATGCCGTAGTGAACCATCTCGCCAGGGATCGCGAGGCCGCTTTCGCTGGAGATGAAGATCACCCGGCCCCAGTTGCGCTCCAGCATGCCGGGGAAATAGCCGCGCGACAGGCGCACGCCGCTCATCACATTGACCTCGAACAGATGCAACCAGTCCTCGTCCGGGATGTCGGCGAAGGCCTTCATCTCATAGATGCCCAGGTTGTTGACCAGGATGTCGATGCTGGGGACGGCCTTCAGGATCGCGGCGGCGCCTTGCGCCGTGCCGGCGTCGGCGAGGACCCCCTCCACCTTCGCGCCGCCTGAAGCGCGGATGTCGGCGATCGCGGCGTCGAGCTTGTCCTGCGCCCGGCCGGTGACGAACACCTTGGCGCCTTCCACGGCCAGGGTGCGGGCGATCTCCAGGCCGATGCCGGCGGTCGAGCCGGTCACCAGCGCGGTCTTGTCGTTCAGTTTGAGGTCCATCGCTGGTCTCCGTTGCTTTGACGGAGCCACAGATGGGCCCGCCGCGGCGTCAGACTACGCCGTGGCGGGGATCAGCTCTTGTGAAATGAAGTCACGATCTCAGGCGTTGAAATTCAACTTCAGTCCGGGCCTGGGCCAACGGGCCTTGTAGAGCTTGCCGGTCCCCGAGGCGGTGATCCACGCGTCCCGCATGTCGGCGCCGCCGAAGCAGATATTGGTGACGATCACATCCGGGAAGGCGTAGTGTTCGGTGGTCCCGTCCGGCGAGAAGGCGGTGATCCCGCCGTTGATGATCGTGGCCACGCAGACCTTGCCGTCGGCCTCGACCGCCAGGCTGTCCAGCAGCTGGTAACCCGGCAGGTTGCAGACCACGTTCCCGGGCTGTAGCGGCGCTGGATCGGCCAGGACGCCGGGCGAGGCCACGTCGAACGACCACAGGCGGCCCAGCATGGTGTCGGCCATGTAGACCGTCTTCTCGTCGGGTGAGAGGCCCACGCCGTTGGGCGAGACGAAGTGATCGCGCCAGCGGGTGATCTTCGAGCCGTCGACCAGGGCGTAGTACAGCGCGCCGTACTTGCGGCCCTCGGGCGTGGAGCAGCCGTGGTCGGTGAACCAGAAGCCGCCCTGCTTGTCGAACACCAGGTCGTTGGGCCCGACCAGCCGCTTGCCGTCGCACTCGGTATAGAGCGTGGTGATCGCGCCGGTGGCGATGTCGACCCGCTGGATCGAGCCGCCCGTGTGCGTGGGCGGGGTGGGGCCGGGGATGTTCAAGCCGTTGGCCTCGAAGAACTGGAAGGCCCCGCCGTTGTTGGTGACGTAGATCGCGCCGTCCGGGCCGATGGCCGCGCCGTTGGGGCCGCGGGGGACCTTGGCGACAGTCTCCTTGCGGCCGTCCGGATGCACCCGGGTCAGAACCTGGCCCTGGATCTCGGTGAGGATCACCGAGCCGTCGGCCATGGCGATCGGGCCCTCCGGAAATTGCAGGCCCTCGGCGACGAGTTCCAGCTGCATGCGTCTCTCCCTGGGATGACGCCTCTGACGGGCGCGCCTGGGGAGTAAACGAGCGTTTAAACCGGCCCGCAAGCTTTCCGGAACGTCAGTTCAGATCGTAGAGCTCGTAGGCGATCAGGCCGCCGTCGCCGCCCAGGAAGGCGCGGCCGTGGGCCGAGCGGACGAGGGCCTCGCGGTCCACCCACTTGGGCGTGGCGTCCGAGGCGTCGGCGCCCTGCACGGCGCAGGGGACGGTCAGGCGGACCGTCTGGCGGGGCTTGAAGCGCTTGCCGCGCTCGGCTCGGATCGCCCGGCCAAACACCCGGCAGGAGGCGACTTCGCCGCCGTCCAGCGGCCGCACCTTCAGCACGTTGAACACCACCACGTCGGTGGCCGCGGCGCGCGCCAGGCTGTCGCCCTGGCCCAGGCTGATGTCGGCGGACGCGGTTCCGGCCACGCCGAGGGCCAGGACGCAGAGCAGGGCTTTCAGCTGACGCATCATCGGCGCTCCAGCACACGGAAGACGAAGGCGTGGTCGTCGTCCGGGCCCGCAGGATGCGCCTCGCGACGCACCTCCGTCCAGGCCGCTTCGTCGAAAGGCGGGAAGCTGACGTCGCCTTCGACCTCCGCCTGCACGTCCGTGAGGTACAGGCGCCTCGCCTTGGGCAGGGCGGTCTCGAACAGGGCGCGGCCGCCGATCACGCAGACCTCGTCGACGCCGTCCTCGGCCGCCTGTTCCTTGGCCATCTGCACGGCCTCCAGGAAGCTCTCGCAGACCACGGCCTGGGGCGGCTGGAAGGTGCCGTCGCGCGACAGCACGATGTTCATGCGGCCGGGCAGGGGCCTGCGGGGCAGGCTGTCCCAGGTCTTGCGGCCCATGATCACCGGCTTGCCCAGGGTGCACGCCTTGAAGATCTGCAGATCGGACTTCAGTCGCCAGGGCAGGTCGTTGTCGCGGCCGATGACGCCGTTGAGCGAGCGGGCCACGGGGCCGACGGTAAGGATAACGGACATGGCGCCTGTTTACCCTGCGTCGCGCGGCGGGGCCACCCGGCGTGTCGGACGGGCGACTCTAGCCGCCGAACGGGACCACGATCTGCTGGGCGCCGGCGCGGGCGATCAGCTCGCCGTCGGGGCGGCGGAAGTCGGCCTCGACATGGATCATGCCTTTGGTCTTGGCGATTACGCGGCCCTCGATCGTCAGGATCTCGGCCTTGCCCACCCGGATGAAGTCGACCTTCAGGTTGCTGGTGCGGAACATGGCGTCGCCCGGCGCGACGGTCATGGCCGCGAAGGCCAGGATCTGGTCGGCGAGGGCGGCGAGGTAACCGCCGAACAGCGAGCCGTCGACGTTCAGCAGTTCGGGCGCCGGCGTCCAGGTCTTGCGCACCCAGCCGTCGCCCCAGTCGTCCAGTCCGCCCAGCTTCAGGGTCTGGACGACCGGCGGCAGGGCGACGTCGCCGCCCTTGATCTGGTCGAGCCGGTCGGTGGCCCAGGTCAAACCGCGACCGCGGCCTTGATGTGCGGGTGGGCCTCGTAGCCTTCCAGCTGGAAGTCCTCGTACTCGAAGGCGAACAGGTCGCGCTTGTCGGCCATCTTCAAGGTGGGGAAGGGCTTGGGCTCGCGCTGGATCTGTTCGCGCGCCTGGTCCAAGTGGTTCAGGTAGAGGTGCGCGTCGCCGAAGGTGTGGACGAACTCGCCGGGCTCCAGGCCCACCACCTGGGCGACCATAAGGGTCAGCAGGGCATAGGAGGCGATGTTGAACGGCACGCCCAGGAAGACGTCGGCGCTGCGCTGGTAGAGCTGGCAAGACAGCTTCCCGTCGGCGACGAAGAACTGGAACAGGCAATGACAGGGCGGCAGGGCCATGTCCCCGACGTCGGCCGGGTTCCAGGCGCTGACGATGTGGCGGCGGCTGTTGGGATTGGTCTTCAGGCCCTCGATCAGGTTCGCGATCTGGTCGATCGACTGCCCGTTGGGAGCGGCCCACGAGCGCCACTGCTTGCCGTAGACGGGACCCAGGTCGCCGTTCTCGTCGGCCCACTCGTCCCAGATCTTGCAGCCGTTCTCCTGCAGGTAGCGGACATTGGTGTCGCCCTTCAGGAACCACAGCAGTTCGACGATGATCGAGCGCAGGTGCAGCTTCTTGGTGGTCAGCACCGGGAAGCCCCGCGACAGGTCGAAGCGGATCTGCCGGCCGAACACGCCCAGCGTGCCGGTGCCCGTGCGGTCGCCGCGCTGGACGCCGTTTTCCAGGATGTCGGCGAGCAGGTTCAGGTACTGCCGCTCGGGATGGTCGACGGCGGCCTGTTCGGCGTGGATGGGCGTGACGGCGTTCATATCCCGAGTTTGCGGGCGAATCGGCCGGATGGGTAGTGCGGCGGATTGGACGATCCACAATCCCCGGCGGCTTATCCCGCGAAACCGCCCTCATCCAGGAACGCCTGCTCCACCGCGGTGGTCGTACGGCCTAGGGCCGCATTCCGGTGCGGGAAGCGGCCGAAGCGGGCGATGATGTCGCGATGGGCGATGGCCCATTTGAGGCTGTCGGCGTCGCCGGTGTCCTTCAGCAGCCCTTCGAACAGCCCGATGCTGGTCTCCTGGTCGGCCAGGGATTCGGAGTGCTCGTAGGGCAGGTAGAAGAACGGCCGCAGCTCCGGTGCGACGACCTTGTCGTAGCCGGCGGCGATGGCGGCGGCGGCGATGGCGCGGGCCTTGCCGTCGGTGGCGAAGGCATGGCCGCTGCCGCGATAAAGGTTGCGGGGAAACTGGTCCAACAAGATCAGCAGGGCCAGGGCGCCCTCCGCCTCGGCGGCCCAGTCGTCGTACTTGCCGCGCGCGGCGGCCATGTGGACGGGCTCGAACTTCAGCCGGATGGCCTCGTCGAAGGCGTCGGACTTTGTGAACCACTTGTCGGGACCAGCGGCGGTCCAGAAGCCCAGCACGTCCTGCGGTTTGGCGGTCATCGAGGTCTCCGGGCGGCGGTGGTCGGCGAGGCGCGGTCGTTCAAACGCGGTTCATCGAGCTGGGACGACACTGCGTACAAGGGATGAGCGACAGGGCCGATGCAAGGCCCCTTGGAGCACTTGGAAAGCAATGAAACGTCTGATCACGACGGCGATGGTTCTGTCCTTGCTGGGCGGCGTCTCGGCGGAAGCCATGGGCGCTGGCCTGCAGCGGGATCGCGGCGAACGCTACGACCGCCAGGAAAGCGCCGACGGCGGCGGCTGGCGTCAACGGCAACAGCAGCAACCGCAGTCGCAACCGCAACAAGCTCAGCAACAGCAACCCTCGGGCGGCGGCGATCGCGGCGGCGGCTGGCGTTCCGGCGGAGACCGTGGCGACCGTGGTCCCCGCCCCGAGCGGCCGACGCCTCAGCCTCAACAGCCCCAGCAGCCGGCGCCCGCGCCCCAGGCTCAAGCCCCGCAGCAAGGCGGCCCAAGCGGCCAAGGCGGCTGGCGCGGCGGCGACCGCAATCCGGGCGACCGCAACGGCGGCGGCTGGACTCGCGGCGATCAGGGCCGTCCCGATCGGGGCGACCAGAACCGCGGCGATCGCGGCGACCGCGGCGGTTGGGACCGCGGCGACCAGAACCGCGGCGACCGCGACCGGGGTGACCGGGGCGGCTGGGACCGCAACGCCCAGAACGGCGGCTGGGACCGTGGTCCGGGGCGCGGCGACCAAGGCCGGCCGGGTCCGCGCCCGGGCGACGGCCGTTGGCGCGACCGCGACCACGACCGCCCGCGCTACGACCAGCGCCGCTACCAACCAGCCTATCGCGCCGTGCAACGCTACCGCGCTCCGGCCTATCGCTATCCGCGCGGCTTCTACGTGCGCCACTGGTCATACGGCGACTATCTGCCGGGCGGCTGGTATGGGTCGTCCTACTATCTGAACGCCTGGCAGTTCGGCCTGCCGTTCCCGCCGGTCGGCTGCGAATGGGTGCGTGTCGGCGACGACGCCCTGCTGGTCGATATCTGGAGCGGCCAAGTGCTGAGCGTCTATTACGGCCTGTTCTGGTAGCGGCGACCTTCGTTAGCGAACGAGCCCCGGGCGGATCCCATCGGCCCGGGGTTTTTCGTTTCGCGCCCGGTCCTCGGCCTCCGGCGAAGTTTATCGAGGGGCCATGTCGGCCGGCGAGGCGAAGGATCGTCCTAGGGGCTCAGCGCGACGCCATCCCCGGCGCGCCACGGTCTCGAAAGGAACGACGATGTTCAAAGCTTCGCCCATGGTCTGGACGGGACGCGTCCTGACCGGCCTGTTCGCCCTGTTCATGCTCGGCGCCTCGGTTCTGCCGAAACTGACCGGCATGCCGGTGGCGGCGCAAACCCTGACGGCGCTGGGCTGGAAGCCCGACTACGTTCTGTTGATCGGGCTCATGGAGCTGACCTTCGTCGTGCTCTATCTCATTCCGCGCACGGCCGTGCTGGGCGCGGTGCTGATGACCGGCCTGTTGGGCGGGGCCATGGCCACCCAGGTGAGGGTCGAGAACCCGCTGTTCAGTCACGAGCTGTTCGCGATCTATCTGGGCCTGTTCATGTGGGGCGGCCTCTGGCTGCGCACGCCCGCGCTGCGCGCCCTGTTCCCGTTGCGCGGCGCGGCCGCCGCCTAGACATTCGTCGTCGATTTCGCGGCCCGCTCGTCGGCCTTGGTGGCGACGATACCCTTAAGGGCCACGTGGGCGACGAAGCGTTCGATCCAGGCGTCGAACTCGGCGACGTGGTCGGCCTCGGCCATCATGTCGTCGGCCTGGTCGTCGGCGTAGGGCTTGCCTTCGCCGAACACCCCGGCGGTCCAGAGGGCTTCGGGGACCTCGATGCCGCTGTAGCGGCACTGCCAGACCAGGCCTTGGTACGCCAGCTTCTCGTCCTGGTACGGCTCCTGGTCCGGATCGAACCACTCCTTGCGCTTGACCAGTTTGGGCCGCCGATCCTCGCCCATCTCGTTGGCCCCGCCGTCGCAATAGGTGAAGAACGCCGCCGTGCGGCCCTCCAGGTGGTTGCGGGTCAGCCGCCGCCATTGGGGCGAGCGCTCCAGGGCCTGGGCCTTCAGCGTGTCCTTCTTGTCGATCAGGTCGGGACGCGGATTGCCGCCCGCCGCACAGACCAGCCGGTCGAACATCAGCTTGAAATTGGTCGTGGGCCCGTACCAGTTGGTCGGGCCGATGAAGGCCCAGGCGTCGGATCGGGCCAGGCGACCGTAGAGGTCCAGGTCCCACATCAGGTCGGGCTGGGTCTCGCTGCGCGGGCCGTAGCAGTTGCAGGGGTACACGCAGAGCGCCATCGACGAGGAGACGCAGGCGTTGCAGGCCTGGATCTTGGGCCTGCCGTGCTGGTTGCCCAGGTCCTCGGTGTCGATCTGCCACTCGGGCGGCAGGCGTGCGGCCATTCGCAGCATCAGGGCCCGAGCCTTGGAATCGAGCCCAGGACAGCTGTTGTGGCGGCGCTGCGAGCCGGCGATCAGCAGCACCCGAAGCGGGCGATCCTCAGTGGATTCAGGGGAAACGATCGGGGCGTCTGCGGGGACTTCTGGCGGAGTTGGCATGGCGGTGGAACGCCCTAAGGCTTAAAACGTCGCCACAGAGGCTTTCGCGTCACGGTGTTCTGTCGTCATCGCCTTGACGAAACGGCAAAAAAACGCTCAAACGCCCGGCCTTTGTCGCTTCGCCGTTGCGTGGGGCGGCCATATTTGACCAGTCCTGGAGAAAAAACATGCGCGTCTATTATGATCGCGACGCCGACCTCGCTCGCATCTTGGACAAGAAGATCGCGATCGTAGGCTATGGTTCGCAAGGTCATGCTCACGCGCTCAACCTTCGGGACTCGGGCGCCAAGAACGTCGCCGTCGCCCTGCGCGCCGGTTCGCCGACCGCCAAGAAGGCCGAAGGCGAAGGCCTGAAGGTCATGACCCCGGCCGAAGCCGCCGGCTGGGCCGACATGATCATGATCCTGGCTCCCGACGAGCATCAGGCCGCGATCTATAAGAACGACATCGCGCCCTACATCCGTGACGGCGCGGCCCTGATGTTCGCCCACGGTCTGAACGTGCACTTCGGCCTGATCGAGCCCAAGGACACCGTCGACGTGCTGATGGTCGCGCCGAAGGGCCCGGGCCACACCGTGCGCGGCGAATACCAGAAGGGCGGCGGCGTGCCCTGCCTGATCGCGGTGCACCACAACGCCACGGGCAACGCTCTGGACCTCGGCCTGGCCTACGCCTCGGCCATCGGCGGCGGTCGCTCGGGCATCATCGAGACCAACTTCCGCGAAGAGTGCGAGACCGACCTGTTCGGCGAGCAGGCCGTGCTGTGCGGCGGCACCGTCGAGCTGGTCCGCGCCGGCTTCGAGGTGCTGGTGGAAGCCGGCTATGCGCCGGAAATGGCCTATTTCGAGTGCCTTCACGAGCTGAAGCTGATCGTCGACCTCATGTACGAAGGCGGCATCGCCAACATGAACTACTCGATCAGCAACACGGCCGAATACGGCGAGTACGTCACCGGTCCGCGCATCATCACCCCGGAAACCAAGGCCGAAATGAAGCGCGTGCTGGACGACATCCAGTCGGGCAAGTTCGTGCGCGACTTCATGCTGGAAAACCAGGTGGGCCAACCGAGCTTCAAGGCGACCCGTCGCCGCTCGGCCGAGCACCAGATCGAGGAAGTCGGCGGCCGCCTGCGCGCTATGATGCCCTGGATCGCCAAGAACAAGCTGGTGGACGTGGCCAAGAACTAGGCTTTGGCTCCATTGCTGAAACGACGAACGGCGGGCTCGCGAGGGCTCGCCGTTTTTCGTTCTAGCCCAGCACGAACACCGGCCCCCAGGCCACCTGGTACCGACGCGGGCCGGTCGACAGATGCGGGCGCAGTTGCCAGGCGCCCGGCGGCAGGGTTTGGGCGTTGGGGCTTTCGACATAGGTCTCGACCAGGGCCTCTGCGCCGGGCTCGGACACCGAGAACTGGTCGATGCGCGGGACGGCGCTGGACAGGGCCGCGGCGATGGCGGCCACCGACGACACCCGCAGCGGGGCGGGCGCGCCCAGGCGGGCCGAGACCTCGGCATAGGCGCCGACCGCCATCACCTCGCGCCCCTGGCGCAACACGCCGTAGCCCACATGGGTGAAGCCCGTGGCCAGCAGATTGGCGCGGTGGCCGGGGCTGGACTTCCACTGGCCCATGATCTGGTCGGGCCGCACCGCGCCGCTGGCGTTCAGCCGCTCGGCGATGTTCTCGCCCGGGGCGCCGATCAGGTCGCGGGCCAGCAGACCCACCCGGGCGGCCGGGCCGAAGCCCTCGCGGGTCATGTGGTCGAAGACGCCCGTGCGGGCGATGTCGGCGGCGTGGGCGCGGGCGGCCAGGGTCAGGCCGGGATCGGGCGCCAGGCTGTTGAGGCCCTGGGCGCGCCGGAAGATGTCGCCGAGATCGTGCAGGTCGGTCTCGAAGTCGGGATCGAAGTCGCCCCGGCTTTCCGCCAGCTGCCGGCGCAGGCGGCGCTCATAGGCCAGCCAGGGATCGCTCATGGCGGCCTTCGCGGGCGCGGCGGACAGGCTTGGCAGGATGAGGGTTGAGGCGGTCGCGGCGATCAAGGTGCGGCGGTCTAGAGCGATCATGGTCCTCAAGGCGGTTGACAGCGTCCCGTTTCGGCAAGTTCTAAGGGTCATGAGACCCGTACGTTCCATCTGGCTGGCCGGACCCGAACCTTGGCTCCCTGACGCCGAAGCCCAGGCCGCGAGACAGCGCGCCCTCTGCGTGGATAACGGCTTCACCGGCCTGACCGCTCCCGCCATCGTCGAGACCCAGGCTGACAATGTCGAGGTCCAGGCCCGGGAACTCTACGCCGAGAGGATGGCCAAGCTGCGGCAGGCCGACGCCGGGATCATCAACCTGACCCCGTTCCGCGGCCCGTCCTGCGCCAGCGCCGCCGCCTTCGAGGCCGGCGTCCTGGCCGGGCTGGGGCGGCCGATCATGGCCTACGTGAACATCGCCGATGAGAGCGAGGCCGAATATGTCGATCGCGTCGAGGTGCATGTCGGCGCCCAGCGCGACGAGCACGGCGTCTGGCGCGACGGCGACGGCTGCGTGGTCGAAGACTTCGGCCTGCCCGAGACCCTGATGCTGTGGGCTGAGGCCCGCCGGCTGTTCGTGATCATCACCGACGACCCGCTGCATGACCTGACGGGTCTGGAGATGTGCCTGGACGCTTTGGCGTTGTACGCGGAGTAGGGGGCTACCAGCCCAAATCCGCTTCCCCGCGCAGGATCGCCTCGGCCTGGGCCGAATGCCCCGATCCTTCCCGCTCGTGCAGGACCAGCGGCGGCAGCAGGACCAGCGGCGCCTTACCCGTCTTGATCGCCCGCACGATCACCCGCTTGGCCGGAGCGTCGGCGAAAGGGGCGACGGGGCGGATCTTGAACGACCCGGCCTTGGGCGCCAGCAGGGCCAAGATGTCGGCCAGGCGGTCGGCGCGGTGGATCAGGGTGATGGTCCCGCCCTCGCGCACCGCCTTCAGGCAGAAGCCGGTCCAAGCCTTGAGCCCGCCGTCGGCCATCCAGGCGCCGGACTTCTCGGGCGCGGGCGCGCGCAGGGCGGCGGGATCGTCGAAGAACGGCGGATTACTGATCACCGCGTCGAACACCGGCAGGTCCAGGGCCCGGAAGCCGCGCTCGACGTCGCCAGCGACGATCTCGACGCGGTCGGTCAGACGGTTCAAGGCGGCGTTGCTCCGCGCCAGGTCGACCGCCACGGAATCGCGCTCCACACCGACGAATCGGGCGCCGGGACGACGCGTCGCCGCCACCAGCAGCGCGCCGCCGACGCCGCAGCCGGCCTCGATCACCCGCTCGCCCGGTCCGGCGTCGCAGGCGGCGGCCAGAAGCGCCGCGTCCATGCCCGCCCGGTAGCCCGCCACGGGCTGGCGCAGGCTGACGCGGCCGTTCAGGACGGTATCTTCGGTCGTGGCGGGTGTGGGTAACGCGTCCGGCAACGTTTCAAGCCTTGTGCTCGCCTTGACCCTGACCTATCCCGCCAGCATTGTCGCTCGCAACGGCTGATCAAGCCCTAGGGAGCAAGGCGCGAGCCGACCTCCGGCGGGCGTCAGCAGGGAGAGTATGGTTTTG
Organism: Caulobacter sp.; assembly: GCA_017744495.1. GTDB lineage: Bacteria > Pseudomonadota > Alphaproteobacteria > Caulobacterales > Caulobacteraceae > Caulobacter. The sequence continues at coordinate 19,319 of JAGIBE010000219.1, read as the reverse complement.
GACGCAGCTGCAGCGACCCTCGCCCGGGAGCCGGGATCGGTGGATCGTCTCGTCCGGCTGGCCGCCGCCGACATGGCGGGGGTCGACGCTCTCATCACCGCGCGCATGCAGAGCGAGGTCCCGGTCATCCCGGCCCTGGCCGAGCACCTGATCGCCGCCGGCGGCAAGCGCCTGCGTCCGCTGCTGACCGTGGCCGCCGCGCGCCTGGCCGGGTCGGACAACGACGCCTGCCTGAAGCTGGCCGCCGCCGTCGAGTTCATCCATACCGCCACCCTGCTGCACGACGACGTGGTCGACGGCAGCCAGCTGCGCCGCGGCAAGGTCGCGGCCCACCTGATCTGGGGAGCGGCCCAGAGCGTGCTGGTCGGCGACTTCCTGTTCGCCCGGGCCTTCGAGCTGATGGTCGAGACAAACTCGATGAAGGCGCTGGAGATCCTGGCCAAGGCCAGCCGCGTTATCGCCGAGGGCGAGGTGCTGCAGCTGACCCGCAGCCACGACCTGAACCTGTCCCAGGCCCTGTACCTGGAAATCATCGGCGCCAAGACGGCCGAACTGTTCGCGGCGGCCTCGGAGGCCGGCGGCGTCTCGGCCGGCGTTTCGGCGGAGAAGTCGAACGCCCTGCGCGACTACGGCATGAACCTGGGCCTGGCCTTCCAGCTGGCCGACGACGCCCTGGACTACGGCGGTACGACCGAAGCCCTCGGCAAGAACGCCGGCGACGACTTCCGCGAAGGCAAGGCCACCCTGCCGCTGCTGCTGGCCATCGCCCGCTCGGGTCCGCGCGAGGCCGAGTTCTGGGAGCGGGCCATCGGCCGCCGCGAGCAGACCGAGGCCGACTTCCGCCGCGCTCGCGAGCTGATCGTCGGCACCGGCGCTCTGGAAGCCACGCTGGACCTGGCCGCCGGCTACGCCGACAAGGCCAAGGCTGCCCTGGCGGGTTTCCCGGCCAACGACTGGCGGTCCAGCCTGGAAAGCCTGGCCGACTTCGCGGTCAGTCGACGAGCCTGACATGGCGCGCTCGGGGGATCCAAAACTCAGCAATATGCTTCCGCTGCCGCCGGAAGGTCCGTTGCCGTCCCTCGACACCGTGCTGAAGACCACACCGGATAATCCCAGCGGCGACCCGCACGGCCACGCCCATGCGCACGAGGCTGGTGAGACAGCCGGCAAGGTGATCGGCGGCGGTCTGGGCGTGGTGATCGGCTTTGGGATTCTGCTGCTGACCTTCGGCCCGGTGCTGTGGGCGCCGCTGTGGGCGGCGTTCTCGGCGGCCTTTAGGATCAAGGCCCTCGCGCACAACGGCTGGCTTACGGCCGGAGCGGCGATCGCGGCCTTCGTGGCGGTGTCCTTCGTCCAGTTCCTGCTGCTGGTCCAGAAGAGCCCGGTGGTGCGCTATCCGGCCGTGCTGCTGTTCTCGCTGGCCTGGGTGGGCGGGCTGTGGCTGGAGCTGACAGCCCCGCGCCACGACTGGCTGACCCCGCCGCCCTGGCACGCGCCCGGTCCCTGGGCCATGGCCGCCGTGGGCGTTGGGACGGTGATCTATGCCGGTCTCTACCTGCTGATCCTCACGCGCTTCGGCAAGGGCCGATGGGCGCGCAAGTGGCAGCTGATCAAGTAGCTTCTAGGCCTCGGCTTTCAGGCACAGGTCCAGGTGCGTGCCGTTGTCGTCCTCGACGTGACGCTTCCAGGCCGCGTCGACATTGGCGATGATCTCGGCGGGCGTGTCGCCCTTCACGGCCTCGCGCTTCTTCTTGCGGTGCAGGATCTCGACCCCGTAGCCCAGGTCCAGGAAGAAGCTCAGCAGGGCCGAACCCTCGGCGCGCGAGGTCTCGGCCTGGAAGGCAGGGGAGTACTCCAGGAAGGTGATCGGCTTCTGCTCGGCCATGAAGGCCTTGGCGCCCATGAAGGCGCGGTACTCCATGCCCTCGATGTCGATCTTCATCACATCGACCTTGCCCAGCTCGCCGCGCAGCAGGTCGATCGGCACGACCGGGGCGAAGTCGTAGTCGCTGAGGTCTTCCGGAGCGGCCTGGCCGGCCGGCTCCAGCTGGTGGTTGTTGTGCATGGTCTGGCGGCGCAGGAAGGCCGTCTCCAGCCGGTCGGACACGCCCACCAGGATCAGGCGGATGTTGTCGATGGCGTTGGCCTTGGCGCTTTCCAGGATCACCCGGCCGTTGCCCGGGCTCATCTCGATGGCGATCACCTGGCCGCCCGGGGCGACCCTCTTGGCGGCGGGCAGGGCGAAGGCGCCCCAGCTGGCGCCGACGTCCAGCACGGTCATGCCGGGCTTCAGGATCTGCAGGAAGTAGTCGAGCACCCAGGGTTCGTAGTTCTTGCCGTCCAGCAATTGCTTGGTGATCACCCAGTGGTCGGGCATGCGGTAGGTGCAGCCGCGGAACTTCACCGAGGCGGGCACAGGGGCGACGCCGACCGGCAGGGAGATCGCCTGGTGCTTCTTCTTGCGGAACAGACCCATCGTGACCTCGTGGCGGCGACGCCCTGGAATCGGACGTGGCGATTTGTTTCTGGTCCGTCACATAGCGATAGCCTGTGGCAAGGTCACGTCCGTCGCGCGAGAAAGGTGAAGCTCGACATCGCCCGCGATTCGTCGCACGCCTAGACGCCCCTCGGAGGCGCGCGTCGGAGACAGTCATGATCCGCCTGTTGCTCAACATCCTATGGTTCATCTGCGGCGGTTTCATCTCGGGCTGCCTGTGGCTGCTGGGCGGGACCCTGCTGGCCATCACGATCATCGGCCTGCCCTATGCGGGCGCGGCCTGGCGCATCGCCGGCTTCGCCTTCTGGCCGTTCGGCAAGGAGATGGTCCCGCGCGAGCTGGTCACCGGCCGCGAGGACCTGGGCACGGGCGGCCTGGGCTGCGTGCTCAACGTGATCTGGTTCCTGCTGGGCGGCTGGTACATCGCCCTGTCGCACCTGATCGCGGCCGCGGCGGAGGCCGTGACGATCATCGGCATCCCGTTCGCCATCAAGGACCTGCAACTGGCCATCGCGGCCCTCGCGCCGATCGGCAAGACGGTGGTGGACCGCCGCTAGAAGCCGGTGAACAGGCGGTCGACGGCGCGGCGGATGTCGTCTTCGAGATAGCCGAGGTTGTCGACCGCGCTCCTTAGTCCGGTCGGCGTCAGGCTGAACAGTTCGCTGATCACCAAGGTCAGCGTCTCGCCCTCGATTTCCACGGCGATCTCAAGTCCGCCGAGGGTTTTGGCGGCGTCGTTGACGAGCGGCGCTACGACGATTTCCTCGATGTGACGTAGATGATGCGACGAGAGCATCACGAGGAACGGTGCGACCTTCCGAGCGTCTGGTGACGGATTTCGGAAGACGTCGAACTGCCGCAACTCACCACTTTCTGAAGTGGTCGGAGATCAGGCCTCGGCGCGCGATCCGTTCGTTGTGGTCCTTGATCGCCTCGGCGTTCTCCTCCGCCCATCGCCGCGCGCGGTCCTCGGCGCCGGCGGGGTCGATCTTCTGGAGGTGCAGCCGCAGCTGGGTCTCGCTCATGCCCGTGGCCGAAATCCCCAGCCGCTTGGCCTGCGCCAGCAGTTCCGGATCGACGCCGATGTCGAGTTCGACCTTGCCCATGGCCGAAAGGCTATCACGCCTCCTCGTCGTCCGACAGCAGGACGTCCAGGAAGGTCTGGCGACGGTTGAGGAAATTGCGGGTCACCTGGAAATGCTCGGTGTCCTCGTATTCCACCCGTTCCAGGCCGCGCTCTGAGGCCTGGTAGATCCAGGCGTCGGGATAGCCCAGCAGGATCGGCGAATGGGTCGCGATGATGAATTGCGAGCGGGCCAGGACCAGCTCGTGCAGCCGCGCCAGGAACGACAGCTGCCGCTGCGGCGACAGGGCCGCCTCGGGTTCGTCGAGGATATAGAGGCCGTCGCCCCGGAAGCGGTTGTCGAACAGGGCGAAGAACGCCTCGCCATGCGACTGCTCGTGCAGGGGCGTCGCGCCATAGCCGCTCACGCCGACCTCTTCAATGTAGCTGGCGACGTTGAAGAAGCTCTCGGCCCGAAGGAAATAGCCGTCGATGGGGCGCAGAGCGCCGCGGATCCTGCGGATGTATCGGCTCAGCGATGAATGGGAGGAGCGGGTGGAGAAGTTGACGTTGGTCGACCCACCCTCCGGATTGAAGCCCCATGCCGTGGCCAGAGCCTCGATCAGGGTCGACTTGCCCGAGCCGTTCTCTCCGACCAGGAAGGTCACGCGCGGGTGGAAGGCGAGGCGATCCAGGCCGCGCACCACCGGCAGGTTGAACGGATAGGCGCCGGCGTCCCAGCCCTCGCGCCGCTCGAACAGGGCCTCGATCCAGTAGGGGCGCTCTAGGGCGGTCACGGGGCGGCGACGCCCGCCCAGGAGAGGCCGCCCGGCAGGTCGAAGTCGGCGTAGTCGACCTGCAGCACGCGGCGGCGGCGTGGGGGCTCGGCGCGGTCCGAAGCGTGCAGGATCGGCGTCGAATAGGCCCAGACGTCGCCCGGCGCGGCCAGGCAGATGATCACCTCATGCTCGGCCGCGCGGGCGGCGACATCCTCAATGGCGACGCGGCCAAGGCGATGCGAGCCCAGTGCCGCCCGCAGCGGGGCGTTGCCGGCGTCTACAGGATCGAGGTGGACGCGCAGCGTGACCATACGGGACAGGATCTCGAACGGCGGGGCGACGTGCAAGAGCCCGTCCTTGGTCGACCACGGACCGAAGCCCTCGACTTCAACCCGCTCGGCGACGGGCAGGACACGGTCCTGGTGCCAGGCGACGGCCCAGTTGGCGCCGGGCGTCTTGTCGAACATCACGGCGCGCACCGGGCGGGCGGAGGGGGAGGTGAGGGCGGCGGCCAGGGCGCCGATCGCACCGCTGGGGGCGAGCAGGTCGGCCAGGACCGCGTCGCCGCGCAGCCTCGCGCCGGGACGGGCGCCGACCCGCTCGTCGGCGAGGGCGCACAGGGTCTCGACGGTCGGGGCGTCGAGCGCCGCGGGGAACAGCGCCGCGCCGTCGCGGCCGAAGTCGGTGGGTGCGCTCATCCAAGACTCCGGCGCAGCAGGTGCGTCCAAGGGGCTGAAGTGTCTGGAGAAAATCCCTGCGCCTCCCAGAACGGCGCGGCAGCGGGGGAGGCGGCGGCGTTGCAGGTGAGGAGGTCGACCTCGTCGAGGGCCTCCTGCACCAGGGCCGAGGCCAGGGTGCGGGCCACGCCTTGCCGGCGGAAGGCGGGACGAACATAGAAGCGGCGCACGCGGCGGGCCGGTTCGGAGGCGGCGGTCTCGACCGACAGGCCGCCGATCCCCGCCAGTTCGCCGGCCAGCAGCGCGCCCAGCAGGGCCTCGCCGTCGCGGTCGAAGCGCTGGTCGCCGCCGGCCCATCCGTCGGCCAGCAGCGCCATGTTGCGAACGCCCTCGCTCGCCGAGTCGGCGAGGAGGGCGTCGAAGCCGTCAGGCAGGTCGTCGATGATCCGAACGAGTTGGATCAAGGTCAGCCCGGCGAGATCATGTTCTCGGGGCGGACGTACTGGTCGAACTCCTCGTTCGTCAGATAGCCGCCGCCGACCGCTTCCTCGCGCAGGGTGGTGCCGTTCTTGTGCGCGGTCTTGGCGATCTTGGCGCAGATGTCGTAGCCCAGTTTGCCGTTCAGGGCCGTGACCAGCATCAGGCTGTTCTCGACGCCCTTCTTGATGTTGTCGACGCGGGGCTCGATGCCGACGACGCAGTTGTCGGTGAAGCTGATCGCGGCGTCCGACATCAGGCGCACCGACTGCAGGAAGTTGTAGGCCATTACCGGGTTGAAGACGTTCAGCTCGAAGTGGCCCTGGCTGCCGGCGAAGGTGAGGGCGGCGTTGTTGCCGAAGATCTGCACGCAGACCTGGGTCAGCGCCTCGCACTGGGTCGGGTTGACCTTGCCGGGCATGATCGACGAACCCGGCTCGTTCTCCGGCAGCGACAGCTCGCCCAGACCCGCGCGCGGGCCCGAGCCCAGGAAGCGGATGTCGTTGGCGATCTTGAACAGGCTGGCGGCGACGGTGTTGATCGCGCCGTGGCTGAAGACCATGGCGTCGTGGGCGGCGAGGGCCTCGAACTTGTTCGGGGCGGTGGTGAAGGGCAGGCCCGTGATGGCGGCGATCTGCTCGGCCACCTTCTCGGCGAAGCCGATCGGGGCGTTCAGGCCGGTGCCGACGGCGGTGCCGCCCTGGGCCAGCTGCATCAGGGCGGGCAGGGTGCTCTCGATGCGGGCGATGCCGTTCTCGACCTGCTGGGCGTAGCCGCCGAATTCCTGGCCCAGCGTCAGGGGCGTGGCGTCCTGGGTGTGGGTGCGGCCGATCTTGATGATCTTGGCCCAAGCGTCCGACTTGGCCTTAAGGGCCGCGTGCAGGTGCTTCAGGGCCGGCAGCAGGTCATGGACGATCTGCTCGGCGCAGGCCACGTGCATCGCCGTCGGATAGGTGTCGTTCGACGACTGGCTCATATTGACGTGGTCGTTGGGGTGGACGGGCTTCTTGCTGCCCATCTCGCCGCCCAGCATCTGGATCGCGCGGTTCGAGATCACCTCGTTGGCGTTCATGTTCGACTGGGTGCCCGAACCGGTCTGCCACACCACCAGCGGGAAGTGATCGTTCAGCTTGCCGTCGATGACCTCGTTGGCGGCCGCGACGATGGTCTCGGCGATCTTCGGGTCCAGCTTACCCAGGGCGAGGTTGGCCTCGGCGGCGGCGCGCTTGACGATGCCCAGGGCGCGGACGACGGGAAGCGGCTGCTTCTCCCAGCCGATCTTGAAATTGCCGAGCGAGCGCTGGGCCTGAGCGCCCCAATACTTGTCGTTCTCGACGGCGATCGGGCCAAAGGTGTCGGTCTCGTTGCGCGTGGCGGTCATGCGGCGGGTCTCCCGGAAAAACGGTCGAGCGGGGTCTAGACCCATGGCGCGCGCAGGGCAACGTTCCGCGCTTGCGAAGGCGCGACGGCGAGGCTACGACAAGAACGTTAGAAGAACGGAGTTCGCCGATGAGCCCTCACATCGCCCTGCTGCGCGGAGTCAATGTCGGCGGCCGCAAGGTGTTGAAGGACGATCTGCTGGGTCTGGCGAAGGACCTGGGCTTCGACGACGCCAAGACCCTGTTGGCCAGCGGCAACTTGGTGCTGTGGGGGAAGGGCGGTTCCGACACCGAGATTGAAAAACGCCTCGAGGACGGGCTGGAAAAGCGCATGGGCCTGCGCACCGAGTTCTTCGTCCGCTCGCCCGCCGAGCTGAAGGCGATCATCGACGGCAACCCGTATCCGGACGAGGTGAAGAGCCATCCCAATCACCTGCTCGTCCATTTCATGAAGACGCCGCTTCCCGAAGGCGATGAGGCGACGTTGCGCGCGGCGATCACCGGTCCCGAAACCTTCAAGGCGCGGGGACGGGAACTCTATATCGACTATCCAGAAGACGTCGGCCATTCGATGCTCGATCGGGACTGGAAGAAGACTAAGCGGTCTCCGGTTGGCACGGCCCGCAATTGGAACACCGTGCTGAAGCTGGCGGCGATGGTGGGTTTGTAGGCGACGCGGCGCGACGGTCTTGGCTATATCGCCCAAGACTAAGGAGACACCCATGCTCGTCGCCACCACCAACGATCTGCCCGGCTACCGCGTCGTCGCCCATCTGGGGCTGGTGCGCGGGGTCACCGTCCGCTCGCGCAGCGTGATCGGCAATTTGGGCGGCTCGATCCAGTCCATCTTCGGCGGCAAGCTGTCGATCTACGTCAACCTGGCCGAGGCGGCCCGCAAGGAAGCCTACGACCTGCTGGTCGCCCACGCCGGCGAGCTGGGCGCCAACGCCATCCTGGCCATGCGCTACGACGCCAACGAGATCATGGAAGGGATCACCGAGGTCCTGGCCTACGGGACCGCCGTGAAGGTCGAGCCGATCGCCTGATGCCAGGGGGAATGGACGACGGCTGGACGCATCACGGCAAGGTCCGTGCCCGCGAGGCGGACGGCCAGCTGACCCTGGTGGTCGACGGCCTGACCACCCAGGCCAAGTACTACAAGCCTCTGATCTACGAGTTCTTCCGCAAGGTCTGGCGCGGCTCGCGGCCGGCCTGGGGCGAGTTCTCGGTCGAGATCGGCATGGAGTTCGTCGGCGAGCCGCCGTGGATGGATCTGGACAATCTGGCCAAGGCGCTGCTGGACGCCATCAAGGGCTACGCCTTCCACGACGACGCCCAGGTGGCCCGGCTGCTGGTCGAGCGCCGCCCGGCCGAGCGCGAGCGGATCGTCATCGTGGTGCGGAAGCTAGACTCGCGCTTTCTGCGGTCCACGCTCGAAGACTGATGCGCCTACAGCGACCAGCAGCACCAGCATGAAGGCGCCGTAGCGGCCCATGCTGGCCGGGTCGTCGGACATCAGCTTCTGGAAATGGACCAGCACCAGGTCGGCGCCGCCCAGGATCGGCAGGCCGAAGGCCATGGCCGGGAACAGCCGCTTGGCGCGCGGGATGCGGCGCAGCCGGGCGGCGATCTGGAAGACGAAGGTGGCCGCCGCCGCTGCCGCGAAGGCGTTCAGGGCGTAGAACCAGAAGGCCTTCTCCAACAGTCCGCCGCCATATGCCGCATAGAACAGCGTGGCCGCCAGCCAGGCCGTCAGGCCGGCCAGGCTGAAGATGGCGACGTCCAGTTTTGACACGTTCGGCTCCCCCGAGGCTTGCTCGAGAGGGACAGTGCACGCGTCATGCCGCCTTAGCTGTTCCAGAACTCCAGGAAGCCCCAGGTCGCCAGCAGCAGGGCGAAGCCCAGGAAGATCAGGGTCGTGCAGGTGAAGGCCAGCTTGCGCAACGAGGTCCAGCTGTCCACCCGCCGTCCGCCGCGCCACACTACCGGCAGCATGGCCAGGGTGGCGATGGTCAGCAGGGTGGAGACGAAGGCGCAGGCCGAGGCGCTGAGCAGCCAGCCGCTGGGCCAGCCGTAGACCACCTGGGCCACGTCGCCGGAGCCGCCGGCGAACACCCCGACCCCGATCATGGAAATCAGCCAGAGGATGGCCTGGATGGTCTGCATCAGGCTGGCGCGGGCTTGGGTCGGGGTCTGCCGGGCTTCACGGCGGTCGCGGGTGGCCACGCCGATCAGGGTGGCCACGGACGCCAGGGCGGCCAGCACCGTGAAGGTGATCAGCAGACCGGGCTGGTGCGGGAAGCCGATGCGTTCGAACGCCGCCTCGCCCCACGGTGAGAAGAATCGCGCGACCTTGCCGTCGTCGCGCTGGAACACCAGCAGGCCCGGACCGCTGACGGGGGCGAAGGTGTCCGGCTGGCCCGTGGCCGTCCACTGGCTGGACTTGCCGCCGATCGTCAGGGTCAGGCGGCCGTCGGGTGCGGCGCGCACGGTGGCCTCGCCGATCAGGCGGTCGATGAAGCCTTCCAGCCCGCCGTATGACCGGCGGGTGGTCAGGAACTGGCCTTCATAGGCACGGGCCTCGTCGTAGCCGATGGGGCTGGCGGCGGGGATCTCCGGGCGGGGAGCGTAGAAGCGCTCGATGATCGTCGAGGGCAGGGTGGCGGGCAGCTCGGCGCCGGTGT
>JAGIBE010000219.1:6151-9468 GCA_017744495.1 Caulobacter sp. | reverse complement strand
CGCGATGTGGCCGATGAACTCGGGGGCTTCGGTCTGGAAGCCCAGCGGGGTCCAGCGGAAGCCGTCCGACAGGTCGGCCGCCAGGTTCGCGGCCATCGGGGCGGGCAGGTCGTCCCGCCACGGACGGTTCTCGCGGAAGGTGGTGTGGGTCAGGCCGGCGGGCAGGATCACCTGGTCGGCGACCTCCTTCTCGAACGGCTGGCCGGTGACGTTGGCCAGGGCCGCGCCGGCCAGGCCTGCGCCGTAGTTCGAATAGGCCGGCAGCAGGCCTGGCTCGCGCACGCGGTTGGGACGCTCCTGGCGCAGATACTGATCCAGCGGCCGCTCGCGGCGGGGGTCGCGCTCGAACAGCTGACCCAGGGCCCGGTCCTCGAACCCGGCGGTGTGGGTCATCAGATCGCGCAGCCGCACCGGGGTCTTCTTGCCCTGGTCCTTCAGTTGAAGCTTCTCAGGCAGGTAGATGTTGATCGGGGTGTCCAGGCGCATGCGCCCGGCGTCCACCTCATTCATCAGCGCGATCCAGGTGAAGGTCTTGGAGATCGAGCCGATGCGGAACAGGGTCGTATCGGGATCGACCTTGCGGCCGTCCTTCAGGCTGGCGACGCCGTAGCCCTTCTTCAGGATCACCTGGCCGTTCTGGACGACGGCGATCGTCACCCCGGCGATATGGTCGCGGACCATCCGATCGCGGACGACGCCGTCGACATCGGATTCCAGGTCAGGGACGGGCAAGGGGGCGTGGCTGCTGAGGACGGGTGACGGCGTCGACGTCGGCGCGGCGGGGTCGGGCGCGGTCACCGCGGGCGGCGTGGCCGCCGCGACTGGGACGGCCCGGCGCGGGCGCGGCGCGCTCCGGCGGATCGTGGTCGTGTAGGGGATCGGCGCCGAAGGCAGGCTGGCGGCGGGGGGCGTCGCCGCCGGCGCGGCGGAGGCGGCGTCCTGGGTTTCAGCCATCGTCGCGCCGAATAGGCCGCAACCGATGATCGCCGCCGACAGCGCGGCCCTGAACGAAAGACGCAGCGTCACGAACGAGACCTCGCCGGCTCATGAAAATGATGATGTGCAGACTTCTAGGGTGTTCCGGCCGGGGATCAAAGGGCCTGTGACCCGGCGCGGGCGTCTTTCCCGTGGACGCCTGGGCGATCAGCGCCGCTCGAGGGACGCGGCGGGCTTGGCGGGGTCCCGCGAGGCATGCGGGAAGGCGTACAGCGGCAGCAGCGGCCGCAGGCCGGGTCCGATCCACAGTTGCGGCTCGGAGGCCGGTTCGGCCCCGGTGTCGCGTTCGCGCCTGGCCACGCAGGCCTGCACGGCGCGGCCCAGGGCGGCGAAGTCGTGAGCGGCCGGCGCCGACGACAGGAAGCAGTCGTCGAAATAGGGATATTTGTCGTCGTCGCTGCAGCCGAACGAGGTGCGATCCGGCCGGGCGGCCGTCAGGATCATCCGGTCGTCCCGCTGCAGCGGCTTGACGAAGACGCCCGAGAAGCAGGCGGAGACCACCACAATCGACGGGCGCGCCGGACAGGCGTCGTCGATCACGGCCGCCAGCAGGGTGGGTGGCAGGATGTCCTCGTTCAGAACGGCTCCTTCGGGCGCGCCATGGCTGGTGAGGTAGAACAGGCAGCCGGCGGCGTTCCTCCGCGCCATGTCGCGCAGGTCGGCGTGGATGGCGCGCAGATCGCTCTTGCCCGGCTTCACGCCCGGATAGCGCTTGGGGCGGACCGAATACTGACGGATGGCGGCCGGCGAGAAGCCGAGGTCCGCCAGGGTCGCGCCGACGTCGCGGCGGGCGTTGTCGAAGGTTTCGGTGGGGCCGCCCGAATGGGCGTGCCAGTCGCCGGCCACGACCACGGCGGCCCAGTTGGCGAACGGCGAGGCGTCGGTCGGCTGGCTCGCCCGGGCGGGCAGGGCGACGAGCAGCGACGACAGCAAACCCAGGACCAGGCTCGCGAACCGCCGCATGGCCGCCTTACTTCTTGAACTTCGCGAACGGCGTCGGGATCGCCGTGGCGCTGGCCTTGGCCAGCAGCCGGCCCTCGGGGTCGTAGAGCTCGCCCTCCAGGAAGCAGACGGTCTTGCCCCAGCGCACGACCCAGCCCACGCCCTTGAGCGGACCCGGGATGGCCGGACGCAGGAAGCTCGTCTTCATCTCCAGGGTGGGGACCACGCAGGTCATGCCCGAGGTGATCATGCCGGCCACCGACATGCACTCGTCCAGCATGGCGCAGACGAAGCCGCCCTGGACTTGACCCATCGGATTGCCGACCGCCTCGACCGAGGGCTCGAAGGCGATCTCGACCCGGCGCTCGGCCTGGCTGACCGACAGCATGCGGAAGCCCAGGGTGCGGGCGCTGCCGGGCGGGTTCTTGGACGCGAGAAAGCGCGCGAGGATCGCCTCGTCGGTCAGCGTTTGGGGCGTCTCCGAGGCGACGTCGCTCACGCGGCTATTTCTTGCGGAACTGGTCGAGGGAGATGATCTTCGGCGCGTCCTCGCCGCCCTCGGCCGTGGCGACGACCTCGGGTTCCGGCTCGGGCTCGGGCTCCTGCGGCGCGATCTCGGGGGCCTCGAACTGCAGGGCGAACTGCACCGACGGGTCGTAGAAGCGGGTCACCGCCGCGTAGGGGATCGACAGGCGCTTGGGCTGGCCGCCGAACTTCAGCGTCACCGAGAAGAAGGTCTCGCCCGGCGCCAGGTCCCAATACTGGTGCTGCAGGATGATGGTCATCTCGTCGGGGTACTTGCCCAGCAGATCCTGGGGACCGGAGACGCCCGCCGCCTGGGTCTTGAAGGTGATGTAGAGGTGGTGCGGTTCGGGCAGGCCGCCGGGCGCGGCGGCCTTCTTCAACGCGGCCTTCACGACGCCGCGCAGGGCGTCCTGGGCCATCGCCTCGTACTGCATCAGGTCTTCAGGCGGATTGGTCTGGGCCATGCGGTCCATCGTAAAGCGAGAACTGGAACGAAGCGCACAGACTAGCGTGTCGCGGGGGCGGCGAGAAGGTGGGGGCGGTTGGATTCTTGTCCCTCCCCCTTGCGGGGAGGGTGGCGACGAAGCCGACGGGTGGGGGAGCGGTGCAGGGCCAGTGGAGTCATCAAACCCCACCCGACCCGCTACGCGGGCCACCCTCCCCACAAGGGGGAGGGAAAGGCGCCGAGTTGAATGTGAGGAAGTGGAGGGATTCTGTTGGTCGGCTCCCGCATCTCTTAGCAAGGAAGAGGAGGGAGCCTCGGCGATGTCGTGGAAAGTGGAGGGATTCTGTTGGCAGGCTCCCGCATCTCTTAGCAAGGAAGAGGAGGGAGCCTCGGCGATGTCGTGGAAAGT
>JAGIBE010000219.1:0-6054 GCA_017744495.1 Caulobacter sp. | reverse complement strand
GGTGGAGGGATTCTGTTGGCAGGCTCCCTCCGGGCCCCGCCTAGGGATCTGAACCCCTAGGACTTAAAGGTCGAATTCACCGGCGCTGCATTACGCAGCGATGGCGAACTCTTCAGCGAAGTTATCGTTCGCAGTTAGTTTAGCGGCCCGATACGGTGAGCCACGCCGAGAGAAAGCAAACACCTTTACACGTCTGTCGATGCTGATCGGCCCCATGAATTCCCGTGATAACTCGGGAGGTTTTGGTGGAGCCGCCGGGAATCGCACCCGGGTCCAGTCCGCTTATTACGTGCGCGTTTATCCCCATAGTCCGAGCGAACCCGAACGGACTCAATATAGGGGCTGGGGCGCGTTGATGGAAGACCGTCCGTGCCCGCGCCGATAACTGGGATGGCGGCGGCGCTCCGTCTGGGGTGGCGGCGTCAGGCTGAGACGACCCTCGGTGAGGCGGCCGGTCAGCTGACCGCCGCCGTCCTCGAACAGGCGCACGTCGTCGCCGACCAGTTCGTAATGGCCTTCGAAGACCAGTTCGCCGTCATGGCGCTCCTCGAACCGGCCGTCGAGGCGCAGTTCCAGGGCGACCGCCTGGTTGGCGCTGGCCCAGACGCCCGAGATGCGGCGGCCGATCAATGGGAAGCTCCGATCGCTGAAGCGGCGGTGATGAGGGCGGTGGCGGTCAGCCAGACGGCGACGAACCACCGTGGCGCGGCCTGGGGCCGGCGGGGCGAGTAGCGTGTCATGGTATCCTCGGGGGCGGACGGCCGCTGCGTCGCTCGGTCCCGGAGGCCTGAACCTTGAAAGGGGGCGCTTCGAGAAGGGGCGGCGACGGCGGCGATGCGGGACGTCCCCACCATGACCCATGGATCGCCGTTCGCGATAGACCGATGCTGCCCCTTGATTGCACGATCCTGCACATCACCTCTGTGAAGCGTGACGAGGCCGCGTTCCTGACGTAGGGCAACGTCCATCAGCAAAAGGAAATGTCGATGGTCGAGCAAGGCGAACTCGCCGCGCTGATTGAACGATACGCGCCTCACGACGGCGACCACTCTGTCTGCGAAAAGGCCTCGCTGCACCGTTCCAGCCAGCCCACCGAGCCCAAGCACGGCGTGTTCGGCGCGGCGGTCTGCGTAGTGGCCCAGGGCCGCAAGCAGGTGCTGAGCGGCGGCTCGGTGCTGGTCTATGACCCGCTCAACTATCTGGTCGCTTCGGTCGATCTGCCGGTGATCGGCCAGGTGATCGAAGCGTCGCCGGACGAACCCTATCTGTCGTTCCGCATGACCCTGGACCCGGCGGTGATCGGCGACCTGCTGCTGCAGCTGGGCGGCGAACCGGCCCTGGCCCAGGACGGCGGGCCGCTGATCCAGGCCATGGCGGTCAGCAGCGTCAACCCGCCCCTTCTCGACGCGGTGATGCGGATGGTCCGTCTGATCGAGACCCCGCGCGACGCGGCCGTCCTGGCCCCGCTGATCGAGCGCGAGATCCTCTATCGCATGCTGCTGGGCGACCAGGGGCCGCGCCTGGCCCAGATCGCCCGGGCGGACGGCCGCATGCGCCAGGTCAAGCGGGCGATCGGCTGGATCACCCAGCACTTCAACCAACCCTTCAGCATCGAGGAACTGGCCGCCGAGGCGCGCATGAGCCCCTCGGCCCTGCATCGCCACTTCAAGGCGGTCACGGCGCTGAGCCCGCTGCAATACCAGAAGCAGATCCGCCTGCAGGAGGCCCGTAAGCTGATCCTGGCCCAGCGGATGGATGCCGGCTCGGCCGGCCACGCGGTGGGCTATGACAGTCCCTCGCAGTTCAGCCGCGAATACGCCCGCCTGTTCGGTGAGCCGCCGTTGCGCGACGTGGCCCGCCTGCGCGCGCGGCCGGAAATGCTGCTCGACACCTAGGGGGCGGCGTCGGCGCTTCTGGAGGTTTTCCCCCATTTCTGGCCTGGTCGAAGAGGGACAATCTCGCCAGGCTCGTCTTCGAGGCGAGTCGGAAGAGGGAGCGGTTCAGATGTCCAAGTTCGTGGCCGAATTCATCGGCACGTTCGCCCTGGTGTTGTTCGGCTGCGGCGCGGCCGTCCTGGGCGGCGACCATGTGGGGCAGCTGGGCATCGCCCTGGCCTTCGGCTTCGCGATCGTGGCCATGGCCTATGGCATCGGTCCGGTCTCGGGATGCCACGTCAATCCCGCGGTCAGCCTGGCGGCCTTCGTGGCCGGGCGGATGAGCGTCAAGGAGATGCTGATCTACTGGGCCGCCCAGTTCGCCGGCGGGATCGTCGGCGCTGCGGTGCTGCTGTTCATCGCCGGGAGCACGGCCCACGGCCTGGGCCAGAACGGCTGGGGTCCTGGCTACGGCGGCGGGTTCGGCGTCGAGGCGGCCTTCGCCTTCGAGGTGGTGATGACCGCCCTGTTCGTGATCGTCATTCTGGGCTCGACCGGCACGGACGCCGCGCCCGGCTTCGCGGGGCTGGGCATCGGCATCGCCCTGGCGGTGATCCACATCGTCGGCATCCAGGTGACCGGCGTCTCGGTCAATCCGGCCCGCAGCCTGGGCCCGGCCGTCTTCGTCGGCGGCCAGGCCTTGGCGCAGCTGTGGCTGTTCTTCGTGGCCCCGGCGATCGGGGCGGTGCTGGGCGCGCTGCTCTACCGCTTCAACCTGCTGAAGGTCGGTTGAGGCGCGCCCGGCGGCCCGGACCTAGTGTGGCAGGTCCGACCAGTTGATCACGACCGAGTTCTTGGACTGGCCGACCAGGATCAGTTTCTGGCCGTGGTCGTCGCTGAACACGTCGAAGATGTAACGGCCACCGGGCGCCTCGGCGTTGCGAATGACCCTGCCCGTGGCGTCGTAGGTGACCACGGCGAACGACATGCGGTTGTCATTGTAGCTGAAGATCCAGGTCTTGCCCGAGCCGTAGGAGATGACCGGGCAGGTCTTGCTCGAAGGCGCGCCGTCGACGGGCGCGTTGATGCAGGCCACCTGCAGGCCATCGGGCGGCTGCGGCGCTTCCCCGACCGGAATGAACTTGACCTGCGGCGTGTTCGGCGTGGCCTGGGCCTGGGCGGCGACGGCCGCGCCGAGGACGGCGACAGCGCCGACGACGGCCAGCATGGATTTCAGGGCGACGGTCTTGGCCATGGGTTCCCTCCGGGTTATGGCCAAGTTTGATAACGGCGTTCTTCCGAAATTGCAATTTTTAGGCGTGTCGGCGCGCCTGACATCTAAGAGTGTCGGCTAGGGCGAGGTCGGAGCCGACGTCTCGGGCGCGTCGTCCGGCGGGACCGGCACGGCCGGCGGCTGGGGACGGCTGCCGGTTCCCGGCTTGAGACGTCCACCCGACGCGATCAGCGAGTCATAGGCCTGCTGCTGGCGCGAGAAGTCGCCGCCGCGGGCGAACATGGCGTCGAACCGGGCGTCGCGGCCGGAAGCCGCTGACAGCGCCGCCGTCAGGGCGGGGGCGATCGAGCCCACCTCGGCGTCGTCGCAGGCGCGGCGCAGATGGCGAGCCTGACCCGGGATCAGAAGTGTGACGTCCCAGGAGACGCCCTCCAGGCAGACCGGCTCCACGGCGCCGCCGCCGTAGTCGATGGTCACCGAGCGCGGCTGGGCCCATATCGGCGCACCGACCAGGGCCTTGAGGGGCGGAATCTGTTGAGGCGCCAGTTCGGCGTCGATGTCCACCCGGCGGCCGATCTCGGGCGTGCAGCAGCCCAGGCCGGCGCGGGCCTGGACGAAGGCGCGGCCGTCGCGGCGGACGGTCACCCTTATCACTGCTTGGCGCACGCCGGTGGCGGGGCGGGCCCAGACTTCCAGCACCAGCTCGCCGGGCTTGATCAGCTGGCTTTGCAGGGGCTGCAGGCCCCAGAGCCGGTAGAGCAGGGGATCGACGCCGTTGTCGATCGGCGCCAATTGCTCGCCCTTGCGCAGGCGACGACCCTGGAAGGGGTCCTGCTCGGGCGGCGGCTTGGGGATCTCCGGCGCCCACCAGACGGCGGGATCGGGGGGCGGAGCTGGAGCCGTGGGGGGCGCGGGTTGCTGGCCGGCGAGGGAGAGCCCCGTCAGGAGGCCGGCCAGAAGCATCGCGCCCGTCATGGCTACATCCCTTCAACACCCCGTTCGATGGAAAGCACGCCGGTGCGCGACAGTTCCACCAGGCCGAGCGGGCGCATCAGATCCAGGAACTTGTCGATCTTGGATGAGACGCCCGAGATCTCGAACACGAAGCTCTCCAGGGTGGTGTCCACCGGCTTGGCACGGAAGATCTCGGCGATGCGGAGGGCCTCGACGCGGTCGGCGCCGGAGCCGCGCACCTTGACCAGGGCCAACTCGCGCTCGACGCCGTTCGGGTCGCGCGTCACGTCGTGCACGCGGCGGACATTCACGACCTTGTTCAGCTGAGCCTCGATCTGGTCCAGCACCTGGCGGGTGCCGCGGGTGACCACGGTGATCCGGCTGGTGTGGGCCTTGCGGTCGGTCTCCGCGACCGTGAGGCTTTCGATATTGTAGCCGCGCGCGGCGAACAGGCCGACCACGCGGTGCAGCACGCCCGGTTCGTTGTCCACGAGGAGGGCGAAGGTCGCGCTTTGCTCGACTTGGTCGGTGGCGGCCATGTCGTAGGCCGAGGCGGGGGCGGGTTGGACGTTGCTGGTCATCAGGCGCGCTTCTTTTCTGCTTTGGCCACGTGCTGGCGCAGCACGCGGTTGATCTCGGTCTGATAGGGCTTATCGCCCGCGTGTTCCTTGAACCAGCTCACCACGTCGGCGTCGAGCCGGATGGTGACGGGCGTCTTGGTGGGCCGACTTAGACCTGGACGGACGGCCGTCGCCCATTGCTCTTCGGTGAGCTCCGGAATGTCGCTGAAGTCGATATCCTCGTCGCGCATAGCCCGAAGGCGAGCCAGCTGTTCCAGTTCTTCGGAGCTGAACGGCTTACCGCCCATACCGTCGTGTTTCCGAAGGCGTCGCTTTTCGTGCGCTGATGATCCTGACATGGTCCTCGTCGTCTCCAGCGGGATAGGTATGTACCACGAGTAGGATCATGGTTCCGTCGACAAGCCCGATGGCATGCCACCGTTGCTCACCGTCAACGACGCGATCTAACAGCAGGGCGTAGTTGGGATCATGCCATACCCGCGTCGCGAACTCGAACGAGACACCATGCTTGGCGAGGTTGAGTCTCGCCTTCTCCGGATCCCATTCAAACGACATTTGTACGTACAATTCTGTGCGTACGTGACTTGATCGTCAAGCGTGCTCTCGCCATGGATGTTCCCATCTTGTTCTTGCTCAAGATCGAATGGGAGATCGCCGGCGTAAAGCGAAGAAACCGGGCTTTTAGACCAGCCCGGCGCCGGCCGCGCCGATGACGTTCCCGATGTCCTCGACGTCGCCCATGATCATCTCGTTGTGGGCCTTGCCCGAGGGGATCATCGGCAGGCAGTTCTCGTGCTTCTCGACGCGGCAGTCGAAGACCACGACCTTGTCGCTGTTGATCATCTCCAGGATCTTGCCGTCCAGCTCGGCCGGGTCGTCGCAGCGGATGCCGACGGCGCCATAGGCCTCGGCCAGTTTTACGAAGTCAGGCAGGCTGTCGGAATAGGAGTGGCTGTAGCGCTCGCCGTGCAGCAGCTGCTGCCACTGGCGGACCATGCCCATCCATTCGTTGTTCAGGATGAAGATCTTGATCGGCAGGTCGAACTGGATCGCGGTCGACAGCTCTTGGATGCACATCTGGATCGAGGCTTCGCCGGCGATGTCGATGACCAGGCTGCCCGGATGGGCCAACTGCGCGCCCAGCGCCGCGGGCATACCGTAGCCCATGGTGCCCAGGCCGCCCGAGGTCATCCAGCGGTTGGGCTCCTCGAAGCGGTAGAACTGGGCGGCCCACATCTGGTGCTGGCCGACTTCGGTCGTGATGTAGGTGTCGCGGCCCTTGGTCAGCTCGTACAGGCGCTCGATGGCGTACTGCGGCTTGATCGTGGTGTCGGAGCGTCGGTAGGCCAGGCATTGCCGGGCGCGCCACTGATCGATCTGGGCCCACCATTCGGTCAGGGCGGCCTTGTTC
>JAGIBE010000218.1 GCA_017744495.1 Caulobacter sp. | reverse complement strand
ATTCGACGTGGGGATGCACGGCGGCGTCATAGGCGCGGTAGACCGCCCCGGTTGGCGATGGGACCAACGGATTGACCAGCACGGCGTGCAGTTCCGGCAGGGCCGGCGCGGGCGACAGGCGCTCGCCCCTGCCCTCCGCCATCACCGGCGCGCCCCACAGGCAGGCGGCCCCGTCGGCGCCGAGACTCCCGGCCACAGCTTCCAGATCCGCGTCGGGCAGATCGGGCGCCAGGGCCCCACGCAACAGCCGCAGGGCCGCGCCCGCGTCGCTGGACCCTCCGCCCAGGCCGGCGGCGATCGGCAGGGCCTTGTCCAGGATCAGCCGAAACGGCGGGACCGGCCCGCCCAGCCGCGCATGCAGGGCGTTGGCCGCCCGCACCACCAAGTTTCCATCGTCCAGCGGCACTCCGCCCCCGAACCGCCCCGTGGCCTCGAAGCCGGGCGTGTCGCTGGCCTGGATCGCCACCCGATCGCCGACGTCGGCGAACAGCATCAAGCTGGAGATCGGGTGATAGCCCTCGGCGTCCGGGCCGCCGACGTGCAGGAACAGGTTGACCTTGGCCGGGGCGAAGGCGTCGAGGCGCATGGCTTGCTCTTGAAGCGTCTGGAAGCGTCTAGAAAGTCGTCAGGCTACTGGCTGGAGGCGATCTTGGCCGGCGGACCGTCCAGGCCGTTCTTCAGCTTGGCCTCGGCCTCGGCCTTCTGCTTGGCGTCCGGCTCCAGGCTCAGCACCCGCTGCCACTGGTAGCGCGCCTCGACCTGGCGGCCGATGCGCCAGTAGGCGTCGCCCAGGTGGCCGTTGACGTCCGGGTCGCCCGGCTCCAGCTCGACGGCCTGTTCCAGCTTGGCGACGGCGGTCTTGTAGTCGCCCTGGCGGTAGTAACCCCAGCCCAGGGAGTCGAGCATGGCGCCCGACTGCGGACGAGCGTCGACCGCCTTCTGGACCATGGCGATGGCCTCGGGCAGGTGCACGCCGCGATCGATCCAGGAATAGCCCAGATAGTTCAGCAGGTCCGGCTCGTCCGGGTTCAGTTTCACGGCCGTCAGGAGGTCGTGCTCGGCGTCGTCCCAGCGCCCCGCCCGCTCAAGGGCGATGCCGCGCATGTAGAGCAGCCGCCAGTCGGGCTTGTCGCCCTCCCCCGCGATCAGCGGGTCCAAGGCGGCGGCCGACTCCGCCCAGCGCTCGTTGGCCCGCAGCAGGTCGGCATAGGTGATCTGGGCGTCGCGGTCCTTGGGCGCGGCGACGGCGGACTGGTGGGCCAGAGCGATCGCCTTGTCCTTCTCGCCGCTGCCCTGGAGGCTCCAGGCCAGCTTGGACTGGGCAGCGACATAGCGCGGCGAGGTCGGCAGGACCTTGGCGTAGGCCTCGCGGGCGCCGGCGTCGTCATCGTCCTGACCCAACAGGTCGCCGACCAGCAGCCAGGCGTCGTCGCGCTTAGGGTCAAGCCGCAGGGCCAGGCGCAGATAGGCCAGGCTGAACTGGCTCTGGCGCTCGCTGGCGAAGGTGGCGGCGCAGGCGACCAGCACGTGAGCGGCGCCCTGCTTGTCGGTCGGCATGGCCGGCGCCGGCCCCTTCGCTGCGGCGCGGGCGCGGGCCGTCTGCAGGCCCTGGTCGTCCGGATCGCGCGCCAGAGCGGCGTCGTACAGGGCCACGGCGTCCGCGTGACGCTTCCGACGCTCCAGGAACGCGCCGTAGTCCTCGACGAACAGGGCCCGGGCGTTCTCGATCGCCATCAGCGCCTTGTAGTCGGTCTCGGCCTCGTCATAGCGCTTGGCCCGCTCGTAGAGCCGCGCCTGGCTCAGCTGGCCGAACAGTTGCACGAACCGGTCGCCCTGCAGCTCGGGACGCACCACCGCGCCGTTGGCGTCGCCCGCGGCGGCGGCCAGCCAGGGGGCCAGCAGCACGGCGGCGGGACGATGCGGGAAGCCCAGGGTCTCGGTCTTCAGAAGCGTCTCGGCGTCGCGGGCCTTGCCCACGGCCATCAAGTCCACGACCCGGGTCAGCACGCCCAGCCGGCGGACCTGCTCGTTCGCGTCCGTTCCCTGCGGAGCCAGGGTCGCGGCGCGCGACACGTCGCCGGCCAGCAAGGCGGCGGTGAAGGCGCGGTCGGCCAGCACGCCGGGATCCTCGCCCAACTGCCGGGCCTCGTCGAAATAGCTGGCGGCCTGGGCGTTCGAGCCGTTCAGCAGGGCCGCCTGGCCCGCGAGGAACTGGCCGTAAGCCGACCGGCTCGTTCCCCAGGCCGAGCCCATGGTGAGCTGGCCTCGCAGGTCCGGTCCAGGCGGCGCGGCGGCGCAGGCGCCCAGGGTCGAGGCGGCGAGAAGAGCGAGAAGAAGCTTGGTACGCATCATATCCGCACCCTCATCGGTTTCCCGACGCGCCGCAAGGAAAAGGCGCGGCTCGACGTTCGAACCGCGCCTCTACGCCTGCCGTAGGGCCTTTCGAAGGCGACTACATGTTCGGGTAGTTAGGGCCGCCACCGCCTTCCGGCGTGGTCCACACGATGTTCTGCGACGGGTCCTTGATGTCGCAGGTTTTGCAGTGGACGCAGTTCTGGGCGTTGATCTGGAAACGCGGGTCCTGGCCCTGCTCGTTGTAGAGCACTTCGTAGACGCCGGCCGGGCAGTAGAGCCGCGCCGGTTCGCCGTACTTGGGCAGGTTCACCTGGACCGGGACGCTGGGGTCCTTCAGCTTCAGGTGGGCCGGTTGGTCTTCCTCGTGATTAGTGGCCGACAGGAAGACCGAGGAGAGCTTGTCGAAGCTGATCACGCCGTCAGGCTTGGGATAGACCAGGGGCTTGTAGTCCTTCGCCAGACCTGTCGACTCCGCGTCGGTCTTGTCGTGCTTCAAGGTGCCGAAGAACGAGAAGCCGCCCAGCAGATGGGTGCACCACATGTCGAACATGCCGGCGGCGCCGCCCAGGGCGGTGCCCAACTTGCCCAGCAGCGGTTTGGCGTTGCGGACGACCTTCAGTTCCTTGGCCACCCACGACTTGTCGTAGAGGTCCTGGTAGGCGGTCAGCTCGTCGCTGGCCCGGCCGGCGGCCAGGGCCTCGAAGGCGGCCTCGGCGGCCATCATGCCGGTCTTGACGGCGTTGTGGCTGCCCTTGATGCGCGGCACGTTGACGAAGCCCGCCGAGCAGCCGATCAGCACGCCGCCCGGAAAGCTGAGCTTGGGCACCGACTGGTACCCGCCCTCGGTGATGGCCCGCGCGCCGTAGGCGATGCGCTTGCCGCCTTCCAGGTGCGGCTTGACCGCCGGATGATGCTTGAAGCGCTGGAATTCGTCGAACGGCGACAGCCAGGGGTTCTTGTAGTTCAGGTGCACGACGTAGCCGATGGCCACGTAGTGGTCCCCGAAGTGGTACATGAAGCTGCCGCCGCCGGTCTTGTTGTCCAGGGGCCAGCCGGTGGTGTGCTCGGCCAGGCCCGGCTGGTGCTTCTCGGGCGGTACCTGCCACAGCTCCTTGATGCCGATGCCGTACTTCTGCGGCGACTTGCCGGCCGACAGGTCGAACTTGGCGATCAACTGCTTGGCCAGCGAGCCGCGCACGCCCTCGGCGATGAACACGTACTTGCCGTGCAGCTCCATGCCGGGGTTGTAGTCGGGCTTGTGGTGGCCGTCCTTGGCCACGCCCACCACGCCGACGACGACGCCCTTCACCGAGCCGTCGTCATTCCAGACCAAGTCCGAGGCGGCGAAGCCGGGATAGATCTCGACGCCTAGTTCCTCGGCCTGAGCCGCCAGCCAACGCGAGACGTTGCCCAGCGAGGCGATGTAGCAGCCGTGGTTGTGCATGAACGGCGGCATGGCGAACATCGGCAGGGCCAGGTCGCCCTGCGGGCCCAGCAAGCGGAAGACGTCCTTGGTGACCGGGGTCTCCAGCGGCGCGCCGCGTTCCTTCCAGTCCGGGAACAGCTCGGCCAGGCCCTTGGGATCGATCACCGCGCCCGACAGGATGTGGGCGCCGACCTCGGAGCCCTTTTCCAGCACCGCCACCGAAACCTCGGTCCCCGCCTTGGCCGCCAGTTGCTTGAGCCGGATGGCGGCCGAAAGGCCCGCCGGTCCGCCGCCGACGATGACGACGTCGTATTCCATCGACTCGCGTTCGAGCTCTTCGCTCATTGAGGTCTCCCGCCCGGGCGCACTGAAGCCCGCGTTTCTTGCTGTTTGAGTCGAAGCTTATCGTGAGGTGACGCGGAGGTGGTCAAGAATAAACGAACGTTTTTTGCTGCGATGCAGCGTCAATCTTCAAGCGCGTGACGTGGCGGCGTCCGGAGGATCGCGCTAAGAAGAGGCCATGGACCTCGCCATCGACCCGCGCGCCGTGGAGAGCCTGCTCGCCTTCTGGGCCGACGCGGGCGTCGAGGCGTCGTACGCGGACGATCCGATCGACCGCCTGGCCGAGGGCGCGGCGATGCTGCGGGCCCGCAAGGAGCCGCCCGCCCCGGCGCCCGTGGCGCAGGTCGTCACACCGGCCTTCGGGCGTGGCCCCGACCTGGGCACGGCCGTCGCCGAGGCCAAGGCCCTGGCCGCCGCCTGCGCCGACCTGCCAGCCCTGGCCGCCGCCATCGCCGCCTTCGACGGCTGTCCGCTGAAGACCCAGGGCGCGCGCCAGGCCGTGGTCTCGCGCGGTCCCGTCGACGCGCCGCTGATGATCATCGGCGAGGCGCCCGGCGCCGACGAGGACCAGCAGGGCGCGCCCTTCGTCGGTCGCGCCGGCCAGTTGCTGGACCGCATGCTGAAGGCCGCCGGCCTGCTGGACCGCGCCTTCGTCACCAACACCGTGTTCTGGCGTCCGCCGGGCAACCGCACCCCCACTCCGCAGGAGCAGGCGACCTGCGCGCCGTTCCTCGAACGCGCTATACAGCTGGTCCAGCCCAAGATCCTGTTGCTGGTGGGCGGCGCCTCGGCCAAGAACCTGCTCAAGCGCGAGGAAGGCATATTGTCGCTGCGCGGCCGGTGGTTCGAATGGACCTCCAGCGACGGCCAAACCGAGCTTCCGGCCTTGCCCACCTTGCATCCAGCGTTCCTGCTGCGGAAGCCCGACGCCAAAAAGAAGGCCTGGGCCGACATGCTGACGCTCAGCGAAAGACTTGATCGCCCCGAGCGTCCCAATTAGAGATTCCAGGGACCAGTTGGACACGGCCAACTGTTTAGGGGACGCGTCGGGGAGCCTTTCGGGGCAAGGGCGCGGAAACATATTGCAGCTTCTGGCTCGCCCTCTGGCCGTGCTCTCGGCCTTCGTGATCTGCCTCGTCGCCGCCTTCGGCGCGCCGATGAGCGCCCGCGCCTCGGCGTTGGAGCCCCTGTCGGACGCCGACGCCCGCTTCTATCGCGCCGCATTCGCCGCCGCCGACCACGGTGATTTCGACGCCGCCGAGGCCGCCGCCGCCAACGCTCGCGACCGCAGCCTGCGGGGCCGGCTCGAATTCACCAGGATCATGCATCCCAACGCCTATTCGGCCAGCTATGACGAGCTGACCGACTGGCTGGCGGCCTATGGCGACCAAGCCGGGGCCGAGCGGGTCTACGCCCTGGCGCTCAAGCGCAAGCCAGCCCGCGCGGCCACGCCGAAGATCCCTGCCCTGTTCGTGGCCGGCGCCAAGGGCGCCGCCCCGGCCGACAAGGCCCGCGCCGCGCGCGAAGCCTATTATTCCGGCGACGTGAGGAGGGCCCTGAGCCTGGCTCACGCCGCCGGCGAGCCGTGGATCGCCGGCCTCGCCGCCTTCCGTCTGCAGGCCTACGCCCAGGCCCGGACCTATTTCGAACGCGTCGCCGACGACGAGAACCAAGACGAATGGCTGCGCTCGGCCGCTTCGTTCTGGGCCGCGCGCGCCGCGGCGTCCGGCGGCCAGACACGCGACGTCGAAGACCTGCTCAGCGCCGCCGCCCGCGCGCCCAACACCTTCTACGGCATGATCGCCTCCCGCCAGCTGGCCCTGGCGGGTCTGGCCCTGGCCCAGGACGACCCGATCGCGGCCCTGCTGACCAAGGTCACCTACGAAGGGCCGGACACGGCCTCGCTGGCCCGGCTGCTGGCCGCCGACTCGCGCGCGCGCCGCGCTGCCGCCCTGGCCCAAATCGGCCGCTGGGCCGAGGCCGGCCAGGAGCTGCGCGCCGGCCTGTCCCTGGCCAGCGACGATCCCAAGGCCCGCGGCGACTGGACCGACCTGGCCCTGGCGCTCAACGAAAAGGCCCCGCTGAACGCCGGCCGCGCGGTCAAGCGCGTGGGCGGCGAGGACTATCCCCTGCCCCCGCTGGAGCCCAAGGGCGGCTTCACGATCGACAAGGCCATGGTCTACGCCCTGGTGCGCCAGGAGAGCCGCTTCGACCCCTACGCCATGTCCGGCGCGGGCGCTGTGGGGCTGATGCAGCTGATGCCCGTAGCCGCCGCCCGGGCGGCCGGCGACGACAAGCTGCTGGCCGACACCACGCCGCTGCTGGATCCCAGCTTCAACCTGCGGGTCGGCCAGGACTACTTCACCTGGCTGATGGACCGGGGCCTGCAGAGCCCCGACCTGTTCCGCGCCGTGGCGGCCTATAACGGCGGCCCGGGCACCCTGATCAAGACCCAGGAACAGCTGGGCGGCGCCGACTGCGACCCGCTGCTGCTGATCGAGAGCCTGCCCGCCCAGGAAACCCGCAACTACGTCGAGAAGGTCATGGCTTCGTACTGGACCTATCGCAAGCTGATGGGCGCCGAGACCAAGACCCTGGACGCCGTCGCCAGCGGCGCGCGGGTGATCGACTTCCGGCTGGACCAGTAGGGCTTGGCGGGCCCGAACGCGCCCTCCCTGAAGGAAACCGTGCGGTTCTGGTGGATCCGCAACGGCGAGAAGGCGGGATTGGTCTTCGTCCTGGCCATGATCGCCTCGCTCTGCTTTCTCGTACTCTTGGCGAGGCCGCACTATGATCCGCTGATCCATACCGGCGTGGTGGCGGGTTTCGGGTCTTCGAGCACCGATACCGGCACGGAGATGTATGCGAGGGTCTATGTCGACCGGCGCACGACCACCGTGTAGATCGACGCGCCTCACAACTGCGCGGTCGGTAGCCCCAACGCCCTTCGGAAATACTATTGGGGCTCAGGGGAGTTCTACGCCGTGGATCGGCGCGGCTGCACCCTGGCGGCGCGCTAAACCTTCAGCCGCACGGCCCTCGGCTTCAACCGCCCCAGCAGCGCCTTCAACGGATCGCCGCCGGGCTTGAAGCCGCCGGCCGCCTCGACGGCCTCCAGCCTCGCCAGCACCGCCAGCGGACGCCCCAGCAGGCCCGGCGCGGCGATGTAGGCCGACTTGCCGGTCGCGCCGGGGCCCGCCAGATGAGCCTCGGCCAACGTGCGCCAAACCTCGGGCAGAACTAGATCCTCGCCCAGCGCCAGCACCCAGGCGCTCCGGGCCGCTGTGCAACCGGCCGCCAGGCGCGCCCCCGCGTCGCCCGTCGCCTGGACCACGTTCGCTCCACTGTCCTCGGCGATGTCGAGCGTGGCGTCGGTCGAGGCGGCGTCGGCGAACACCACCGCCTTAACCAGGCCGTCGACGGCGGCGGGCACCAGCAGCGGCAGGACGTGCACCAGGCGCGCGGCGCTGTTCCGGGTGGGCAGGACGACGGTGATCATGATCCTGCTTCAGGGCATGGCGGGTCGGAGGTCAAGGGTCAGAACGTCGGCTTGGCGATCATCAGCCACAGGATGCCGGTCACGGCGGCGAAGGCCGGGAACCCCAGCACGAACCAGATCCGGAACAGGCTGAAATAGCGCGCCGGCAGCGGGATGCCCTCGCGGGCCGCCGCCTCGGCTAGGTCGCGCAGCTTCAGCTGGATCCAGACCACCGGCAGCCAGCACAGGCCGGTGACGACGTAGAGAACCAGGCTCAGGCCGATCCAGCCCCTGAGGATCGGGTATCCGACGATATGGGCCAGGGCCGCGCCGGTGATCGGCTGGGCTATGACGGCGGTCGCGGTGAACACCGTGTCGGCCAGCACCACGATGCGGGCGGTGTGGGCGATCACGACCAGATCGCGGGTACGGTGGGCCATTACCATGAAGAAGGCGATGCCCGCCCCCGTGCCCAGCAGCACCGTCGCGCCGATCACGTGAGCGACCTTGACCAGGGTGTAGAGGTCCATCTCAACGCTCGTCCAGCAAGGCCAGGGCCGCCAGGGCCAGGACGGCGGCAGGGATGCTCTTCAGGAACGGTCCCAGCGGATCCAGCCACAGGTCCGGCCGCACCACCGCCCCGGCCAGCAGGTAGCCGGCGGTCAAGGCCAGCATGCCCGCCAGCGCCAGACCCGTGGTCCGCCGGAAGGCCAGCAGCAGGGCCAGGACGATGTCCAGCACGCCGCCGCCGATCACCGCCGCCTTGGCGAGGCCCGCGCCCATCCTGGTCACCGTCAGCACCGCGACCGCCTGCTCGAACCCGGCGGTCATGCCGATCAGGCCCGACAGGAGCCAGAAGCAGAACAGGGTGATCAGGATCGTCGGCTTGAGGAAATAGCTCTTGGCGAACCACCGCTCCTGGACGCCGGAGGGCCAGCCGTCCAGCACGGCGCGCAGCGAGCGCGGCGCGAATCCCAACAGCCTCTGGGCCTGGTCGGCGTCACCCGGCACGCCTGCACGCAGTTGCTCCAGCGAGGCGGTGCGCATCGGGCTGCGCCAGCCCAACCAGGCCAGGGCGTCGGCGGCCAGAGCCGTGGCGCGGGCCAGCGCCGGCGGAACGGCGACGACCCGAGCGGGTGGCAGGCCCAGCCAGCCGCGCAACGTCGTGGTCAAATCGGCCAGGGTGACGGCTTTGGCGTGGACCAAGTCGACGCTGATCCGCCGCCGCGCACCCGGCGCCAGGGCGCGTTGCACGGCGATGGCCACGTCCTCGGCCGAGGTCGTCTGGATCAGGCTGTTGGGATAGGCCACCGGTACGACCAGCGGGAACGCCGCCAGGCCGCGCAATAGGGCCGTACCGCCATAGGCCGCCGGCGCCAGGACCAGGCCCGGCCGCAGGATCGTCCAGTCCAGCGCGCTGGCCCGCAGCAGGGCCTCGGCCTCTTCCTTGGTGGCGTTGAAGGCGGTCGCGCGGCCCGGGCCGACGCCCGCCGCCGAGACCTGGACGAAACGCGTGACTCCGGCCTTGCCGCAGGCCTCGACCAGCCGCGCCACGCCGTCGACGTGGACGGCCTTGAGGTCGTCGCGCGGGCTGTCCTGGAGGGCGCCGGCGCAATTGACCACGGCGTCGACGCCCTGGAGCATCGCGGCCCAGTCATCGACGGTGGCGGTGCGCAGATCGGCGGCGCGCCAGTCGATAGTCGGGAACCGCCGGCGCGCGGCGGCGATATCGCGCCCGACCCCGACCACGACGTGATCCTCGGCCAACAGCCGCGCACAGACATAGCCGCCGATCAGGCCATAGGCCCCAAGCACCAGGATTCGCATGGTCGATCGCCCCCTGGGCCAGGGTCTAGCCCGGAAGGGATCGTGGAGCCAGCCGCCCTCAGAACAGCGACAGCTGGTCCCCCGCCTTG
This sequence comes from Caulobacter sp., assembly GCA_017744495.1. GTDB lineage: Bacteria > Pseudomonadota > Alphaproteobacteria > Caulobacterales > Caulobacteraceae > Caulobacter. The sequence goes on along the minus strand of JAGIBE010000218.1, from coordinate 26,776 downwards.
GCCGGTACGGCGAACTGGCTCAGATCCAGGGGCGGCAGCTTGTTGTCGAGCCCGAACTTGACCCGCGCCAGATGGAAGCGCTGGCTCATCACCTGGGCGACCGGCCCCTCACCGGTCATCCGCTTGCCCCACTCCGAGCTGTAGGCCGCGCCGCCGCGCATCTGGCGAACTAGAGACATCACCCGCCGGGCTCGGTCGGGATGTTCGGACGCCAGCCACTCCTCAAACAGATCCTTGATCTCCAATGGCAGGCGCACGGCGACATAGCCCGCAGTGGTCGCCCCGGCCGCGGCGGCGGCCTCCAGCACGCCTTCCATCTCGTGGTCGTTCAACGAGGGGATCGAGGGGGCGAACATCACCGTGGTCGGCACGCCGGCCGCCACCAACTGGCGCACGGCGTCGATGCGCCGCTTGGGCGTCGAGGCCCGGGGCTCCATGCTGCGCGACAGCCGGTGGTCCAGGCTGGTGATCGACACCGCCGCGCGCGCCAGCCCCGCCTGGCCCATGGGCCCCAGGATGTCGAGATCGCGGGTGATCAGGTTTGACTTGGTGATGATCGTGAACGGATGGCGGAACCGCGCCAGGGTCTCCAGCACCGCCCGCGTCACCCGCAGCTGACGCTCGTCGGGCTGGTAGGGATCGGTGTCGCCGCCGATATGGATGACCTTGGGGACGTATTTCGGCTTGGACAGCTCGCGTTCCAGCAGCTTGCCGGCCTCGGGCTTGAAATAGATCTTCGTCTCGAAATCCAGGCCCGCGGAATGGCCCAGATAGGTGTGAGCGGGCCGCGCGTAGCAGTAGATGCAGCCGTGGCTGCAGCCGCGATATGGGTTGATCGAACTCTCGAAACCGACGTCGGGACTGTCGTTGCGGGCGATGATCGTCCGCGACCTCATCGGCTGGAGCGTGGTGGCGATCTGGGCCGGCTCTTCCTCCTCGCCCCAGCCGTCGTCGAACGCCTCGGTGACCTGGGACTCGAAGCGGCCCGTGCGATTGGATTTGGCCCCGCGCCCCCGCGCGCTGGACGGCGGATGACCGGGAAGATTGGCGGGAGCGACCATGCGGCCATCATGCATCTTCAACGAGAACATTTCAAGAACATGCTGCAAGGTGCGAGCTACGACGCTGCCCGCCGCACCGTCATCAATTGTTCAAAAAACCCGCAATCCATCCATGACGATATTTGACAAACCAAAGATCGACAAAGGCGCTCACAGGAAAAATGACCAGTACGCGCCAGATCACGGGGACTTTCAAAACCTATCAACAGCAAAGCTTCAGCCGGCGCCATTGCAGAGGTAGCGTTCACAATGCTAGCAACATTGAAACTGGACCTGCCGTGAACAAGCAGGAACGGTTCTGGAAGAAAGGCGGCGGGTTGGACATGACTTCCACGAGCGCGAACCGGACCTCCACCCTGCCCCGCGACCAGACCCTGATGTTGGCCCGCCTGGTCACAGACGCCTCACGCGCCTTCGATCGCGACCCCGACGCGGCTCGGGAGTTGATGCATCGCGCCAGCCAGATGCTGGAGGCCGAGGTCCAGCGCCTGACCCGCGACCAGCAGACGGGCAAGCTGGCGCCCTGGCAGGTGCGTACGGCGACCGACTTCATCGACCGCAACAGCGACCGCAACCTGCAGGTCCGCGACGTCGCCACCGCGGTCCGCCTCAGCCCCAGTTACTTCTCCCACGCCTTCAAGGAGAGCTTCGGCCAGTCGGCCAAGAGCTACATCATCGAGCGGCGTATCGCCCGGGCCAAGCAGCTGATGCTGACCACGCATGACAGCCTGGCGCAGATCGCCCTGGCCTGCGGCTTCTCCGACCAGGCCCACTTCTGCCGGTCGTTCGGCGGGCTCGTGGGCCAGCCGCCCAGCCGTTGGCGCCGCAGCCGTCAGGAGCGCCCGATCGACCTGTCCGCCCTGGCGGCTTGAAGGTCGACCTCTCGCGCCCCAGATTTGAGTCTCCTAGAGGAGATCGACTTGTCTTCACCGTTCCAGGGCCATGAGGTCGAAGCTCGGCTGCGGCCCGCAGCCAGCGCCTACGCCTTCGACCTCGATCACGCCCTGTCCAGCGTCGTCGCCCTGGAATCGCAAGTTCCGGCCGACGCCTTCACCGCGCGCATCCTCGGCACCGAGCGGCTGGGGAACGGCGTGGTAATCAGCGAGAACGGCCTGGTGCTGACCATGGCCTATCTGATCACCGAGGCCAGCGAGGTGGTGCTGACCCTCAATAACGGCCGACGCGTCCAGGCCCATGTGCTGGGCTTCGACGGCCAGACGGGGCTGGGGCTGGTCCAGGCGTTGGAGCCCCTCGGTCTGCCCGCCCTGCGCATCGGCACCTCCAAGATCCTCGAATCCGGAAGCCCGATCGTCATCGCCGGCGCCGGCGGTCGCGCGCACGCCGCCGCGGGCCGGGTCCTGACCCGCATGCCCTTCGCCGGCTACTGGGAATATCTTCTGGAAGAAGCGATCATCACCGAGCCCGCCCATCCGCACTGGAGCGGCGCGGCCCTGATCGGGCCCAAGGGCGAATTGGTCGGGGTGGGCTCGCTCAGTCTCTCGGGCCAGTCGCAGGACGGCGTGGCCAAGCCCATGAACATGTTCGTGCCCGCCGAGCTGCTGCCGCCGATCCTGGACGACCTGGCGCGCGGCAAGCCGGCCCATCCGCCCCGTCCCTGGCTGGGCGTCTTCGCTCAGGAGACGGAGTCACAGGTGATCCTGGTCGGCGTGTCGCCGGGCAGCCCGGCGTCCCGCGCCGAACTGAGAGCCGGCGACCTGATCCTGGCCGTCGACGGCGACGAGGTTTCGGACCTGACCGAGTTCTACACCGCGCTCTGGGACCAGGGCCCGGCCGGCGTCACGATCCCGCTGCGCATCCAGCGCGAGCATGACGTGTTCGAGGTCGAGATTCGCTCGGTCGACCGCAACGCCCTGCTGAAGAAGCCTCGGCTGAACTAGGGAACGCCTGAACTGCGAGGGGAAAGGTGGAGGCCCGGCCCGGAATCGAACCGGGGTGCACGGATTTGCAATCCGCTGCGTCACCACTCCGCCACCGGGCCATCCGGGTCGACACAAGAAGCGTCGGCGAAGAGGTCGGTTCGAATACAGGAGCCCGTCGGCCTAGGCAATGGCCATGATGGCTCGGTTCAACAGGTCTTTTCCAGCAGCAGCGCCTTGGTCAGGAACGCCTGGTCGCTCGCGGCTACGCTCAGCCCCGCCGCGCCGAACAGGGCCGGCAGATCGGTCTGGGCGTAGGTCGAATAGTACGGCTCGTGGAAATAGGCCGGGAAGGCCTCCAGCAGGCGCGACAGGTCCGGCTCGTCGGCCGGCTGCACCGAATCGGCGAAGGCCAGCACGCCGCCGGGCTTGAGCACCCGGGCGATCTCGGCGGCCACCACCGGCCTCACGCGCGGCGGCAGCTCGTGGAACAGATAGACGCAGGTGACCGCATCCAGGCTGGCGTCGGCGAACGGCAGGGCCTCGGCGTTGGCCTGCACCCCGCCTCGACCCGAGCGGCTGCGGGCGGCGGCCAGATAGGCGCGCGAAAGGTCCAGGCCGGCGATGGCGGCGCGCGGGAAGGCGGCGCTGAGATCGCTGAGGAACGCGCCCGAGCCGCAGGCGATATCGACCAGCTTCAGCCCGCGCTGGTCCTTGCCGCGCCAGTGGCGGGCCAGCAGGGACAGGGCCCGCCGGCGCATGGCCCCGGCAGCGCCCGAAAACAGCGCCTCGACCTGGGCCTCGTAGCGGCGGGCGCTGGCGTCGGTGAACCACCCGCCGGACTGGAAGTGGAAGTTCTGCCGGTAGTAGTTGGGATAGCCCTCGCTCTCTGCCTCCTGGCGCACCTCGACGCCATCGCCTCGCCGGCGGCGCTGGTCGACGGCGCGGGCGTCGGCGATGACGTCCAGGGCCTGGCGGAAAGCCTCGGCCGGATTGCCCGAACCGCCGTCCAGCGGCGGGTAGAGGCCGGTGGCGACGTCGGCGGCGTCCTTGTCGAAGGCGCTCAGATAGGCCTTGCGCAGCCGCTCGGTCGAGACGGGCGGGCCTTTCGGCTCGAACTTGACCTTGGCCTCGCCCTTGGTGGGCCGGGCCAAGGCTCGGGTGACGCCGCCGGCGGCGGTCCACCAGGCGGCCTTGACCGCCGCCTTGGCGCGCTGACTGGCCCCGTCCAGGGCGAAGGCGCCGCGCCCCTTGGGACCGCTCTCCCTGGGTTCGCCCGCCTTGCCGGATCGCTCATCCATGGCCGTCTCCAGACGGCTAAGGCCGTCCTAGCGGGAGAAGACTCCCACCAGCTCAATATGCGGCGACCACAGGAACTGGTCCACCGGCAAGACCCGCTCGAGCTTGAAGCCGGCGTCGACCAGGATCTTGGCGTCGCGGGCGAAGGTGGCGGGATTGCACGACACGCCGACCACCCGGGCCACCTTGGACTTGGCGATCTCGACGTGCTGCTCGAAGGCCCCGGCGCGGGGCGGGTCCAGCACGGCTACATCGACCTTGTTCAGCTCGGTGGACAGCACCGGCCGGCGGGTCAGGTCGCGCGCCTCGGCGGTGATCGCCTTCAGGCCGTTGGCCGTGCCCAGCGCGCCCTTCAGGGCCGCGATGGCCGGGGCGGCGCTGTCGGCGGCATAGACGCCGCCGATCTCGGCCAGGCGGAAGGTGAAGGTGCCCACGCCGCTGAACAGATCGACGATCTTCGACGCGCCCTGGGCCGCCTCGACCGCGAAATCGACCATGGCCTTCTCGGCCTGGGGCACGGCCTGCAGGAAGCTGCCGGCCGGCAGGCCGACGATGGCCGGGCCCAGCTTCACCATCGGCTGGCGGGCCATGTAGATCATCTCGCCGGCCAGGGTGACGCGGGCGAAGTCGTTCTCACCAGCGATCATCGCCGCCCGCACTCGGGCGTCGGCCGACAACCCGCCGCTCTTGGCCTCGACGCCGGTAACGTCGATGTCCAGGCCCGTGGCGGTCAGGGTGACGTGCAGCGTCGGGGCCGACTTGGGGTGCTCCAGGAAAGGCGCGGCCAGGCGAGCCAGACCGGGGAAGGCCGCGACCAGCTTGGGATGGGTCACCGGGCACTCTTCGATCCGCACCAGATTCCAGGAGCGGCGCTCCTTGAAGCCCAGCCGCGCCCCGCCCTTGCCGCCCCGGGCGTGCAGGGCCACGCGGCGGCGCGAGGCCGGCGGGGAGGCGAAGGTCGGCAGGACCTCGGTCTCCAGGCCCTCGCGGGCCAGTTGGAACTGGACCTGCTCGCGCTTCCACTCCAGGTACGGCTTGGCGTCCCAGTGCTGGAAGGCGCAGCCGCCGCAGACGCCGAAGTGCCGGCACGGCGGGACGACGCGATCGGGGCTGGGCTCCAGCACCTCGACCAGCTCGCCGCGGTTGCCGGCCATCTCGGCGGAGATCAGTTCGCCGGGCAGGGTCAGGGGGACAAAAGAGCCCTCGGCGATGCCGTCGCCCTGGGCGCCGACCGCCTGGATCCTCAGTTCACGCATAGAAAGTCCAATTCGTGCGGCGGAACCTTCACCGGGCCCGGCCATTTCAGGTCATGATTTCGGGGACGCGGACGCCCGCCATGTCCGCGCCACGATCGACGCCGACAAGCTTTGGACGCTCCATAACGCATTTGAGACGAATGCGCGTGAACGAAGATGAACGGGTCGCTCAACAGCCGTTCATCAAGAGCTTGGCACTTTAGGTCGGAAAGGCGGGTCCGAGCATCGGCGGACTCGGTCGGAGGAGTTTTCAAGATGTTCAAGACCGTTCTCGGCGTCGCCGCGGCCGCCACCCTGGCCGGCGCGCTGGTCCCGACGATGGCCTCGGCCCAGGCCTACGGCGCCTATGGCAACGCGGGCGCCTATGCCGGCGGCGGCAACTACGACAGCAACGGCTACTACTACGACCCCTGCCGTCGCAGCACGACGCAGCGCGGCACGGGCGGCGGCCTGGCCGGCGCCGGCATCGGCGCGGCGATCGGCAGCGGCGTAGCGGCCAAGGGCGCGCGCACCGAAGGCGCCGTGCTGGGTGGCTTGCTCGGCGCGATCGCCGGCTCGGCCATCGGCCGCAACTCGGCCGCCTGCTCCCCGGGCGCCAATCCGCCGCCGCCCCCTCCCCCGTCCTACAGCCAGGGTTCGTACAACACCTACGACCAGGGCTATGACGACCGCTACAGCAACAGCGGCCGCTACGAGGACAGCCGCTACGGCGATCGTCGCGACAGCTACACCTATGAGTCCGAGCGCTCCTACGGCGTGAGCGACAGCAAGGCCGACGCCAACGGCTGCACCCTGGCCGAAAGCCCGATCTACCTGCCCGACGGCCGCACCCAGAAACGCTTCGTGCGCGTCTGTCCGGACGCCTCGGGCCGCTATCAGGTCGTCGACTAACCGACCCGATTTCTCATTCGATCATTTGAGGCCGCCAGCGTTCGCGCCGGCGGCCTTTTCTTGCGCCTAGGCCTTCACCGCCCACAGCAGGTGCTCGACCTGCCCGTCGCCGCCGGTGATCGGGCTTTGCGCAACGGCTTTCACCGTCCAGCCCGCCGCCTCGACGAAGGCGCGGACTGAGGCGATGCAGTCGGCGATGACCTCGGGGGCCTTGACCAGCCCGCCCTTGCCCACCCGCTCGCGACCGGCCTCGAACTGCGGCTTGATCAGGGTGACAAGGTCCGCGCCCGGCGCGGCCAGGTCCAGGGCCACGGGCAGGCACTTCTCCACCGAGATGAAGCTGACGTCGCTGACCACCACCTCGGGAGCCTCGTCCAGGTAACGCTGGTCCAGCGTCCGGGCGTCGACGCCCGAGCGGTCGACCACGCGGGGATCGCCGGCGATGCGCGGATGCAGCTGCTCGCGGCCGACGTCGACGGCGTAGACCTTGGCCGCGCCCTTCGACAGCAACACCTCGGTGAAGCCGCCGGTCGAGGCCCCGACGTCCAGGGCGATCCGCCCCTCCACCGCGATCGGCCATAGGTCCAGGGCATGGGCCAGCTTCAGGGCGCCGCGTCCCACCCAGGGAAAGGCCGCGACGCCTTCCAGCACCGCGGTCTCCTCGATTTCCTGCGACGGCTTGGTCACGACCTTGCCGTCGGCCTTCACCGCTCCGGCCTCGATGGCGGCGCGGGCCTTGGCCCGGCTGTCGAACAGGCCGGCCTCGACCAGCAGGATGTCGGCGCGTTTGCGTGTCATCGGGCGGCTGTAGCACGACTTGCGGATCAGACGCCCTTGGGTTCACAGTGATCATTGATCACCGACGCGCTTCAGACGTCGGGACATAGGGACCCAAAAGGGGGAAACGCATGATGTCCAGACGTGAGGGCCTGGCGGCCGGCGCCGCCACGATCGCCGCTGCCGCTGCTTCGGAGGCCGGAGCCAAGACGGCGCCCGCCACCGCGCCGTGGACGCCCGACGCCGTCGAGATCGCCGGCCGCATCCGCCGCAAGGAGGTCAGCGCCCTGGAGGTGACGGAAAAGGCCGTGCGCGACGCCGAGGCGCTGAACCCCAAGCTGGGCTTCCTGGTCACCCCCGACTTCGACCGCGCCGTCGACAAGGCCAAGCGCCTGGACGCCGGAACGGCTCCCTCCGCCGGTCCGTTCGCGGGCGTGCCGTTCCTGGTCAAGGACCTGGACGACTATGTGGGCCTGCCCACCTTCAGCGGCTCGCGCGCCATGCTGCGCAACCCGCCGGCCAAGGACCAGCCGGCCTATATCGACGGCTTCGACAAGGCCGGGCTGGTCGTCATCGGCAAGTCCTCGACGCCGGAATACGGCTTCCTGCCGACCACCGAGCCGGAGGGTTTCCCGCCGACCCGCAATCCGTGGAACCCGGAGCGGTCCAGCGGCGGCTCGTCGGGCGGGGCGGCCGTGGCGACGGCGGCCGGAGTCGTGCCCTTCGCCCATGCCAGCGACGGCGGCGGCTCGATCCGCATCCCCTCCTCCAACTGTGGTCTGTTCGGCCTGAAGGTCTCGCGCGGCCGCCAGGTCCCAGGCCGCGAGCCCATGCGCGGCGTCGACCTGTCGGTCGCCCACGTCGTCACCCACAGCGTCCGCGACAGCGCCACGATGCTGGCCGCCACCGAGCGCCATGGTCCGGACGCCGTCTTCCCGCCGGTCGGCTTGGTAGCGGGTCCGGACAAACAGCGGCTGCGGGTCGGCATCCTGACCGAGACCATGCTGGGCGCCCAGCCGCAGGCCGAGGTGCGGACCGCTACCGAAAACGCCGGCAAGCTGATGGAGTCGCTGGGCCATAAGGTCGAACCGACCAAGTGGCCCGTGAACGGTCCGGCCTTCGCCCAGGACTTCCTGGCCCTGTGGGCCAGCGGGGCCGCCGAACTGGTCGACGCGGTCACCAAAGCCATCGGCCGCAAGCCCGACGACACCCTGCTGGAGCCCTTCACCCTTGCCATGGCCGAACTGGTCGGCCAGATGTCGCCGGACGGCCTGGCCAAGGCCGTGGCCGATCTGAAGGCGGCGGGCCAGGCCTACGACCGCTGGTTCGACCACTACGACGTGATCATCTCGCCGGTGCTGGGCTCGCCGCCCGTGCCGCTGGGCTGGGTGTCCGGGACAGTCGATATCCCGCATCTGACCGAGCGTCTGAACGCCTATGTGGGCTACACCACCCTGCACAACGTGGCGGGCGCGGCCTCGATGAGCGTGCCCCTGCACTGGACGGCCGACGGCCTGCCGGTGGGCGTCCAGTTCGGCGGGCGCGCCGGGGCGGAAAGGACGCTGCTGCAACTGGCCTACGAGCTGGAAGCGGCCCAGCCCTGGGCGGGGCGCAAACCGCCGGTGAGCGTCTGATGACGCCTTTCCCTCCCCCTCGCGGGGAGGGTGGCCCTGGCGGAGCCAGGGTCGGGTGGGGTTTGATGAGTCAGCAGGCCCCACCCGTCCGCCTCGCGTCCACCCTCCCCATAAAGGGGAGGGAAACCTGGAGGACTATCCCTCGACGAACACCTTCTTCAGCTCGTTCTTCATGATCTTGCCGTTGGCGTTGCGTGGCAAGGTCTCGGGCCAGAAGACGACCTTCACGGGCACCTTGAAGGCCGCCAGGCGGTCGGCGACGAAAGCGCGGAGCTCCGCCTCGTCGGCGTGGGCGCCGGGCTTCAGGGTGACGACGGCCGCCGGCTCTTCGCCCAGGGTCTTGTGCGGGACGCCCACCAACGCCGCGTCCATCACCGCCGGATGGTCGTAGAGGACGTTCTCGACCTCGATGCAGTAGATGTTCTCGCCGCCCCGGATCAGCATGTCCTTGGCGCGGTCGATGATGTAGCAGAAGCCCTCTTCGTCCAGCCGCGCCAGGTCGCCGGTGCGCACCCAGCCGTCGACGAAGGTCTGGGCCGTGGCCTCGGGCTTGTTCCAGTAGCCCTTCACCACCTGCGGCCCCTTGCACCACAGCTCGCCGACCTCGCCGATCGGCAGCTCGCGATAGGGCTGCTCGAGGGTCATGATCTTAAGGTCGGTGACCGGCACGGCCGGGCCGCAGCTGTCGGGACGGTTCTCGTAATCCTCACCGGAATTGCTGGTGGCGGTAGCCGAGGTCTCGGTCATGCCCCAGCCGTTGCCGGGCGAGCTCTTGGGCCAGATCTCCTTGATCTTGCGCACCAGCTCCGGCGCCGACGGCGCGCCGCCATAGGCCACGGTCTCCAGCGACGAGAGGTCGTACTTGGAGCGGGCGGGATGCTCGATGATCTGCCAGGCGATGGTGGGAACGCCGCCCATCTGGGTCAGCTTCTCGTCCTGGATCAGCTGCATGGCCTTTTCCGGATCCCACTTGCGGATCATGGCCAGCTTGGCGCCGCCGAACAGCGACGGGTTCATCACCGCGAAGCAGCCGGTGGCGTGGAAGAACGGCACCGAGATCAGCGAGCCACGCTGCGGGCCGTTGGGATCGGGTTCCGGCGGCGCCTCGCCCCGACGCAGGAAGCTGCGGGCGCTGGCGGCGGCCGCGGCGAAGATGTTGCTGTTGACGGCGCGATGGGTGGCCAGGGCGCCCTTCGGCTTGCCAGTCGTGCCCGAGGTGTAGAAGATCGTCGCGTCGTCCTCCGGTCCCAGCTCGACCGTCGACAGCGGCTTCTCCTCCAGCTTGATCCAGTCGTTGGGGCAGCCGATCACGCTCTCCATCCGCTTCACGTACGGATGGGCGATCTCCTCCTTCGAGCGGCTGACATAGACGCGCTTGAGGTCCGGGCAGTTGTCGAAGTGCTCGGCCAGGCGCTCGAAGCGCTCGACGTCCATGATCGCCACCGACGCCCCGCTGTCGGTCAGGCCGTATTCCAGTTCCTGTCCGGTCCACCAGGCGTTCAGCGGGGTCAGGATCGCGCCGATCGACAGGCCCGCATAGAAGGCCACCGGCCATTCGGGCAGGTTGCGCATGATCAGGGCCACCCGGTCGCCCTTCTTGACGCCGGCCGCTTCCAGTTCTGCGGCGAACACCGTCACGGCGCGGTAGAAGGCCTCGAAGCTGACCCGCTCGTCCTCGTGGACCAGGAAGATCTTATCGCCGTGCGTGCGGCCCATCATCAGGGTGTGGCGCAGGGTGGGTGGGCAGTTCTTCCAGACCCGCGTTTTCACGCCCCGAATCTCGATCTCCTCCATCTCGCCGGGCGAGCCGGGGGCGGTGATCAGGGCGTAGGCCTGCTTCACCGACATGGCGGGCCAGGGGATCGAGGGGGTTGGCGCGCCACTTGAAGCGGATGCGGCCTGGGTCATCGTTACTCTCCCGGAGTGTGTGTCGCGCTTCGCTGGCCGAGCACGTTTCCCCAGCGACAAAGCACAGCCCGGAGCGTGATGCAAACGTCTGTTCGAACATAAGGGAACAATGATAACTTAGAGGCGCGCCCAGCCCCTCCGCTTGCCCCCTCCCCGGTAACGCCCTACCTCCGTTCGCGAACCGGGAGTCGTCGAATGCGTCCGTGGATCTCCAGCCTCGCCCTCGCCGTCGCCCTGGCGGCGTCCACCCCGAGCTTGGCCGCCCCGCCGCCGGTTCCCGTCGCCGCCGCGCCCGATGCGGCCCTCGCCGCCCGGCTGGACAAGGTGGTCGACACCGCCCTGGCCGAGCAGCGGCTGGTCGGAACGGTGATGCTGGTCGCCCGCGACGGCAGGATCGTCTACCACCGCGCCGCCGGCCTGGCCGACCGCGAGGCCGGCCGCCCGATGCGCGAGGACGCGGTCTTCCGCTATTCGTCAGTCACCAAGCCGTTCGTCAGTGTGACGGTGATGAAGCTGGTCGAGGACGGCGTGCTGAAGCTCGACGATCCGGTGACCAAATGGCTGCCCGACTTCAAACCGAAGCTGGCCGACGGGACGACGCCGGTCATCACGATCCGCCAGCTCCTGACCCACACCAGCGGCCTGACCTATGGCCTGGCCGAGCCGGCCTCGCATCCGTACCACACGCTGGGCGTCTCGGACGGCATCGACCTATCGGGGATCACCCTAGACGAGAACGTGGGCCGCCTCTCGCGAGCGCCTCTCGCCTTCCCGCCCGGCTCGGCCTGGCGCTATTCGGTGGCCATCGACGTGCTGGGTTCGGTGGTGGAGAAAGCCACCGGTAAGCCCCTGCCCCAGGTGGTGGCCGAGACCGTGACGAGGCCTCTGGGACTGACCGACGCCGGCTTCGTGGCCCGCGACCCGGCGCGACTAACGGCCGCCTACTACAACGCCCAACCCGCGCCCAAGCGGATGACCGACAACCTGGACGTTCCGCTCGGCCCCACTGCCGTTCGGTTCGCGCCCAGCCGCGCTCTCGACAAGACCGCCTTTCCCTCCGGGGGCGCGGGCATGGTCGGCACGGCCGGCGACGTGCTGGCCCTGCTGGAGACGATCCGCCAGGGCGGCGCGCCGATCCTGAAGGCCTCGACGGTGGCTGAGATGACGAAGGATCAGGTCGGCTCGCAGGCGGCGACCCAGGGCCCCGGCTGGGGCTTCGGCTATGGCTGGGCGGTGCTGGACGACCCCGCCCTCGGCAAGACCCCGCAAGGCGTCGGGACCATGGCCTGGGGCGGCGTCTACGGTCACAACTGGTTCGTCGATCCCCAGAACCGCCTGACCGTGGTGATTATGACCAACACCGCCTTCGAGGGCATGAACGGGCCCTTCACGAAGGAAGTGCGCGACGCCGTCTACGGACGCTGACCGCTTTCGCCGAGGGCTCGGCGGGCGTATCCTGACAGACTTGCGACGCGGCTCGCCGACGCCTGAACGTCGGCCGCCCGACCTAGCGGAGTGGTCCAAATGAAGACCCTTCTTACAGGGCTCGCCTTGGTCGGCCTGCTGACGGCCTCCCTGCCCGCCCCGTCGGCAGACGCCCAGCCGCGCGGCGGGCATAGCGGCGGGTATCACGGCGGCGGAGGCGGTTATCACGGCGGCTACCATGGAGGTGGCGGCTACCACGGCGGATACGGCCACTATCACGGCGGACCTAGATACTGGGGTTCCGGCTACTGGGGCTCAGGCTACTGGGGCGGCGTCGGAATCGGTCTGGCCCTGGGCGCGACCTACGCCTATCCGTACGGGTACAGCGGCTATCCAGGCTACTACTACGCCAATCCCAGCTACTACGCCCCACCGCCGGTGATCTACGAGCGGACCGAGACGATCTACCACGACCGCGCCGACAGCCCGCCGGCCTATGGCGACGAGCCCGGCGCGCGGGACGCCGCTCCGTCGCCGGCGTGCGGCTCGTGGTCCTGGAACCCCGCCGACGATCGCTACGACTGGATTCCCTGCGGTCCCCTTCAGGCGCCAGGCGTCGCCGCCCCGCCCCCGAGTTCGCAGGCCCCGAGCAATCCTCCGCCCAAGGGCGGTTGGAGGCCGCCGCCCAGCGAACCGCGTTCAAGCCCGGACCCATTTTGACCGCATCAGCGTCCCGCCGACGCCCCAAAGTCACGCCAGCGTAACAGGGCGTCGGGGGAGAGACGCTATTTTTGCAAGATGGGAAACCGATGCGCTCTATTCTGACTTTCGGCGCCGCCGCCCTGGCGATCGCCGTCGCCGCCCCCGCCCTGGCCCAGACCACCGCTCCGGCTCAGGACCCGGCCACCAGCGCTGCCGCGCCCGCCGCTGCAGCAACTGCTCCGGCCGCTGTCGCCGCCGGCCAGCCCGTCAAGGACAACACCGGCGCGGTGATCGGCTCGGTCGCCGAGGTCAAGCCGGACGCCACCGGCAAGTCGATGGCCACCATCAAGATGGACGACAAGACCTTCGCCGTGGACGTCAAGAACCTGGCCGTCCAAGACGGCGCCACCGTGATCAACGCCACCAAGGCCGAGATCGAAGGCATGCTGGGCGTGAAGAAGTAAGAAGACGAGACTTCCCTCCCCCTTGTGGGGAGGGGGGACCAGCGAAGCTGGTGGGTGGGGCCCGCTGACTCAGCAATCCCCACCCGACCCTGGCTCCGCCAGGGCCACCCTCCCCACGAGGGGGAGGGACAGATCATTACCCCACCGCCTCGAGCCGCGCGAGCGCCGCTTCCAGCTTGATCTTGGCCGCTTCCGCCTCGGCGAGACGTTCGCGGTTCTCCTCGACCACCTCGGGCTTGGCGCGGGCCACGAAGTCGGGGTTGTTCAGCTTCTTGCCGATCTTCTCGATCTCGGAGCCGAGCACGGCGATTTCCTTGGTCAGACGCGCCTTCTCGGCTTCCAGGTCGATGAACTCGGCGATGGCCAGGGCGCCGGTCGCCTCGCCCAGCACGATCGGGACCGAGCCCGCCGGAGCCGTTTCGGCCTCGCGGGCGCTGTCCAGGCGGGCCAGGGTCAGCAGCAGGTCGCGGTGACGCGCCAGGCGGGCCTTGGTCTCGGGGGCGGCGCCGATCACCGACAGCGGCGGCTTGGCCGACGGCGGGACGTTCATCTCGGCGCGAATCGAGCGGATTTCGCCGACGGTGTCGACCAGCCAGCCGATCTCGGCCTCGGCCGTGGCGTCGATCCAGGCTTCCGGCAGTTCGGGCCACTTCTCGACGATCAGCATCCCCTCGCGCGGCGCGCCGAACTCGGCGGTCTTGTCCCACAGCTCCTCGGTGATGAACGGCATAACCGGGTGGAGGAGCTTGAGGATCACGTCCAGGGCCCAGGCGGCCGTGGCCCGGGTCTCGGCCTTGGCCTCGGCGTCGTCGCCGTTCAGGATCGGCTTGGCCAGCTCCAGGTACCAGTCGCAGAACACGTTCCAGATGAACTTGTAGAGCGCGTCGGCGGCGGCGTCGAAGGACGGCGCCTCCAGGGCCTGGGTCACCTTGGCGGCGGTCTTGACGGTCTCGCCGCGGATCCAGCGGTTGATCGGCTGGGTCACGGTCGACGGGTCGAAGCCCTCGACGCGGACGCACTCGTTCATCTGGGCGAAGCGCGAGGCGTTCCACAGCTTGGTGCCGAAGTTGCGGTAGCCCTCGATGCGCTGCTTCGACAGCTTGATGTCGCGCGCCTGGCCCGACATGGCCGTCAGGGTGAAGCGCACCGCGTCGCAGCCCAGCTCGTCGATCAGGACCAGCGGGTCCATCACGTTGCCCTTGGACTTGCTCATCTTGGCGCCCTTCTCGTCACGGACGAGGGCGTTGATGAACACCTGCTTGAACGGGACCTGCCCGTCCATGAAGTGGATGCCCATCATCATCATCCGGGCCACCCAGAAGAAGATGATGTCGAAGCCCGTGACTAGGGTGCTGGTCGGGTAGAAGCGCTGGAGATCCTCGGTCTCTTCCGGCCAGCCCAGGGTCGAGAACGGCCAAAGGGCCGAGCTGAACCAGGTGTCGAGAACGTCCTCGTCCTGGGTCAGGACGACATTGTCGCCGTGTTGCGCACGGGCGGCCGCATAGGCGGCTTCTTCCGTCTCTTCAACGAAGATCGAACCTTCCGGGCCGAACCAGGCCGGGATGCGGTGGCCCCACCAGAGCTGGCGCGAGACGCACCAGGGTTCGATGTTGCGCAGCCATTCGAAGTAGGTCTTCTCCCAGTGCTTGGGTTCGAAGACGGTCGCGCCCTCCTCCACGGCCTTCAGCGCCGGCTGGGCCAGCGTGTAGGCGTCGACGTACCACTGGTCGGTCAGGTAAGGTTCGATGACCACGCCCGAACGGTCGCCGTGCGGAACCATGTGGCGGGTCTTCTCGATCTCCTTCAGCCAGCCCTCTTCCTCGGCGCGGGCCACGATGGCCTTGCGCGCGGCGAAGCGGTCCATGCCGACATATTCGGCGGGGACGGCGTCGTTCAGCTTGGCTTCCGGCGTCATGATGTTGATCGCCGGCAGGCCGGCGCGCTTGCCGACCTGGAAGTCGTTGAAGTCGTGGGCCGGGGTGATCTTCACCGCGCCCGAGCCCTTGGTCGGGTCGGCGTACTCGTCGGCGACGATCGGGATACGGCGGCCGACGATCGGCAGGGTCACGAACTTGCCGACCAGGTCCTTGTAGCGCTCATCCGACGGATGGACGGCCACGCCGGTGTCGCCCAGCATAGTCTCGGGGCGCGTGGTGGCCACGACGATGTAGCCGCGGGTCTCGAATTCCGTCGGCTTGCCCTCGTCGTCAAAGGCGATCGGGTGCTGGTAGGTGACGCCGTCGGCCAGCGGATAGGCGAAGTGCCAATAGGCGCCGTCGACCTCCTTCTGCTCGACCTCGAGGTCGGAGATGGCGGTCTGGAACTGCGGGTCCCAGTTGACCAGGCGTTTGTCGCGATAGAGCAGGTTCTGCTTGTAGAGCTGGACGAACACCTTGCGGACGGCGGCCGACAGGCCCTCGTCCAGGGTGAAGCGCTCGCGCGACCAGTCGCAGCTGGCGCCCAGACGGCGCAGTTGGTTGGTGATCGCCCCGCCGCTTTCGGCCTTCCATTCCCAGACCTTGGCGACGAAGGCCTCGCGGCCCATGTCGCGGCGGCCGATATTGCCGGCGGCGGCCAGCTGGCGCTCGACGACCATCTGGGTGGCGATGCCCGCATGGTCGGTGCCCGGCAGCCACAGGGCCGCCTTGCCGCGCATGCGGTGGAAGCGCGTCAGCACGTCCTGCAGCGTGTTGTTCAGGGCGTGGCCGATGTGCAGCGAGCCCGTCACGTTCGGCGGCGGGATGACGATCGTGAACGTCTCGGCGTTCGGGTCCTCGCTCGGCTTGAAAGCCCCGGAGGCCTCCCAGGCGGCGTACAGACGGGGCTCGACGGATTGGGGATCGAAGGTCTTTTCAAGCATGGCGCTGGGGATATGCCATCTGCGGCCGCCGGGCGAAACCTTGGGCCTTGGTTCAACTGGGATTTTTAGACGGAAAAAGGCGGCCGCCGGAGCGACCGCCTTGTCCATCTCATCGCCACCGCCCCGTCCGGGGACGGGCGATGACGTCGATTATACGCTCCGGCCGCGGGCGATGCGGTGGACTTCTTCCTCGACCTTGGTCTCGACGATGCGCGGCAGGTTCTGGTCCAGCCACTCCTTGAGCAGCGGGCGCAGCAGCTCGCGCACGACGTCTTCCAGGGTGCGGCCGTCCTTGGGCATCAGCAGGGCCGAGCTCAGGCTGCCGAAGGCGGTGGCGGCCAGGCTGGCGGCGTGGTCGCCCACCAGGTTGTCGGCCACTTCCTCGCGCGAGAAGCCCTGGATCGGTTCCGGCTCGGGCGCCGGGGGCGGCGGCGGCGCGGGTTCCGGCTCGGGCTCGGGCGAATAGACGTCGATGTCGCCCATGGTCTCGACCGGCGCGGCCGGTTCGATCGGATCGGTCAGCTCCAGGACGTCGTCCTCGGCCGGCGCTTCCTCGATGACCGGAACGGCGGCTTCCGGCTCCGGTTCGGGCGCCGCAGCGGCCTCCGCCGGCGCGTCATCTTCCGAGATGATGCGTCGGATGGAGGCGAGGATTTCCTCCATCGTCGGTTCTTGGGGGCTCTGGTCGGACATGTGGGGGCCGTCTCGAAAGGGTACGAATCCTGGAGCGCCCAAGCCGAGCGCTTAGCGCGATGGTGCAGACTTGCGCCGGTTAAGCAAGCTCAAGCATCACCGGCGCTTCAATTCGCCCTATTTGCCGGCCGCCGGGGTGGAGGCCTCGGGGGCCTTCTTGAGCACCGGCGACGGCGCTCCGACCTTGTCGATCCCGCGCACCACCGGCTCCCACGGAACCCAGCCGACCGCGTGGTTGACCTTGTCGTACGACTTGACCGGATCGTAGCGCGGAACCTCGGGCGCCAGGTTGGCGACGTTCAGCACGCCCATGGCCTGAAGCACGCTGGCGCTGGCCACGTATTCGTCGCGGCGGGCCACGACCAGGGCCACCTCGGCGTTGGCCAGTTCCAGCTGGGCGTTCAGCACGTCCAGGGTGGTGCGCAGGCCGACCTGCTGCTCCTGGCGCACGCCCTCGAAGGCGATGCGGGTGGCCCGGACCTGCTCCTCGTTCGAGACGAGGTTGGCGCGCGAGGCCAAGAGGTTGTTCCAGGCGGTGGAGATCTGCTGCAGCGCCTGGCGCTGAGCGCCCTCGACCGCGATGCGGGCGGCGTTTTCGCGTTCCTTGGCGGCGCGCACCTGCGAGCTGTTGAGCCCGCCGGTGAACAGCGGCACCGAAGCGGTGATCGAGGCGGTATAGCCGCGATTGTAGTCGCCGAAGTCGCGGCCCGTGCCGTTGGTGCGGGTCGCGTCGGCGTCCAAGCCCGCGCGGGCGCCGACGGTCGGCAGGAAGGCGGCCTTGGCCGCAGCGACGCGGGCGGCGGCGGCCTGTTCGGCGTAACGGGCGGCCTGGATCGACGGATTGTTCTGGTCGACGAGGTCGAAGGCCTGCTCGACGCTGCTGGGCAGCAGGGCGGCCAGGGACGGCTCGGGGGCCAGGTCGGTGGGGTTCTGGCCGACCACGGCGGCGTAGGCCGCGCGGCTGGCGGCCAGGATGGCCTGGGCGGACGACAGGCTGGCCTGGGCCGAGGCCAGGCGGGCCTCCGACTGGGCCACGTCGGTGCGGGTGATCTCGCCGACCTCGAAGCGCGCCTTGGACTCTTCCAACTGGCGGGTCAGGACGTTGACGTTCTCCTGGGCGATGCGCAGGCGTTCCTGGTCGCGACGGACGTCGACATAGCTCTGGATGACGTTGCCCAGCACCGACTGCTCGACGCTGCGCAGATCCTCGCGGCCGGCCAGGACGTCGGCCTCGGCGGCGGTCAGGTTGGCGTTGGCTCGGCCGCCCGTATAGAGCGGCTGGGTCAGGGCCAGGCTGGCCCCGCTGCCGCTGCCGGTGGTGTGGTCCCGGGTGGCGACTTGGCCGGCGCCGTTGATGTAGGTCTGGTCGTTGGCCAAGTCCGTGCGCGACCACGTGGCGTCAGCCGAGGCGTTCAGCGTGGGGCGAAAGGCCGTCTTGGCCTGGACCACGCCCTCGTCGGTGACGCGCTGGCTGGCGCGCTGGCCTTGCAGGGTGGGGTTGGTCTGGTAGGCCAGGGCCAAGGCGTCCGCCAGGGTCTCGGCCCGGGCGACCGAGGCCAGGCCCGCGACCAGGCCCATGCTGCAAGCGGCGGCCAGCAAAGCGGCCCGACGGCGGTTCGACATCAACTTCATTCCCCACGAAACCCCCCGGCCACGGCAACCCGGGCCAGAGACTTGCTCAGATCAGGCGCGACGCTCGCACCCTATATGATCGGCTGTAAGGCGAGAGACCATAGGCCGCTAGTTAAGCTTTTTTCACGCAGACGTTGCGTTCTGGTTTCTGGACTGGAAGTCGTCAGAACGCAAAGCCCTGTTCGACGGCGAAACCGGCCAGCATCGGCGGGGTGGCGTCGAACACGGCGCGACGGCCGACGCCGTCTTCCGCATGGACATAGATCACCGCGCGACCGACCGGACCGTCGCGCTCGATCACCGCCAGGCGGCCGCCGACGGCCAGAGCCTTGGTCCAGCTGGTCGGGGCTCGCGGCACGGCGCCTTCGCAGATGATCACGTCGTAATCGCCGCCCGGCACGGCGGTCAGGTCTTCCCCATCCAGGCGGGTGACCTCGACGCCCATCTTCTCCAGCACGGCCGCCGCGTACGGCGCGGCGATGGCCAGGGCCTTGTCGCCCTCGCGCGGACGTAGGTGCTGCAGCAGCTTGCCCACGTCGCGCGGACGCAGCAGCCAGCGGCCGGGGGCGTATTCGACGTCGGCGTCGGCATAGGCCAGATAGCCCTTGCCGGCCGGCACGAGCGTTTCGCGCGGCACGACGCGCAGGGCGTCCTGCAGGGGCAGGTCGGTGACGTCGGCCGTGCGGATCTGGCTTTCGACCATGTTCAGGCGCGCGGCGGCGAAATCGGAGCTCATGGAATCCCTCGGCGGGCTGGATACTTCAGGGCGCTTATAGGTCCGGCGCTCCGGTCAAGGCAATCGAGGCTTTTGCGCTCGCGAACGGTTCTACCAGCGCCGATAGCCCGTCACCCTGGCGGCGAACGCCTCGGCGTCCTCGTGGCCGCCCCAGTCGGCGATGGCCGGGGCCAGGGAAGCGGCTTCCAGGAGCTGCTTCTGGGCGTCCTTGTAGCGGGTGTTGCGAGCGTAGCGCGCGGTGTCCAGGATCATGGCCCGCAGCAGCAGGGTCGCGGCCAGCGGATGGCGACCCTCGATCGCCCGGGCGGCCGGCTCAAGGAGCTCCGGACGATCGCCGTCCAGGTCGCCCCAGCGGCGCAGCACCAGCCGCGCGGCGCGGTCCCAGGCGGGCCAGCGGATCAGGAAGTCCAGGGCGGCATGAATGTCGTGGAAGTCCTCGGCATGCGCCAGGGCCTTGTCCTCGGCCTCGACGTCGTCGAAGTCCGGCAGGCGCTTGAGATAGTCGCGCAGCCGCTCGACCGACAGGCCGCGCTCGAAGCTGGTCCAGCGCATGTTCTGAGCGAGATCCCCCTGCCCGCGCGCCTCCAGCACCTCGATATAGGCGCCCTCCCAGTCGAGAGCGCCCGGGCCTGGTATCGTCGGACGCCCCAGCACGGTCCCGACCAGTTGGGCGAACGAGCCGGGCGTCGAGCGGTCGAGGGCGGCCACCGCCTCGTCATAGCGCCCCGCCGCCGTCAGCCGCCGGGCGATCTGAGCGCCGATCGGCGGCAGCACGGCCTGGGACTCGGTGAACTGGGCCACATAGCCGTCGACGTCGCCCTGGGCGTCGGCCAGCACCTGGACGGCGGCCTTCAACGCGCCGCTGACCCGCTTCTGCGAAGCCATGGTCGTCTCGACCCGCGCCCGCAGTTGCGCCACGCCCTCGGCGCCGAGGGCCGGCAGGACGTTCTTCAGCGCGCGCGGTCCCAGGCCCGCCCGGCCATGCAGCAGGAGGTCCAGCAGTTGATCTCCCACGGCCCGCGGATCGACCAGGGCCAAGGGCGCGATGACGGCGAGGTCGTCTACGGCGGCGTCGAACACCGCCTCGATCTCGCCCTTGGCGTCGGCGGTGCGATGCGACACGCCCTCGGCCAGGCCCAGGAACCGAAGCATCATCGGCAGGGCCAGACTGGGGTCCAGTTCGGTCAGCCGCCCGACGATCAGGCTCCGCTGCATGTCCAGCTCGCGGACGAACTCCTTGTGCTTGCGCCAATGGATGCGCGCCCGGCTGTCGGCGACGGTGTCGATGCGCTTGGCCAGTTCGGCCGCCAGGTCCTCGGGACCGATCTCGCCGGCCAGCTCCAGGCGCAGGCGGCGCTTGATCTGGGCGTGGCCCTCGGCGACGTCGATGAGCAGTTCGGCCAGCCGCTCGGCGCCCAGGGCCGCCAGATTGGCCGTCGTCAGGGTCTTGCGCGATCCCGTACGCTTCGCCGTCGCCAGGGGACTTCTCCCATCCGTGTCGTTCGCCCGCGCCGAGTCGCCGGGCTGCGGGTCTTCTCTTAGCACGCCAGACCGGCCGGCGTTCCGGGCGGCCTGCGGCGCCGGAGCAACACTGGACAAACGTCAGACGTTTCAAGGCGCTCCGCCAGGAACACGAAGTTATCCACAGCGTTTGACTCCGCGTTCAGAGGACATGTGGTCATGGCCAGGGGTTGGGCGAGATCGGGTGCGGCAGCCATCGCCTGGGCCGCCCTAGGCTTCGGCGCGCCCGCCTGGGCGCAGATCTGCCGCGCGCCCGCTCCGGCCGTGGGCCAGACCGTCACCGGCCCGGTGCTGCACGTCATCGACGGCCACACCCTCTGCATCGCCCAAGGCCCGACGCCCGATCGCTGGATCCCGCTGCGGATCAGCCCGACCGCCCCCGTCCTGCCCGTCGACCGCGAACGGCTGATGGCGGCGACCTTCTCGCAGTCCCTGACCTGCCGGATCACGGGCGGCCAGGGGTCCGTGAAGATCGCCAGCTGCACCGTCGCCGGGCGTTCGCTAGAAGTCGTGTTGACCGAACCCGTCACGATCACCCAGGCCAAGACCTGGCGCTGACGGCTCCTAAGCCGACCGCTTGAAAGGCGCGGCCGGGCAATGGGTTGCGAGGAACTCCTCGTGGCTCGGCAAGGTGGCCACGAAGTCGGCGAGCATCGGCGCGGACTTGTCCATCAGGTTCATGATCACGCTCAGCGGGATGCGGTCGACCAACTGCTGATAACGCTGCGGCCGCACGCCCATGCCCTCCATCACCGACTGCCAGCTGGGCGCGCGGAACATGTCGTCGACGCCGTCGCGCAGCACCCCGGCCGCCCTGAACAGGTCCATCCGCTCCTTGAGGCTCTGGGGCGGGACGACCTTCTGGTAGTCGCGCCAGAACGGCGTGTCCTCGCGCCGGGTCGTCACATAGTGCAGCACGATGAAGTCGCGGATCTCCTCGTAGTCGGCGACCATGCGGCGGTTGTATTCCGCCGCCAGGGTCTGGTCGGCGTCCATGTCGGGCAGGAACCGCAGGAAGTAGTCCATGCCCTTGTAGATCAGGTGCAGGGCCGTCGACTCCAGCGGCTCGATGAAGCCGCAGGACAGGCCGATCGAGACCACGTTCTTGACCCACGGCCGCTCGCGCACGCCCGTCTTGAACGGGATGATGTTGGGGCCCAGCACCACTTCGCCCTGGATCTGGCTCATCAGGGTGGCCGTGGCCTCGTCATCGCTCAGATACTTGCTGGCGAAGACGTAGCCGTTGCCCGCGCGGTGCTGCAGCGGGATGCGCCAGCGCCAGCCGAAGTCCTGGGCCTGGACCAGGGTGTAGGGATGGGGCGGCCCGACGTTCTCGGTCTGGGCGACCACGGCGCGGTCGCACAACAGCACGTCGCCCCAGTCGCGGAACGGCTCGCCCAGGGTCTTGCCGATCAGCAGGGCGCGGAAACCCGAACAGTCGACGAAGAAGTCGCCGGCCACCTCCCGGCCGTCCTTCAGGATCACCTTGGCGACACCGCCGTCGGGACGCGTGGCCACGTCGGTGACGATGCCCTCGGTGCGCTTGACGCCGCGCGCCTCGGCGAACTTGCGCAGGTACAGGCCCACCAGCCGCGCATCGACGTGCAGGGCGTAGTTGGCGTTGGCGATCATGGTCTTCTGCGCCGCCGCCGGCAGCATGAACTTGCCCGCCTTGGCCATGGCCGTGGCCGGGGCGAAGTCCTGCAGGTTGGACGGATGGCCGTTCTGCTTGGCGCGCAGCCAGCACTGATAGAACTCGTTGACCTCCAGCGGACCGCCGATCTGGCCGAACGGATGGTAGTAGGTGTCGCCCTTCTCGAGCCAGTTCTCGAACCGGATGCCCAGCTTGAAGGCGGCCTGGGTTTCCTGAATGAATTCCTGCTCGTTGATCCCCAAGGTGCGGATCAGCTGGAGGAACGGCGGGATGGTCGACTCCCCTACGCCGATCGTGCCGATCTCCTCGGACTCGACCAGCTCGACTTGCGTCGGCCCCTTCTGGAAATAGTGGCTGAGCATGGCCGCGCAGATCCAGCCGGCCGAGCCGCCGCCGACGATGACGATCTTGTTCAGGTGAGCCATCGGGCTGCTCCTACTCGGCCGCCACCGGTTGGGGACGGGCGTACTGTTCGATGAAGTCGCCGTGAGGGCGGGTCGCCGCCACGGTCTCGGCCACGGCCTTGCGCATCTCGCCCAGGGCGGCCGAGAGCTGGCCGGCGTCGAAGCCCTCGACGCTGAGGTCGTAGGTCTCCGGCAGCACCTCGAAGCCTGCATAGATCGCCAGCCAGCTGGGCGGGGCGAACATCTCCCACCGGTAGCGGACGAAGTGCCCCTGGGCGCGCCAGAGGTCGGTCTTCTTCTGGAGAGTGTCGGGAACCGACATCTCGCGGCAGTGGGTCCAGAACCCGGTCGGGTCTTCGGTTCGCTGATTGAGCTTGTAGTGCAGGATGATGAAGTCGCGGACGCGCTCCATCTCCAGGCGTGACATCTCGTTGAATTCGTCCACCACCGCCGGGTCGAAGTCGCGGTTGGGGAACAGCTGCTTGATCTTCTCGATGCCCGTCTCGATCAGGGCGATGCTGGTGCTCTCCAGCGGCTCGAGGAAACCCGAAGCCAGGCCCAGGGCGATGCAGTTCTTGTTCCAGGCCTTCAGGCGGCGACCGGGATGGAAGCCGATCTTGCGCGGCTCGTGCAGCAGCCGCTCATCGAGAGCGCCGGTCAGCACCGCCCTGGCCTGCTCGTCGGTGGCGTGGCGGCTGGAATAGACGTAGCCGTTGCCCCAGCGGTGCTGGAGGGGGATGCGCCAGCGCCAGCCGGCCTCGTGGGCCGTGACGTCGGTATAGGGCGGCGGCGCGCCCTGCCCCTCGCTCTGGACGGCCATGGCGGCGTCGCACAGCAGCCACGGGCTCCAGTCCTCGTAACCGGTGTGCAGGGCCTCCTCGATCAGCAGGCCGCGGAAGCCCGAGCAGTCGATGAAGAGGTCGCCGGACACGGTCGCGCCGCTGTCCAGCGACACGGACTCGATGAAGCCATCCTCGGCCCGCAGGTTGACCTTCGTGATCTTGGCGTCGATGCGCCGCACGCCGTTCTGCTCGGCGACCTGGCGCATCAGCCGGGCGAACAGGCCGGCGTCGAAATGCAGCGCCCAGTCGAACACCGACAGGGTCGAGGGCGGATTGCGCGACGGAGTGGTGAACTTGCCGGCGGCGGCCAGGCTGGCGCCCAGCGAATAGTCGGCGATCTGCGCGGTCTCGCCCAAGGCGCGCAGGCGCATCCAGTAGTGATGGAACGACACGCCGTTCAGGTCCTGGCCGTACAGACCGAACGGATGGATGAAGGACGCCCCGGGCTTGAGCCAGTCGTTGAAGCGGATACCCAGCTTGCAGGTGCCGCCGGTGGCCCGCAGCACGTCGATGTCGGAAAGGCCCAGGGCCTGGTAGAAGCGGCGGATGGTGGGGATCGTCGCCTCGCCCACGCCGATCGTGCCGATCTCGGAAGACTCGATCAGGGTGATGTTGATCGGCGCGGCCCCGAAGTGCCGCTTCAGGCTCGCGGCCGCCATCCAGCCGGCCGTGCCCCCGCCGACGATGACGATGTCGCGGATACGCTTATCCGTAAGAGCGTCGCGCGCCGTCTGTTGCATGGTCGGTCCCTGCCCTTTCGAAGCTCTCCGGCTTCTCGCCACGGACGTCGAAGAGTCCGTTTGATCCGTGATGCTAGTGGCCCTGGACGGAAAAAGAAGCCGCTGTGACAGGGGTCACAGCGGCCCGCAGGGAAAGGGTCGGGAGCGTCCTTCCTAAGAAGGACGCCTCAAGAGGAAGGTCCAGGACGCGACCGCTCGAACAGAATCGGTCGCGTCCCAGGTCTAGATCACCACTTGGCGCGGATGCCGAGGGTCCAGCGCGGTTCGAACTGGTTCTGGTTGGCGTACTGAGTCTTACCGTCCGCGAACTTCACGTAGTAATTCTCGATCTCGCCTGTCACGTTCGAGCCGTTGAGGTAGACGATGATGTTGTCGCGAATGTCATAGCTGAGATTCACATCAACATAGCCGGTGGACTTCTGGAAGATCGGCAGGTTGTCGCCCGAGCTGCCGGAGACGCTGCTGAGGCGATCGGTCCGGTAGTTGTAGGCGACGCGGGCCTGCCACTTGTCGTCCTGGTACCAGCCGATGAGGTTGTACTGGTACTTGGAGTTGTCGGTGAACGGCAGCTTGTGACCGTCGAGGCCGACGCGCGACTCTGAGCTGGGCGAGTAGGTGGCGTTGGCGTCGACGCCGAAGTTCGAGAAGAACCCGCCGTTGGTCAGCAGGTCGCTGAACGCCAGCTTGGTGCCGACTTCCAGACCCTTCACCGAACCGCCGTCGCCCTGGATGGGCTGGGTGACGTTGACGGTGCGCGGCGTGCCGTCCTCGTCCTTGAACGTGCCGGTGGTGGTGCCGCCGGTGACGAAGCTGTCGATCTTCAGCTTGAACAGCGACAGGTTCACCATCGAGGCGCCGCCGAAGTAGTATTCGACGGCGGCGTCCAGGTTCGTGGAACGCCACGGATTCAGCGCCGGGTTGCCCGACGAGCTGGCGCCCGTCACGCAGCGGCCCGGCTTGGTGCCGCAGTCGGCGGTGGAGATGCTGAGGCCGCCGCCGTAGTTCTGCAGGTCCAGCGGCTGCATGGTCTTGGAGTAGCCGAAGCGGAACTTCAGCTTGTCGGTGGCGTCGTAGGTGGCGTTCAACGACGGTAGCCAGTCGGTGTACTTGCGGGTTGTGACCGTATCGCCGACGTCCAGGTTGGTGTCGCCGTAGTTCTGGGTCGCGCCCGTCAGGTTCTGCTTCACCAGCAGGTGGGTCTGGATGACGTGCAATCCGACGTTGCCCGACAGCTTGCCGATCTCGAAGTTGGCGTCGGCGTAGGCGCTCTGCTCCTTCAGGGTGACGTCATAGGTCACGCCCGGGATCTGGTAGCGCACGGCCGCGCCGAACACGCGCTTCTGGAACTCGGCCACGTTGTCGAAGTCATGCGGATCCACGACCCAGAAGCCCGGGATGCCCTGGGTGATCTTGCCCAGGTCATCCATCCAGATGACGTTGTTGTAGGCGTCGATCTTGGTGGGCTTGTTGACGGTGTAGCCTTGGAAGATCGGAGCGCCGCCGAGCGGGTTGGGCACGAACTCGCCCGCCTGGCACTGGTCCTGGTTCATGACGACGTCGATGGCCTTCCACTGGGCGTAGCAGCCCGCGGCCGGCACCGGCTGGCCGTTGGCCTGCACCGCGCCCGGCGTGCCGCCGTAGAACGGCGAAAACAGGTGGAACGCCTCGACCTCGACCGAGCGGTCGCTCTGGCGAACGCCGGCGTCGATCTTGGTGATGAAGCCCAGCAGCTTGTCGTCGAACTTGTAGTGGCCTTCGGCGCGGAAGGCGTTGAAGTCGGAGTCGACCTCGTTGTTGCCCTCGGACGAGAACGCCGCGATGGCGTAGCTGTCCTTGTTGGCCATGTAGTCCTTGAGCGTCTTGCCCGCCCCTAGGCCGCCGGCCAGCGGGTTGTTGAAGCCGCTCCAGACCGCCTTGTCGCCGCTGATGTTGTAGTGCAGCTGCGGATTGGCACCGTAGCCCAGCGGATTCGGGTTCAAGTAGCAGCCGCCCGCGCTGCCGACGACGGAGTTGCTGCGCTGCGAGGCCGGATACTGGGCGCAGATCGAGGCCGGATAGAACGGGCCGCGCGTACGGTCGTTCGGGTCACGGAACAGGTTGAAGCGGCCCGGCGCGTACTGCCAGTTGGAGAGGTCGCCCTGGGCTTGACCGTTCATGCTGAGACGGTTGCCGTTGGCGCGGATGGCGCGCACTTCACTGGTGAAGGGGCCGCCGTTGTCGTACTTCAGTTCGAGGTTGTAGTTCTTGGTCTCCGACTTGGTCGTGCGGTTGACCGAGAAGCTGTTCACCCACCAGGCATTGATGTCGTACTCGTCGACGGCCACCCAAGGACGGCCGTTGCCGGTGCTGTTCTGCCCGGTGTTCTCGAACACGGTCGGGGTGGTCCAGACGCCATAGGCG
>JAGIBE010000217.1 GCA_017744495.1 Caulobacter sp. | reverse complement strand
GGAAAGCCAGCTGACCCGCGACACCGGCGACATCGCGTGGCGCAAGGTCGATACGGTCAGCGCGTTTGAAGACGAGGCCCGGGCCTTGGCGGAGTCGATGGGGTAGGGGGCCTCGCCGAGGAACGCTTCAGGGACTAGTAGAGCATTTTGTTCGACGGGGATCTTATGCTGCGAAGATCGCGTTCGCGCTAAAGTAGATTGGCGGCTTCCGCTGAAGAGAGCGCGGCATGGGCTTAGGTGGAGCTTCCCATGACATTTGCCCCTAAGCCAATCATGCAGAGCTTTGCGTTCGTCCTGCTGATGTGCGTAGCTCTCGTGCCGTTTGGGGCGCAAGCCCAATGGCCAGAGCCCCCGCCGATGCGTCACTTTCCACCGGCGCAACGAACGACCGCCATCTATACGCAGCACTGCCCCAATTCCTCGGCCACGCTCAGAATCGACGAGCACCGCGGTCCTGGGCAGCGGCGCGATGTTCAACTGGTTGTCCAGGATCGTCCGGCTTCCGAAGGCGACATTCGCGCGCTGCGTGACGCCTTGGCGGGCTTTTCCGGGATCAAGGGCGTGCTTGTGCTCTGTGACGACAGGAACCCTGTCGCCATGGAGATCGCCCCGCTCGATGAGAAGACGGCTCCGGTCGAAGTGAGGTTTGCCGGAACGAAGGTTCTGGACATCCGCTGAGGCGCCGGAGGGGAGGGAGGCTAGCTCTCCTTACGCCTCCGCCGCCTCCGCGCAGCGCCCCTTCGGGCGGGCCGCCGCGCAGATCGACGACAGCAGTTCGACCGGCCGGATCGGCTTGCCCAGGTGGTCGTCGAAGCCCATGGCCAGGAAGCGTTCGCGGTCGCCCGACATGGCCGAGGCGGTCAGGGCGATGACGGGGATGGCCGGGTCGCCCGCGCGGCCGGCCCGGATTTCGCCCAGGGCGGTGATGCCGTCCATCACCGGCATGTTGATGTCCATCAGCACCGCGTCGAAGGTTTCGGCCCGCAAGGCGTCCAACGCCGCCTGGCCGTCGTTGACGATGGTCAAGTCCACGCCCGTGGTCTCCAGCATGGTGCGCACCACGACCTGATTGATGGCGTTGTCCTCGGCCATCAGCACGCGCAGGGCGCCCAGATCGGGCTCATCCCGCTCCTCGACGTCGTCGGCCGCCGGCGCGTCCTGGGCCGCAATCGGCGTGGCGCAGAAGGTGAAGACGAAGGCCGCGCCGCCGACGCCGCTCTCCAGCACCAGGTCGCCGCCCATCTGGCGGGCCAGGGCGCGAGAGATCGTCAGGCCCAGGCCCGTGCCGCCGTGGCTGCGCGAGACGGCGTTGTCGGCCTGGGTGAAGCTTTCGAAGATGCGGTCGTGGACATTGGCGTCGACGCCGACGCCGGTGTCGATCACCCGTAGCCGGATTTCGCTCTCGCCGTCGGCCAGGGGCGCGTTGCGGGCCGACAGCTGGATCGTCACCCCGCCCTGGCTGGTGAACTTCAGGCCGTTGGAAATCAGGTTCATCAGCACTTGGCGGATGCGCTGCGGGTCGGCCAGGATCCAGGTCGGGGCGGAGGGCGAAATCTCGATCCTCAGCCACAGGCCCTTCTCGGCGGCGGCGTCGCGCCAGGCGTCGCCGGCCGCTCGGACCAACTCGTGCAGATTGACCGCCACATGGTCCAGCTCGACCTTGCCGGCCTCGATCTTCGAGAGGTCCAGCATGTCGTTGAGCACCTGCATCAGGCTGTCGCCCGACTTGATCATCAGACGCACGTGGCGGCGCTGAGCCTCGTTGAGGTCGCCGCGGTCCAGGGCGTAGGCCATCCCCAGGAGGCCGTTCATCGGCGTGCGCAGCTCGTGGCTGGTGACGGCCACGAAGGTCGACTTGGCGCGGTTGGCTTCAAGCGCCCGTTCGCGCTCCTCGCGCAGACCGCGCGTCAGGGCGTCCATGCGCTTGGCGGCGGCGCGGTTGGCCAGCATTACGTTCAGGGCGGTGGCGACGAGCATGACCATGGTCCAGCGGGCGATGTTGGCGCCCACGCCGTGGTCGTGGAAAAAGAACAGCGGGAAGAGCACCAGGCAGAGCATCGGCGCGAACGCCGACACCACGATGAGCGACACCGGCTGATGGCGGAAGTTCTGGGTGTAGACGATCTGTCCGACCCACACGCCCAACGCTGCCAGGCGCATGTGGGGCAGGGGCGAGAACCACAGTGTCGCCGCCAGCCACGCCCAGATCAGGTTGATCGGCACGGCGCCCAGCAGGAAGCCGGCGCGCATTCCGGACGTGACCGGGACGCCCGGCTTGAATCGCCGGGTCGCCAGCCGCGCCAGGCCCTCGGCCGCCAGGAACGCCGCCAGCCAGGAGAGCGCGAACGTCCAGCCCAGCGCCATCTGGGTGACGCCGGCCGCCAGCGCCGCCGGGACCAGCCGGGACATCAGCAGCCGGTGGGTGTCCATCGCCACTTCGTCCAGCCGGTCGTCGGCCAAGATGGCGTCCAGTTGTCTCACGTAACTTCAGTCCGTTGGTCGGGTAGGCGACGATAATAGTCGATCGACCCACGCGGGGCGTGCGACGGATCAGCGCGACCGGCCGGTCGCCGAGCGCCGGTTCGCCTCGAGCGCGCGGCGCGTTGCGCGCGGGCCGGCGCCCCGCTAGCCTTGCCTGAACAACGATAATGGACTGAGAGAGCGGGGAACGATGCAGGGCTTGATGCAGCACGGGGCCTTGACGGTCGACAAGATCATCGACCACGCGGCCCTGTGGCATGGGGGGCGGGAGGTGGTCACCCGCTCGGTCGAGGGGCCCATCGTCCGCACCACCTACGGCGCGATCCACGACCGGGCCAAACGGGTGTCCAACGCCCTGCTGGGCCTGGGGATCAAGCCGGGCGACCGCGTCGGCACCCTGGCCTGGAACACCGCCCGCCACATGGAAGCCTGGTACGGCATCATGGGCATCGGCGCGGTGTGCCACACCCTGAACCCGCGCCTGTTCCCCGAGCAGATCGCCTGGATCGCCAACCACGCCGGCGACCGCGCCATCTTCGTGGACCTGACCTTCCTGCCGATCATCGCCGGGATCCTGCAGCACCTGCCCACGGTCGAGCACGTGGTGCTGTTCACTGAGCGCGCCCACATGCCCGCCGACTTCAAGCCGACCGGCGAGACGCCGAACTTCAAGGGCCTGCTCTGCTACGAGGACCTGGTCGACCAGCACGGCGCCGACTGCGCCTGGGGCGGCTTCGACGAGGGCACGGCGGCGGGGCTTTGCTACACCTCGGGCACGACGGGCGACCCCAAGGGGGTGATGTACTCACACCGCTCCAACTTCCTGCACACCCTGATCACCCTGCAGCCCGACGTGATGGGTCTGTCGCAGAAGGACGTGATCCTGCCTGTGGTGCCGATGTTCCACGCCAACGCCTGGGGCGTGGCGTTCTCGGCCCCCGGAACCGGCGCCAAGATGGTGATGCCGGGCGCCAAGATGGACGGCGCCTCGATCTACGAGCTGCTCGACACCGAGGGCGTGACCTTCTCGGCCGCCGTGCCCACCGTCTGGCAGATGCTGCTGCAGCACCTGAAGGAGACGGGCGCCAAGCTGCCCAACCTGCGCAAGGTGGTGATCGGCGGGGCGGCCTGTCCCGAGCACATCATCCGCGCCTTCCACGACGACTACGATGTCGAGGTGGTCCACGCCTGGGGCATGACCGAGACCTCGCCGGTCGGCACGCTGTCGGTGATGACCGACGAGCTGGAAAAGCTGCCCTATGAGCAGCAGATGCCCTATCGCCTCAAACAGGGCCGGCCGCCGCTGGGCGTGGAGCTGAAGCTGACCGACGACGCAGGCCAGCGCCTGCCGCACGACGGCAAGAGCTTCGGCAACCTCAAGATCAAGGGCCCGATCATCGCGGCCGAATACTTCCGGGGCGCCGGCGGCAAGATTCTCGACGAGGAAGGCTTCTTCGACACCGGCGACGTGGCCACGATCGACGACCACGGCTTCATGCAGATCACCGACCGGGCCAAGGACGTGGTCAAGTCGGGCGGCGAGTGGATCAGCTCGATCGACATCGAGAACATCGCCGTGGGCCACCCCAAGGCGGCCCTGGCGGCGGTGATCGGCGTGCCGCATCCCAAGTGGGACGAGCGCCCGATTCTGCTGGTCAAGCTGAAGGACGGCGAGACCGCCACCAAGGAAGAGTTCCTGGAGTTCCTGCAGGGCAAGATCGCCAAGTGGTGGATGCCCGACGACGTGATCTTCGTCGACGAGATCCCGCTGGGCGCGACCGGCAAGATCGACAAGAAGCTGATCCGCCAGCGCATGAAGGACTATGTGCTGCCAGGTTTGACGGCCGCGACCGTCGCCCAGGCCGAGGAACCCGAGCCCCAGCCTGAGCCGCCGGCGGCCAGCCTGGCCGCCGCCGACGGGGCCCACGCCGCGCGCATCTACGCGCCCGAGCCCGAGGAGCCGCTGTCGGAGCCGCCGCCCATCCCCGAGCCGGAGGTGGTCGAGGCCCTGGCGCATACGGATGCTCAGCCTGAACCCGAAACGTCGGTGGCTTCGATGATCGCCGAGGCTGCCGAGGCCGCGGGGCCTGACGCCGAGCCGGCGTTCGAGCAACGCGGCCAGGAGGAGCACTTCCCGCTCGGGCCGCTGACCCCCGCGCCGGCCCTTGCCCCGGTGCCCGAGGAGGCCTTCCACGCCGAGCCGGTCTTCGTGACCGAGGAGGCGCCGCTGGCCATGCCGGTGGTCCCCGAACGCCGGCGCAGGAAGGGTCGCGCGAAGGCCGAGAAGGCCGAGGCCGGCGAGAAACGGAAGGGCGGCTTCACCGCCGGCCTGCTGAACCTGATCGTGCTGATCGCCCTGGCGCCCGCCCTGCTGGTCGGGGCCGGCGCGCTGGGCGTGAAGTTCGGCGTGATCCCGCTGTCGCTCGGCTACGACCAGATGACCCTGGATTGGGCGCCCAAGATCGCGGTGCTGGGCGTGGCCACCGGCGTGCTGGGTCTGATCTTCGCCCTGTTCGGCGGCTTCTCGCGGCACTGGAAGAAGGCCCTGCTGGCCCTCGCGGTCACCATCGCCACCCTGGGCTTCATGGTCGCGGCCAACGCCATGGGCACACGCGTCCCACCGATCCATGACGTGTCCACAGATTGGAAGACGCCGCTGATGCTGTCGGACGCGGCCCTGGCCGCGCGGGGCGGCGAGGCCCAGACGGTCGAGGCCGATCCCAGCCTGCCGGTCGGCTCGCTGGCCTTCGCCGGCCGCCGGATCGCCGACGTCAACGCCGAGACCTGCCCCGCCGCGCGGCCGCTGATCCTGACCCGCTCGCCCGCCGACGCCTACGAGTCCGCCAAGGCCGCCGTCCAGGCCGCCGGCCTGTCGATCGTCACCGACGACCCGATGGACGGCCGTCTGGAGGCCACCGGTCAGAGCTTCTGGTACGGGCTGAAGGACGACCTGGTCGTCCGCGTCCGCCCCGACGCCTCGGGCGCCCGGGTCGACATGCGCGCCGTTGGCCGCGAGGCCGGCGGCGACATGGGCCGCAACTGCCGCCGCGTGGGGCGCCTGCTGGCGGTGGTGAAGGGGTAGGGGGGCAGCGGGCCCCCCATAGGGGGAAGAGCTTTGGTTCAGGCGACTCCGCCCCTATGGGGGCGGACAGACCGCGTAGCGGTCAGGTGAGGGCAAGTGGGCTCAGCGAAGGCGGTAGACACTGTCCAGGCCCGCCACACCGTCCGTGACCACCCGCCCTTCCTTCACCAGCAGCAGCATGTGCGCCAGCACCGACATGGCCGCGGCCGGGTGCAGGCGGGGATCGACGGCGGCGTAGAGCGTCGGGACCATGGCCTTGATCGTGGTCGGCCCTTCCGCCAGCGCCGCCAGCACTTGGGCCTCGCGGGCGCGGCGGTGATCGGCATAGGCCTTCAGGAAGGGCGGCACGTCCCGGACGGGCGAGCCGTGGGTGGGCCACAAGGTGTCGAACCCCATCGCCGCTACCTTCTCCAGGCTGGCGAAATAGTCGCCCATGTCGCCGTCCGGCGGGGTGATCACCGTGGTCGACCAGCCCATGACGTGGTCACCGGAGAACAGGGCCTTCTCCTCGTCGAAGGCGAAGCAGACGTGGTTGGACGTGTGGCCCGGCGTGGTCACGGCGCGCAGGGTCCAGCCCGGACCCTCGAAGATGTCGCCGTCGACGATCTCCACATCGGGCCGGAAGCCCTCGTCCTCGCCGGCTTCGAGCGCCACGCCCGGAGCCAGCTCGGCCAGATGCGGCGCGCGGCGGCCGTAAATCGTCGCCCCGGTCGCCTCCTGCAGCGGGCGGGCGAGGGGCGAGTGGTCGCTGTGGTGGTGAGTGACCAGGATATGGCTGACCGTCTCGCCCTCCAGCGCCGCCAGCAGCGCCCGGAGGTGGCCGTCGAGATCAGGCCCGGGGTCGATCACCGCCACCGTCCCGCGCCCGACGATGTACGTCCCTGTGCCGACATAGGTGAAGGGGCCGGGATTGTCGGCGATCACCCGCCGGATCAGCGGCGAGACCTGGTCGCAGCGGCCGTACTCGAACTCGATCTCGCGGACGAAGGGAATCATCGCGGCCTCATCTGATGGAGGATCGCGGCGCCGGTCTTGCGGTGAACGGTCCGTAAACCTTCAGGAGTACCGACCATGGCCGCCGACGCAGCGATTTTTGTTTCAAAACGGCTCCAGCGCGCGGCCTTCGCCATCCTGTGTCTCATCGTGGCTCAATTCGTCCTGGCCAGTTGCGAGCCCGAACCGGCCGCGATGGCGGCCCGGATCGCCCTGACGCATCATTATTAGGCGCCGGCGGGTTAGACGCCCAGCACGCCCGACAGGTCATAGCCGGCGTCGGCGCCCAGCCGCACCAGTTCGGCGCGGTCGGTCGCGCCCGAAGCCGCTTGGCCCAGTGACCAGGTGACGATCGAGCGTGTGCCCGAGCGGCAGAAGGCCAGGACCGGCCCCTCGGCGCCCTCGACGGCCCGCCGCACGGCCTCGACCTGATCGAAGGTGGGGGCGCCCCGCACGGGAATATGCACGTAGTCCAGGCCGGCCCCGCGGGCCGCGGCCTCGACCTGGGCGCTGGTCGGCTGGCCTGGCTCTTCGTCGTCTGGGCGATTGTTGATCACCAGCACGAAGCCCTCCTCGGCAGCGCGGCCCAGGTCGTCGAGCGCGATCTGGGGGCTGACCGAAAGCGAGTCGGTAACACGTCGGAACGCGGTCATGGGCGGGTCACTCGTGGCGGATGGGTGAAGACGGCGCGAAGGCGCTCCTCATCATCGCGGCGCCGGGGCGCCCGCGCAACGGTCGGTCGGGATCAAAGATGACGGAAATTTGGGCGGTGAGCCGGAAGAATTTCTCGCCGATCGTCAGAACCAAGCATTTGATACCGATAAATTCGTCACTTCGCGGTGTGATTTCTCGAATGTCAACCTGATCCGAGCTGTTTCTTGCCTGTTGGCGCGGTGATGCGCGATAGGCGTCGCACTCGACGGGGCTGGGTGGAATTTGCCTGTCTGGCCAAGGGGATATCGGGTGTAAGACCCTTGTTATTCGGGGGTTTGTGGAAAATCTGAGCGGCGTTCGTCAGAAATGCGGCGATCGTGTTGCGATAATGCGACAGCCCCGTGCGATGTGATTACGGATTGGTAATGGGAATTGACCGCCGAGCGGCGCCACTCCTAACGTCGCCCTAACCGGGGAAATGTTTTCCGGGACACCTAAGTTCTCGTGGTGGAGTTGGGGCAAAAATCCAGACAGGCCGAACGTAACGTCCCCGAAATGGGCACGTGCGGGCGGTCGGGATGCTTCGCCATGTCAGAGGGGATATTATGAAGATGACTTCCATCAAGAGCGCGCGCGCGCGTCTTTTGACGTCGACGCTGCTGGCCGGCCTGGCCACCGTCGCCGCGCCGCTGGCCGTGACGGCGATCGCCACGGCGGTCCCGACCCTGGCCAGCGCCCAGGACTACACCAGCGGCACCATGGTCGGCACCGTCGTTGACGCCAGCGGCGCGCCTGTCGCCGGCGCCACCGTCGCCGTCAAGTCGCTGGACCAGGGCTTCTCGCGCACCCTGACCACCGACGCGGCCGGTCAGTTCCGCGCCCCCCTGATCCCGGGCGGCGGCTACTCGGTGGCCATCACCAAGGAAGGCTTCCAGTCGACCAACGACGGCAACGTCCGCGTCGGCGTCGGCGGCACCTCGGCCTACACCTTCACCCTGAACTCGGCCGACGCGGCGGTTTCGGAAGTGGTGGTCACGGCCACCGCCAACCCGCAACTGGACTTCTCGCAGTCGACCAAGGGCGTCTCGATCGACGTCGAAACCCTGCAGAAGCAAGTGCCGCTGCCGCGCGACATCCAGGGCATCGCCCTGCTGGCGCCGGGCGTCGTCACCGCGGTCTCGGGCCCGAACGGCTTCACCAACACCGACGGCAGCTCGGTCCCGTCGATCGGCGGCGCCTCGGCCGGTGAAAACGCGTTCTATATCAACGGCCTGAACATCACCAACTTCAACACCTATGTTGGTGGCGCCACCGTTCCGTTCGACTTCTACAAGTCGGTCGACGTGAAGACCGGCGGCTATCCGGCCGAATTCGGTCGCGCGACCGGCGGCGTGATCAACGCCGTGACCAAGTCGGGCACCAACGACTTCCGCGTGGCCCTGCACGGCAACCTGCTGCTCAAGGGCCTGCAATCCGACGCCCCGAACAGCTACGTCTCCAACGGCAACCGCGCCTCGACCGACAACAAGCAGTACACGCTGGAAGTCGGCGGCCCGATCATCAAGGATCGGCTGTTCGCCTATGGCCTGTATCAGACCAATGATCTGACCCAGACCCAGACCTCGAACCTGAACGGCGGCTACTATGTCGACCGCTCGTCGGATCCGTTCTGGGGCTTCAAGATCGACGGCTACCTGACGGATCGCCAGCACTTCGAATTCACCGAATTCAGCACGTTCCAGAACGTCACGCGCCGCACCTACGACTACGACGCGTCCACCGACACCATCGGTAACGAGCTGGTCGGCACCAAGTACAAGAACGGCGGCATCAACTACGTCGCCAAGTACACCGGCACGTTCACCGACTGGTTCACCCTGTCGGCCGCCTACGGCAAGAACAACGACCAGGACTACACCCTGCCGGCCGACGCCAGCGCTTCGTACGTCCAAGACGGTCGCGGTCCCGCCTATACCGGTCAGCCGGTCGGCGTCTATGTCCGTCGGGGCCCGACCCCGGCCGCCAACGCCACCACCGACATCGCCAACACCGAACGGACCTTCTACCGCGTCGACGGCGACCTGTACTTCGCCCTGATGGGCGACCACCACGTCCGTGGCGGCTACGACCACGAAAAGACCGAGCTGTTCCACGCCTCGACCCGTTCGGGCGGCGCGCAGTATCGCTATCAGATCGTGGGCAGCGCGGCGACGGCGACCCGCCTGGGCCTGCCGCTGGGTCAGCAGTACGTCCGCGTCCGCGTCGGCAACTTCGGCGGCGCGGCGGTCGACGGCGAGAACGAGTCCTTCTACCTGCAAGATTCGTGGGACCTCACCGATCGCCTGAACCTGCAGATCGGCGTCCGCGACGACATCTTCAAGCTGGACAACCTGAGGGGCGAACGCGTCCTGAACCTGAAGGACAACTGGTCGCCCCGCTTCGCGTTCAGCTATGACGTGACCGGCGATGGTCAGAGCAAGATCTTCGGTTCGTACGGCCGCTACTTCATTCCGCCGGCTTCGAACCTGTCGTTCCGCGGCGCGGACCTGTACTATGACGCCTACTTCCTGCCGCCGGCCGGCTTGGACTACGCGCCTTACCAGAACGCCGCCGGCATCCCGGTGCTGGGCGCCCAGATCAACAACCCGACCTTCAACGGCGCGGTCGGCGGCACCGCCTGCCCGACCGGCGCTCCGTTCGTCAAGGCCACCGACGGCTGCGTGGTCTACGGCAACGGCACCCAGGAACCGGCGGCGTCCAAGCCGGCGGTCGGCCTGAAGGCCAGCTACGAAGACGAGTTCATCCTGGGCTACGAGCGCAAGCTCGACTCCCTGTGGAAGATCGGCGCCACCCTGACGTACCGCAACCTGGGCCGGGTGTCGGAAGACATCGCCATGGACGCGGCCATCGTGAAGTGGTGCGCTCGTAACCCGAGCGTCAACGGCTGCGGCGCCGCTGATCTTGAAGACGTCTTCTATGGCGACGCTGACTACGTCGTGGCGAACCCGGGCGAGGATACGACGATCATCGTCCGTACCGACCTGGCGACCCCGCTGGCCGGCAAGAAGATCACCCTGTCGGCGGACGACATCGGCAACCCCAAGGCCAAGCGTGAATACACG
Organism: Caulobacter sp.; assembly: GCA_017744495.1. Classification (GTDB taxonomy): domain Bacteria; phylum Pseudomonadota; class Alphaproteobacteria; order Caulobacterales; family Caulobacteraceae; genus Caulobacter. The sequence continues at coordinate 26,271 of JAGIBE010000217.1, read as the reverse complement.
GCCCTGGAACTGTCGTTCTCGCGCGCCTTCGACGGCAAGTGGAGCCTGAACGGTTCGTACACCCTGTCGGAACTGAAGGGTAACTACGAAGGCACCGTGAAGTCCGACGCCGGCAACAACGCCCAGACGGACGCCGGTTCGACCCAAGACTTCGACCACCCGGGTCTGTCCGACTTCAGCTACGGTCTGCTGCCGAACCACCGCGGCCATCAGTTCAAGCTGTACGGCGCCTATGCGATCACGGATAACCTCCAGATCGGCGGCAACTTCCAACTGGCCTCGCCGCGTCACTATAGCTGCATCGGCGTCCACCCGACCGACGCCGCGGCCGCTGGCTACGCCGCTGCTTCGCGCTACTGCTGGGACGGCTCCAAGTCGGTTCCGGTGCCGCGCGGTTCGGCCTTCAAGGGCGACTGGTACACCAACCTCGACCTGCAAGTCCGTTACACCGTGCCGGAAATGCAGTACCTGCCGAAGGGTCTGACCCTCCGCGCCGATGTCTTCAACCTGCTGAACGAAGACAACGCCGTTCAGTTCTCGGAAGTGGGCGATGCTTCGGCCGGCGTCCACGACGCGAACTTCGGCAAGCCGACCATCTACCAGAACCCGCGTACGGTGCGTCTGGGCTTCGATCTGGAATTCTAGTTCCCGATCAGGCTTGATCTAAAAGGAACGGCGGGCTCGCAAGGGCCCGCCGTTTTTCTTTTGGGCGTCGGCAAGCCGTTCGCCAGGGGCGGGGCTCTATCCTCGCGGCGGGTTCCCAGTCTCGCACTGAGTCAAGCGGTTGGGGGGCACGCCGCAAGAGCACGTCCGCGGCAGGGCCTATCCTCGGCGTTCGCGAGATGAACCTCAGCGAAATCAACGCCCTAAATTATCTCGACCAAACTTATCCCCATCCTTCCAGCTCGCCGTATCCTGATCCCACCTGGAGGCATGGGGAGGGCGCACGTACGGCGACCGATGCGGCCTTCAGGGTGGTCGAGCGGGAAGGCTTTTTCCGTCGTGTCTCGTCGGAGACGTCCTGGGTTGGAGTCGGAGCAGGTTCCCTGAAACATGGGACGAAGCTCCGGCGCTCAGGACAGACGGATCAAGCCGACAGGCCCGGGCTGAAATCGCCCGGGCGGTCCGGAGAGCGCCAACTCTCCGCCCGTCGGGGGCCTCCATCGGAGCGGGTTAAAAATCCGCGATCCGAAGGCTTCCGGATAACGGTTCCACGCGAAGCGCTCAGACTTCGTCGAAACGGTACTCGTAACTGCAAATCTTCCGGGCGAGGCCCGCGCGCTTCGCACCCTTCCCACCGAGCTCAGCGGGTTTCCGCGTGAGAGCGCGAAGCCGCGCCTCCCAAGTCCCTCCCCCTGTGGGGGAGGTGTCGGCGCAGCCGACGGAGGGGGTAGTGATCAGATGACGGCCGGACCTACGATCTTCGATCCTATTCCTCCCCCACCGATCGCTGCGCGATCGCCTCCCCCACAGGGGGAGGGACTTGGGAGGGGACGGGCTCGGCCCAAACAAAAAGGCCGCCCGGTCTCCCGGACGGCCTCTTGTCGCTTGGAAAGGCGACGTTAGTGCACCGGCGTATCCGCCAGCACCGCCGCCCCGCTCGGCGTGGAGCGCAGGCGGGCCTTGGCCATCTCGTCCAGGATCGACTGCGAGCGCGGGTCGCCCAGCAGCCAGGCCGAGGCGGCCAGGGTGCGCGCCGAGGTCTCGCTGACCCCCAGCACCTTCTCCAAGGCCTCGAACGGCGAGTTGGAGCCGCCGATCTTCTTGAGCTTCACCTCGCCCTTGATCCCGGCCAGGCTCTTGGCCTTCTCGACGGCCTCGTAGAAGCCGCCCAGTTCGTCGACCAGGCCCAGCTGCTTGGCCTGGACGCCGGTCCAGACCCGGCCCTTGGCGATCTCGCGCACCCGCTCCTCGGGCAGCTTGCGACCCTCGGCGACGCGGTGGACGAAGCCGGCGTAGATGCGGTCCATCCAGGCGGCGAACTTCGCCCGCTGGTCGGGGGTGAAGCCCTGGCCCGTGCCGAACGCGCCCGAATAGTCGCCGCCGACATGGACTTGCTTCACATCGACGCCGAACCGCGACAGGGCCTCGCCCAGGGCGAACTTGCCGCCGAACACGCCGATCGAGCCGGTCAGGGTGGTGGGCTCGGCCACGATCGCCGAGGCGCCGGAGCTGATCCAGTAGCCGCCCGAGGCCGCATAGGTGCCCATGCTGACCACGATCGGCTTATTGGCCTTCTTGGCCGCCTTCACCGCGGCCAGGATCTGTTCCGAGGCCGTGTCCGAGCCGCCGGGCGAGGAGACGCGGAAGACGATCGCCTTGACGTCCTTGTCCTCGATGGCGTCGTACAGGGCCTTGGCCACCTGGTCGGAATAGATCGTCGAATCGCCGCCGAACGGCGAGCCGCCGTCGCCGCTGCCGGTCATGATCGCGCCCTCGGCCTGGACGACCGCGATGGTCGGGCCGGTCTTGACCGTCGGACGCTTGGAGCGCGAGACATAGTCGTCGAAGTCCATCAGCTTGGCGCCCTTGCCGGCGCGGGCCAGCATGGCGTCCTGCACGTCCTTCACCTGGCCGACGCGGTCGATCAGGCCCTTGGCCTTGGCCTCTTCGGCGCTGTAGGGGCCCGCCTCGATCGTCTTGATCAGGGCGGCCGGCGCGATCTTGCGGTCGTGGGCGGCCGTGGTCAGCGCCGTCGTATAGACCGAACCCATCCACGACAGCGTCGATTCCCGGTGAGCCGGCGTATAGTCGCTATAGAGGTAGGGATTGACCGCGTTCTTGTACTCGTAGCGCTGCTCGTAGTCGGCCTTGACGCCGTACTTGTCGAAGAAGCGCTTGAAGAACATCTCCTCGCTGGACGCGCCCACGGCCTGCAGCGAGCTGTCGGGCTGCATCCAGAACTCACTGGCCGCCGAGCCCAGCATGTAGGTCGAGGTGACCAGGCCCGAGGGATAGAGACCCTGGCTGTGGGCGAAGATCGGCTTCTTGCCCACCGCGCGGAAGTGCTTGAAGGCCAGGCGCAGCTCGTCGGCCGAGGCCGGGGCCATGCCGCCCTCGGGCAGGCGCACCAGCACCGCCTCGACCTTGTCGTCGGTTTCGGCGCGGCGCAGGGTCTCGATGATCGACATCACCGACTGGCCGCCGCCGCCGCTGAAGGCCGCGAAGGGGTTCTGCGACTCCTGATCGGGCAGACCGCCACGCAGGTCCAGCTGCAGCACCGTATGGGCCGGGACCGGGGCGGGGCGGGCGGCGCTGGCCGCCATGACGATCAGAAGGAAAGGAACGCCGACGAGGAACAACACCAAGCCGACGAAAACGCCGGCCACGGTCATGAGAAACTGCTTCATCGGACGTCCTGCTGCCTATTGTCGCGCAAGCTAGTAGCGACCCTGGCGTCGCGGTCAAATGAACAGCGCGCAACCTGGGTTCCAGGCAAAGAAAAGCGCGAGGCCCGGACAGGCGCGAAGACCCGCGAGGGCGCCCTGATGGGGACGGCGCCGCCTTAGGGTATGCTTTGGAAATCTCGGGAAAGGAATGGTCGGAGTGGCAGGATTTGAACCTGCGACCCCTGCGTCCCGAACGCAGTGCTCTACCAGACTGAGCCACACTCCGACTTGGAGGGCGGCTTATAGACATGCGTCGGCGGTCCCGCAAGCGACAAAAATCACCTCAAAAAAAGAAGTTCAAAGCAGCGTTGCATCCGTCCGACTCCTGCGCTATCTCCACCGCCTCGCCGGGCCCAGACGGGTCCCGCCGTTCCTGCTGGGGAATGGTGTAATGGTAACACTGCGGTTTTTGGTACCGTCATTCTAGGTTCGAGTCCTAGTTCCCCAGCCAACTCCTACTTCTCCTCGATCGGCGCGCGCTTCGGCGGATTCTCGAGCGGTCCCCCAGCGATCGGCCGGACGCCTGACCCTGAATCGCAGTTTTCCACAGAAATTAGCCTGGGCGTCCCACGCTTGGAATCCGACCGCCGCGGATCTGGCGAAGAAGCGGCTGACCGGCGTCCGCGCTGAAGTTGTTCAGACGTCAGATGGCCGACCTTGGACGTTGAACGCCAAGACGACCATTGTGATCACATATCGTCGGTCAGAACGACCCGCCGCCGGCAAGTCTTTGTGTTTCAAGGGCAAGGCCCAGCTTCGACAAGCCGCGTCATCCCAAGAATGTTGATCTTGATCTGATCTGCGCTGCGCGCGAATCGTTGCGACACTGAAACTTTGGTTCGAGCAACACCGGTCTGGAAGGGATGGTCACCGAGCGGCTAACCAGGCCTCGACCGCTTCTCATGGTTTAGAGGCGAGACGATTTTCTCGTCGTTGTTCTCAAGATTCGCTTTGCTGGAGGGGTTTGCGGGCACGATTACCCGGATTGAGTACTTGTATTTCGACGAGGCGGGTGTATTTCCAAGTCAAATACCCACCGGAGAGACCCACGTGGAAGACAAGGCTACCCTGATCGAGCTCACCGCCGAGATCGTCGCCAACTATGTGGCCAATAACAGCACGTCGGTTTCCGATCTGCCGGCCCTGATCCGGGCGACGCACGACGCTCTGGCCGGTATTGGCTCTCCGGAAGCGGCTCCGGTCGAAACGGTTACGAAAGCTACCCCGGCCCAAATCCGCCGCAGCATTACGCCCGACGCCCTGATCAGCTTCGAGGACGGCAAGCCCTACAAGACGCTGAAGCGTCACCTGACCACCCACGGCATGACCGTCGCCGAATACAAGGCCAAGTGGGGTCTGCCGAACGACTACCCCACCACCGCTCCGGCCTATAGCGAAGCCCGCTCGGCCATGGCCAAGGCCCTGGGCCTGGGTCAAGGCGGTCGCAAGGCCAAGGCTCCGCGCGGCCGCAAGGGCTGATCCGACCCTCCAAAGGTCGTTGTCCAGCAAAACCCCCGCCGGTGACGGCGGGGGTTTTTCTTTGGCTCCTCTGAGCTGGGGCCTAGCCGATCTTCAGCCGCACGAAGGCCATGCCGCCCGTCGGATCGTCATAGCCGAGGGATGCGGGCGCATCGAAGGCGCTGGCCAGGCCGCCGAAGCCCAGCTTGACGTTGTCGGACAGCGGCACGTCGTAGATCGCGCCGACCGACAGCTTCCGCACCGTCGCCACGCCGCCGTGGTGGCCGGCCAGCTCGTCCTGCTCCACCTGCTCGGCGCGGGTGAAGACGGTCCAGTGCTGGTCGGGCTGGACCGCGCCCTCGAACAGCCAAGCCTGCAGGGCGTCCCCGGGGATGCGGTCCTTGCGGGCCCAGGCCAGGGTGGCGCTGACCGAGCCGTTGTCCCGGAAGGGCCGGGAATAGAGCGCACTGACCGAGGTGCGGGCCTCGTCGTCGTCCGGCTCCAGGGCCTCGGGGCTGTTGATCCGCGCCCAGCTGGCCTGCAGGGCCCAGTTCGGCGTCGGGTTCCACGAGACGCGGGTGGCGACGCTGTCCAGCCGCCCTGTCTCGATGTCGTAGCGGTGCTGGTCGGGCTCGCGCCCCCGGAAGGCGCTGGCCTCGATCTTCCAATTGTCGCGCGATACGCCGGCCGTCACCACGCCGAAGGTGATGTGGGTCGAGTCGAACCAGTGATGGGTGATTGGGGCCTCGGGACTGTCCAGGGCGGCCTGGCGGTGCATGAAGGCCGGCGGACCGAAGGCCGGCTCACCCGGCAAGCCGGCGTAGAGATAGCCGTCGAAACCGCCGCCCAGCGGCCGGCTGTAGCTGGCCGACAGCTCCATGAAGAGGTCGTGTGGATGCTGGCGGTCGACCAGCGGATGCTCGCCGTCGGCCGTCTCGCCCGTGGCCAGCAGCAGCGGATAGCCGCTCTTGCCCATGAACGGGTCTGGGCTGAGCATGGCCTTGAAGCCCAGCGTTCCATCGCCGACCTCGCGTTGGGCCATGCCCATCACCATGCCGGCCAGGAAGGCCTTGTCGCCGCCGCGCGGCCCGCCCTGGCTGTCATAGACGCCGTTGAACAGGGCATGGCCCATCAGCATCCAGCCGCTGTCGGTGTGAGTCATGATCCCGTCGTGCGGCGAGGCGTCGGGCTGCCAGCTGGTTCCGGAGGCGTCGCGGGCCATGCGGTAGCTGCCCAAGGGGCTGTGCATGAGCATGGGGGCGCCAAGGGTTTCAGCGTCAACGGCCATCGTGGCCCGCTCTTCGTCGAATAGTCCCATGTCGTGGCCGGAATGGTCGTGTTCCTGGGCGAGCACGGGTGTAGCGAGCGACAGGCTCGCGGCGAAGGTCGCGCCGGCCAGCAGCCATGCGCGGAAAATCTGGGTGGTCATCGGACCGACCTTTCTGAAGCAAGAGGGAGTGTGATCCGCGCGGCGACCGCGCGGAAGGCTTCAGGCGAGGGGTCTGGGCGGGCCGTGATCGGGCGCGGGGCTCAGGCCGTCGAAGGCCTGGCTGAGCGGCGTGAAGGCGACGCGGACGACGGCGCTCGGGGCGAGCACGGGCGCGGCGTCACGAACCGAGGCGGGCAAGCAGCCGGCGCAGCAGCTCAGCGGCATGGCGTCGGGGCGGTTCTTGTGGGCCGGGGCCTTGTCGTGAGCCATGCCGATCATGTCCGCCATCTCGTGGCACGGCGGCGGCGCGGCTGGCTCCGCATGGCAGGGCAGGGCGCGTAGCGGCCCGCCCACGGCGAAGACCGCCGCGACGAGGATCAGCAACAGGGTGCGAAGACCGCGCATGAGCTTAGGGTAGGGAGTCCGGAACAAGGCGTCCAGGTTCGGCGTCGTGGCCGCTATCGATCAGGACCGCCTTGGGATCGGGACCAAATCGATTGGGTCCGCTCACGCCCTCGCGAACGAGGAAGGTGATCAGAACGACGATGCCGAATGGAATGAGCGCTGTCAGCCCCCACCAACCCGACTTGTCGATGTCATGCAGGCGGCGAACCAAGACGGCGAGCCAGGGCACGATGGTGGCCAGATAGAGCAGGTTGAGGAGCCAGAAGCCGATCGCGTCGCCGGGAAGCGGAGTCGTTCTCTCGACGATCAGCCCACCGACCACGCAGCCGGCGGTGACCAGGAAGTTCAGCAGATAGAACAGCCAGAACTCGGACCGCCTCGACCTGCCGAGGAAGTCCGCATAGCGAACCAGCGGTCTGAACATGACCGGCATAAATCTCTCCGTTTTCAGAAGGGAGTGCGCTCGCGGCGACCTCACACCCCGCTCAGCTCCATGCCTGGCGCGTCCGGTTCCCGCGTCCCGCCGCCGTTCAGCGGGCGCTGCATCCAGACCAAGTCCACCCAGCGGCCGAACTTGTAGCCCATGTCGGGGAAGACGCCCTTTTTCTCGAAGCCCAGCGAGGCGTGAAGGCCGATCGAGGCGGCGTTGCCGCTGTCACCGATCACCGCGCACATCTGGCGCAGGCCCAGGGCCTCGCAGGCGGCGATCAGGGCCGAGAGCAGGGCCTTGCCCACGCCCTTGCCCACGGCGTCGGGGCCGACATAGACGCTGTCCTCGACCGTGTAGCGATAGGCCGCCCGCAGGCGGAACGGACCGGCATAGGCGTAGCCCAGCACGACGCCGTCCTGCTCGGCGACGAGGTAGGGCAGCCCCTTGGCCAGGAAGGCGGCGCGTCGGCGGCCCATCTCGGCCTCGTCCGGCGGGACCTCCTCGAAGGTGCCCAGGCCGTTCAGCACGTTCCAGCCGTAGATGGCGGTGATGGCCGCCAGGTCGGCGTCCGTCGAGGGGCGGATCTTCACGTCGCTCACGCCGTCCAACCCTTCTCGACCGCCCAGACGGCGAAGGCGTAATCCAGGGCGATCTCCTTGAGGAAGTCGAAACGGCCCGAAGCGCCGCCGTGGCCGGCCTCCATGTTGATCTTGAGCAGGATCGGGGCGCCGCTGGTCGTGTGTTCGCGCAGCTTCGCGGTCCACTTCTCGGGTTCCCAATAGGTGACGCGCGGGTCCGACAGGCCGCCGGTGGCCAGCACGGCCGGATAGTCCTTGGCCGTCACGTTGTCATAGGGCGAGTAGCTGGCGATGTAGTCGTAGGCTTCCTTGTCCTCCAGCGGATTGCCCCATTCGGGCCACTCGGGCGGGGTCAGGGGCAGGGAGGTGTCGCTCATGGTGTTGAGCACGTCGACGAACGGCACCGCCCCGATGATCCCGCTCCACAGGTCGGGCCGCAGGTTGGTGATCGCGCCCATCAGCATGCCGCCGGCCGAACCGCCGTACGCCACTGTCCGGCCCTTGGCGCCGTAGCCGGCCGCGTGCAGGTGCTCGGCGCAGGCGATGAAGTCGGTGAAGGTGTTCTTCTTCTTGAACTTGCGGCCGTCCAGGAACCAGCCGTAGCCCTTTTCCGAGCCGCCGCGGATGTGGGCCGTGGCCCAGATCCAGCCGCGGTCCACCAGGCTGAGATTGCGGATCGAGAACGACGGATCCATCGACATGCCGTAGCTGCCGTAGCCGTACAGCAGCAGGGGCGCGGCGCCGTCCAGCTTGACGTCCTTCTTCATCAGCACGGTGATCGGCACCTCGGCGCCGTCCGGAGCCTTGGCGTAGAGCCGCTTGGTCACGTACTTGGCCGGATCGTGGCCGGACGGGATCTCCTGGGTCTTGCGCAGCGTCTTGCCGCCGGTCGCCATGTCATAGTCGAACCACTGCCGGGGCGTGGTCGGCGACTGGTAGACATAGCGCATCACCGGGGTGTCGAACTCGTAGCCGCCCTCCAGGCTCAGGACATAGGCCTCCTCGTCGATGACGATCGGCTTCTCGGCCTTGGTGGCGCGGTCGGTGATGACGATGCGGGTGTTGGCGTTGACCCGCTCGACCCGGACCAGGTGGTCCTTGTAGGCGGCGAGACCCGTGATGAAGCAGCCCGGCTTGTGGGGGACGAAGTCCTTCCAGTGGGCGCGGCCGGGCGTCGCCACCGGGGCCTCGACCAGCTTGAAATCGATGGCCTCGTCGGCGTTGGTCAGGATGACGAAGCGGCCGTCCCAGTGCTCGACCGAATAACGCAGGCCCACGGTGCGCGGCTCGACGACCTTCGGCTCGGCGGTCGGATCGGCCGCAGGGATCAGCAGGGTTTCCGACGTCTCGTGATCGCCGGCGCTGATGGTGATGAAGGCGTCAGAGCTGGTGGTCCCGACGCTGACGAAGAAGCCGTCGTCGGGCTCGTCATAGACCAGCAGGTCGTCCTTCAGACCGCCCCGGGCGGGACGGCGGTAGATCTTGTCCGAACGGCCGTTGTCGTCGCGGTGGGTCCAGAACAGCCACTGCGAGTCGGGCGACCAGGCGAAGTCGCCGGTGCTGCTCTCGACGGGCTCCTTCAGGACCTCGCCGGTGGCCAGGTCCTTCACGTAGATGTGGTGGACCTCCGAGCCTTGCGCGTCCTCGGCATAGGCGAACAGCTTGTGGTCGGGGCTATGGTCGGCGGCGCTGACCTGGCTGTAAGCCTTGCCCTTGGCCAGGGCGTCGCAGTCCAGCAGGATCTCCTCGCCGTCGGTCTTGCCCTTCGGTCGGCGGCAGAAGATCGGATGCTGGCCGCCGATATCGAAGCGGGAATAGTACTCCCACGGACCGTCCGGTGCGGGGACGCTGGCGTCGTCCTCCTTGATGCGGCCCTTCATCTCCTCGAACATCGCCGTCTGCAGCGCCTCGGTCGAGGCGAGCACGGCCTTCACATAGGCGTTCTCAGCGGTCAGGTGGTCCTTGACCTCGGCCTTGATCAGCGTGGGGTCGCGCAGGACCTTCTGCCAGTTGTCATCCTTCATCCAGGCGTAGTCGTCGACGCGGACGCGGCCCAGCTGCTCGATGCGCTTGGGGTGCTTGGGTGCGGCAGGTGGGACAGGTTTAGGCGACTCGGGCATCATGCTCTCGGATAGGGCGTTCTCGGGGCGGATTGCCGACACCGACGTAATGACCGCCGCCGCGCTCGTCATCATTTTGCGCCGGTTCATGGTCAGTTTTTCCCCCGAGATGCGTCAGAACGCCAACTTGTGCGCCTAGAGGGCGCTGGTCAAACTGACCCGCGTGTAGAGTGAATCCGGGGGCGTGAGGGCTTAGATGGCTTGGGACCTGTCGGTCGATTTGATCCAGGCGACCGTGCAGCTGGAACAGCCGCTCGGCGACGGATCACGCACCGTGGGCACCGGTTTCCTGATCGAGGACCCGACGCCCGACGGCCGCCCGCGCACCATCCTGGTCACCGCCGGCCATGTGTTCGACAAGATGCCGGGCGTCTCGGCCAAGATCGGCTACCGCATCCAGAGCGCCGACGGCGTGTGGCGCTACGATCCCCACACGCTGAAGATCCGCGACGGCGACCATCCGCTGTGGGTCAAGCATCCCACCCGCGACGTCGCCGCCATCGAGGTCGAGGCCCCGCCGGAGTTCGCCAAGGCGGCGATCCCCCTGGCCTGGCTGGCCCAGGACGACACCTTCAACAAGTACGGCCTGGGGCCGGGCGACGAGATGATGGCCCTGGGCTTCCCGCGCGGCCTGTCGGCCAACCCCGCCGGGTTCCCGATCCTGCGCTCTGGCCGAGTGGCGTCCTACCCGCTGGCCCCCGCCAGCGTGTTTCCGACCTTCCTGATGGACTTCTCGGTGTTCCCCGGCAATTCGGGCGGCCCGGTGTTCATGGCCGAGGGCGCGCGCCGCCGGCCGGGCTCGACCGAGAGCCAGGAGGTGCAGTTCGTGGCCGGCATGCTGACCCAGCAAGTCGAGTTGTCGGGCGAGCGCCTGGAGATCGGCATCGTCACCCACGCCAAGTACATCCGCGAGACCGTCGCTCAGCTGGACAAGACGGCGGGTGCGCCGCTGATCCAGGCCAAGCCGGCCGCGCCGGCCGGGCCGTCCACCCAGGCCGCCAACCAAGCCGGCGCGGCGGTGTCGGCCACCGAAATGGCCGTCTCTCGGTAGGGCTTTCTGTAGGTTAGGCGACACAGGAACCTGCGTTCGAGCCTCCCGTTTCTAGGGGGACTTCAAATCCAGCAGGAGCCAAAGTCATGAGCACCAATCGTGTGGAAGGCGCTGTCGACAAAGCCGCCGGCGCCGTCAAGCAAGCCGCCGGCAAGGCGACCGACAACGAACGTCTCGAAGCCGAGGGCGCGGCCCAGAAGGCCAAGGGCGACGTCCAGAACAAGGTCGGCAAGGCCCAGGACAAGATCGGCGACGCGATCAAGCACTAGGCTTGATCTCACAGCCGAACTGAAAAGGCCGCGGGAGCGATCCCGCGGCCTTTGTCGTGTCAGTCGATCTCTTCGTAGGTCGCCGCGTAGTCGACCGGGAAATTCACCGAGCGGGCGATGAAGCAGACCTTATGGATCTCGTGGTGGACCGCGTCGGCCTTGGCCAGGTCAGCGCCGCGCTCGACCAGGATGTGGGGCTTCAACGTCGCGCTTAGGAAGCGGCCCGCGCCGTCGGGCGTGCTCTCGCCCACGCCGATCGGCTGGTCGCGATAGCCCTTGACCACGATGCCCGCGTTTGAGGCCAGGTGCAGGTACCACAGCATGTGGCAGGCGCTCAGCGACGACAGCAGCAGGTCCTCGGGATTGTGCAGCGTCGGGTCGCCGCCCAGCAGCGGGTCGTTGGAACAGTTGACCACCGGCTTGCCGGGCGTGGCGATGTTCCAGGTGCGGTCGTAGCCGCGATACGTCCGCGTGCCGTCGCCCCGGTCGCCGGTCCACTCGATCAGGCAGGTGTAGTCGTGCTGCTTGGCCATGATCGGCGCTCCTCTGCTCAGCGGTCTTGAGGCGGGACATCCTTGAGCCGCGCGGTCATGGCGGCGACCTCGTCACGGCTCCAGCGGCTGTGTTTGCGCGACTGGCCGGCGGGGTGGAAGCCCAAACCGAGTGAAATATGCGGATGGTGGTAGGCCTGCTGCGGCCGGATCGGCCGCGCCGTCAGGTCGCCGCCGCAGGTCGGGCAGACATTGCGCAGCACCTGGTCCGCGCAGTCGGCGCAATAGGTGCATTCATAGCTGCAGATGCGGGCGTCCAGCGCGTCGGGCGGCAGGTCGCGGTCGCACAGTTCGCAGTTGGGTCGAAGTTCGAGCATGCCAATCCCCTGGCGGTGGTCCCGCCCGCTATCGCGAAGGGCCGCCAGGGGAAATGACGAAGAAGCCTCGTTTCCTGCCGGGCGCCTTAAGCGCCGTAGATGATCGAGATCGTCTCGGCCACGCAGGCCGGGCGTTCCTCGCCCTCGATCTCGATGGTGCATTCGTTCTTCATCTGCAGGCCGCCGGCCTTGGGTTCGACCGCCATCAGCTTCTGGCGCATGCGCACCTTCTTGCCGACGCGGACCATGCCCGTGAACCGCACCTTGTCGCAGCCGTAGTTGATGCCGCGCGTCACGCCGGTGACCCGCAGGATGTCGGCGCCCAGCATCGGGATCAGCGACAGGGTCAGGTAGCCGTGGGCGATCGGACCGCCGATCTCCTTGGTCGCCCGCTCGACGTCGACATGGATCCACTGGTGGTCGCCGGTGGCCTCGGCGAACAGGTTGACCCGCTCCTGGCTGATCTCGACCCAGTCGGACACCCCGATCTCTTGGCCGACTAGACTCGCGAGGTCGGCGTAGGCGACTTCCTTCATGGCTTTTCGCTCCCGAACGTTCTTGTAAACAGTTGTTTGGTTGGTCGCACGAGAGGGCGGCTCGGGCAAGGCCTCGCGGTCATCCAGTGAAGGTCTGGATGACCAACCAGGCGTTGGCGGTCGAGATGATCAGGAACAAGCTCCAGCCCACGACGCGGGCGATCGGACCGTTCGCGAACACGCCCATCAGGGTCTTGTCGTCGGTGAAGCGCAGCAGGGGCCAGATGGCGAACGGCAGCTGGGCGCTGAGCACCACTTGGGTCAGGACCAACAACTTGCCGACCGCATGCTCACCCAGGGTCAGCACGCCGACCAAGGCCGGGACGATGGCCAGGCCTCGGGTGATCAGCCGCCGTTGCCAGCAAGGGATCGACAGGTTCAGGAACCCCTCCAGGATCACCTGGCCCGCGATGGTGCCGGTGAAGGTCGAGCTCTGGCCCGAGGCGAACAGGGCGACGGCGAACAGCACACCGGCCACGGCCGCCCCGGTCAGCGGCGCCAGCAGGCGGTGGGCCTCCTCGATCCCGGCCACGTCGGTGACGCCGGCCCGGTGGAAGGCCGAGGCCGCCAGGATCAGGATCGCGGCGTTGATGAACAGCGCCACGGCGAGCGAGCCGATGGTGTCCAGCGTCGCCAGCCGCAGGGCCGCCCGCTTGCCCGGTTCGTCGGCGGGGACGACCCGGGTCTGGGCGATGGACGAGTGCAGATAGAGGTTATGCGGCATGATCGTGGCCCCGACGATGCCGATGGCCAGGTACAGGGCGTTGCCCTGCTTCAGCGCCTCGAGCGAAGGGACTAGGCCGCGCGCCACCGCGCCAGCGTCCGGCTTGATCAGGATCAGCTGCACCAGGAAGCAGATCCCGATCGTGCCGACCAAGCCCAGGATGATCGCCTCCAGCTGTCGAAAGCCTTTGCCCTTCAGGCCCAGCACGATGACCGTATCCAGGGCCGTCAGCAGCACGCCGCCCCACAGCGGCACGCCCAGCAGCAGCTTGAAGGCCAGGGCGCTGCCCAGCACCTCGGCGATGTCGCAGGCGATGATGGCGATCTCGGCCAGGGCCCACTGGACCTTGACGGTTCGCGGGCCGTAGCGGTGGCGCGACATCTGGGCCAGGTCGCGGCCGGTGACCAGGCCCAGCCGCAGGCTCAAGGTCTGCAGCACGATCGCCGCCAGGCTGGACAGCACCACCACGAACAGAAGGCTCATGCCGTAGCGCGACCCGGCCTCGATGTCGGTCGCCCAGTTGCCGGGGTCCATGTAGCCGACGCTGACCAGCAGGCCCGGGCCGGCGAAGCGCAGCATCCGCTTCCAAGGGGACAGGCCATCGGGCACGGCGACCGCGCCCCGAACTTCGGCGGGACAGAAGGGGGCGGTCGCGGTCTTTGGAAGGAACGAGGGCAGGGAGAACATGGCCCCAAGCGTTAGCGTGGATTCGCGTCGCGTATAGGCAAGATGCGCTGTCTCAGAACACGCGCGCCTGCAGCCACAGAATCGCCGGATAGGTCGCCAGCCAGGTCCAGAAGAAGCGGTTCAAGCCGAACAGGCAGGCGTTGGCCAGGTGAAAGGCGGCGGCGACCCCCAGGCCGGCGATCATGGTCGGGCGCGACAGCAGGGTCAGCGGGAAGGCCAGCTCGAACAGGATGACCGCCCACGACATGACGAGCAGCACCCGCGGCCGATCGGTCCAATGGCGCAGAGCCTCGCTGACCGGATAGGCCGAGAACTGGAAGACGTCGCGCAGGGCCCGGCCGCTACGCCAGTCGGGGTTCACGATCTTCACCCCGCCGGAGATGAAGTAGGACAGCACCAACTGGACGCCCAGATAGCCGAAGGCCAATTCCTTCCCCTGCGGGACGGGCGCCAGGCGCGACAGGGCCAGACACCACAGCGCCAGCAGGCCCATGCGGTCGCTGCCGCCGTTGTAGGGGCCCTGGAACCGCTGGAGGATCATCAGCGACAGGCCCGCCAGCCCGACCAGCGGCCAGGGCGAGGCGACGCCGAACACCACCAGCAGGCACAGGACGATCCTGGCCCCGAACAGCGTCCGCTCATCGCGGAAACCGCGCAGGTGCTCCAGGCTCTGCTGGATCAGGGCCAGGGCCAGCAGGATCTCGGTCAGGCGGGCGGCGGCCTCGAGGGTCATTTGACGTCGATGCCCTGGCGGCGGCGCGGCGCGGACTGGAACAGCACCTCGCGCTCGATCGCCTCGCCCTGGCGGCTGAGGAAGACCAGGCGGAACGACAGCCACGATGCGGCGTCGTCTGGGAGGTCGGCGGCGATGCGCTTGAAGAGCTCGTCCTGGCTGTGGTCGGTGGGCTCGTCCGCCAACCGCTCGGCGCAGGCGACGACAAACAGGGTCTGGTTCCAGCGCGGGTTCCAGACGAGGCGGCCCAGCATGGTCGGGACCGACACGCGGTCCGGCCGAGGCCGGAACTCTCGCCAGTGGTCGGGTGGAACATCCTGGGCCGAGGTCAGGGCGTACTCGACACGCGGCGACGGCGCGATCACGTCGAAGAAGTTCCATGACGGGACCAGGGCCGGCAGCAGGAGGCGGAGCGCGTTCAGCACGGGTCCTCCTTCGGGGCGAGAATCAGCAGACGTCAGCCTAAGCGGCGTTTCAGCCTCGCCGCCAGTTCCGCCGTGTCGCGGACGAACCAGACCGCCGCGCCCTTGTCGGACTCGTAGACGAAGTCGCGCAGGCTTTTGCTTTGCTCGGTCCAAGGCGCGATGTCGCCGATGAAGGCCACGCCCATGCGGTAGTTGGTGAATTTCTGGATCACTTCACCGGCGAGACGGGTGGAAAGGTCGAGGAAGCCGTCACCCAGACGTTCCAGGGGGACAGCCAGCCAGGAGGCCTCCTCGGACCAGCCCGCGCTGACGAAGTCGTTGACGGTCGCGGCGTCGAGCTTGGGTCCATCGTCGGCGAAGATCAGCACGGCTGTATCGTGAAAATGCTCGAGCCGATCCATGTGGTTTTCCGGACTAGACAATCCTGGTCTCGCCCTTACCCCAATACGCATCGCGGATCAGCCGCTTGTAGAGCTTCCCCGTCGGGTGCCTCGGCAATTCGGCCATGAAGTCGATGCGTTTGGGCGACTTGACGTGGCTGAGGTTGGCGCGGGCGAAGGCCATCAGTTCCTCGGCCAGCGCGGCTTGGTCGATACCGCCGTCCAGCGGCTGGATCACCGCCACCACCTGCTCGCCCATCTCCTCGTGCGGGGCGCCCACCACGGCGGCGTCGGCCACCTTGGGGTGGGTGATCAGCAGGTTCTCGATCTCCTGCGGATAGATGTTTACCCCGCCCGAGATGATCATGAAGCTCTTGCGGTCGGTAAGGTAGAGATAGCCCTCCTCGTCGACCCAGCCCACGTCGCCCAGGGTGGTCCAGCCGTGCCGGTTATAGCTCTCGGCCGTCTTGTCCGGGGCGTTGTGGTAGTTCACCGCCGGGCCGTTGGCGAAATAGACCGTGCCCTCGGTACGGGTCGGGACCTCCTCGCCGTCCTCGCCGCAGATGCGCAGCTCCCCCAGCACGGCCTGGCCGACGCTGCCCTTGTGGGCCAGCCAGTTGTCGGAATTGATCCAGCAGAAGCCGTTGCCCTCGGTGCCGGCGTAGTATTCGAAGATCACCGGACCCCACCAGCCGATCATCTGTTCCTTGACCGGCACGGGGCAGGGGGCAGCGGCGTGGACGGCCGACTTGAGGGTCGAGACGTCGTAGCGGGCGCGGACCTCCTCGGGCAGCTTCAGCATGCGCACGAAGTGAGTGGGCACGAACTGGCCGCAGCTGACCTTGTGCTTTTCGATCAAGGCGAGCGCCGCTTCAGGATCGAACTTCTCCATCACGATCACCGTGCCGCCCAGCTTGTGGACGGTCATGCACCAGCGCAGCGGGGCGGCGTGATAGAGCGGGGCGGGCGAGAGATAGACGCTGTCGCCGCTGAAGCCGAACAGGCCCATGGCCATCATCTGCAGGGCGTGGGGCGCGTCGATCGGGCCGCCGGTGAGGGCAGGCTTCACGCCCTTGGGCCGGCCGGTGGTGCCCGAGGAATAGAGCATGTCGCTACCGGAGGTCTCGTCGCCGATCGGCGTGGCCGGCATGGCCGCGCGCGCGGCTTCGAAGTCCGCGTAGGGACCCTTGCCGCCGCCGACGCGGAACAGCCGCACGCCCGGGACCAGCGGCGCCAGGGCCTCGGCCACGGCGTCCAGGGCCGGGCTGACGATCAGCACCTTCGCCTCGCAGTCCTTGACGATGTACTCGGCCTCTGCCGGCGTCAGCTTGGTCGAGATGCAGGTATAGTAGAGCCCCGCGCGCTGGGCCGCCCAGGCGATCTCGAAGAAGCGCGGGTGGTTGTCCATCAGGATGGCGATCACGTCGCCCGTCTCCAGCCCCAGCGACCGGAACAGCTGCGCCCCCTGGTTCGAGCGGGCGTCCAGCTCGGCGTAGGTCACCGTCTCGCCGCTGCCGGCCATGATGTAGGCGGGCTTGGTCGGCTGGGATTGGGCGTGATGGAACGGATGCATTCGGGCCCTCGATGACGAAACGGGAAAACGGGTCTAGAATGGCTTTCTAGAAACGGAGCCGGACATGGCGCTCAGCATCAAGACGGACGAAGCCGACCAACTGGCGCGAGACCTCGCCAAGCTGACTGGCGAGACCATGACGCAGGCGGTGACCGTCGCGCTGAAGGAACGGCTGGATCGGGAGAAGGCAGCTCGCGCGGAAACGCCGGAAGCGTTCGTCGAGCGGATCATGAACTTCGTCGGTCGCTGGAAAGACGTTGATCGTCGGCCTGTCACGCCGGATGAGTGGATCGAGGCTGGCGGCGATGACCTGGATCTGGCGATGCTGGAAGCCGAGCGGGCACGGCGGAAGTAATGGTCATCGACACCTCGGCGATCGTCGCCATCGCCCTGCGCGAACCTTCCGCTGCTGCCTTTCTGGCAGTGATCCTGAGTGCTTCGTCGCGAGAAGTCTCGATCGTGAGCTATGTAGAGGCCGGCACGGTGCTGGCTCCGCGTGGCGTCACGCCTGACCGACTTGATGCCTTGATCGACGAGCTGGGCCTGACCCTGATTCCCGTCGACGGAGCCCAAGGCCGCGCGGCGATCCGCGCGCGCATCACCTACGGCAAGGGGACCGGCCATCCGGCCCAGTTGAACTTCGGGGACACCTTCACCTACGCGTTGGCCAAGACTCGGGGCGCGCCGCTGCTGTTCGTCGGCGACGACTTCGCCCACACCGACCTGATCGACGCGCGCGCCTAGCGGCATCAGGCGGCCACCTCCGTCCTGGCGGCCTGGCGGATCATGTCCGAGGCCTTTTCGGCGATCATGATGGTGGGGGCGTTGGTGTTGCCCGACACGAGACGCGGCATGACCGAGGCGTCGACCACGCGCAGGCCGGTCAGGCCGTGCACCCGCAGTTGGCTATTGACCACGGCCATCGGGCCCGAGCCCATCTGGCAGGTGCCGACCGGATGGTAGATCGTCGAGCCGGTGGCGCGGGCGTAGTCCAGAATCTGAGCGTCGCTGGCGGCCTCCGGACCGGGGTTCATCTCGTGGTCGATCACCGGGGCCAGGGCCGGCTGGGCGGCGATCTTGCGCGCCCACTTCAGGCCCGCGACCGTGACCTCCTGGTCCAATGGATCGGACAGGTAGTTGGCGAAGATCGCCGGATAGGTCGACGGATCGGGCGACTTGATGCGGACCCAGCCCCGGCTCTCAGGACGCAGCTGGCAGGGCGCGATCGTCAGGCCCGGCGCGCCCTCCAGCTCCATCTTCTGCTCGTTGAACAGCTTCTCCAGGTCCATCGTGGCCGGGAGGATGTGGAACTGGATGTCGGGTTCGGCAAGGTCCGGACGAGATTTACAGAAGGCCGCGATGTGCGCCGCCGACAGGGTCAGCAGGCCCTTGCGCTGAAAGAGGTACTTCAGCGCCTCGGCCGCAAGGCGTCCGCCCTTGCTCTGTTCGTTGACCGACACCGTGCCGGCCTTCAGGCGGAAGCGGGCGCCGGTGACGTAGTGGTCCTGCAGGTTCTCGCCGACGCCGGGCAGATCCTGGACGACCGCGATCCCATGCTCGGCCAGCAGCTGGCCCGGGCCCACGCCTGACAGCTGCAGCAGCTGGGGCGAGTTGATCGCCCCGCCGGCCAGGATCACCTCGGCGCGCGCCTTGGCGGTGCGGACCATGCCGTTCTGGATGAACTCCACGCCCACCGCGCGCTTGCCCTCGAACAGCACGCGGCGACCCAGGGCGTTGGTCTCGACTTGGAGGTTCGGCCGCCCCATGGCCGGGTGCAGATAGGCCACCGCCGCCGAGCAGCGCTGGCCGTTCTTCACCGTCAATTGGTAATAGGCCACGCCCTCCTGCTGAGCGCCGTTGACGTCGGCGTTGCGCGGGATGCCGGCCTCGACGCAGGCCTCGACCACGGCGTCGGAGATCGGGTTGGTCTCGGTCACGTCCGAGACGTTCAGCGGGCCGCCCGTGGCGTGCCAGTCGCCGCAGCCGCCGCGCTCCTGGTGCTGGGCCTTGCGGAAGTAGGGATAGACGTCGTCCCACGCCCAGCCCTCGCAGCCCAGCTGCCGCCAGCCGTCATAGTCGGCCTGCTGGCCGCGGATATAGAGCAGGCCGTTGATCGAGGACGAGCCGCCCAGCACCTTGCCGCGCGGCCAGACGTGCGAGCGCCCGCCGGTGCCGGGGTCCGGCTCGGTGGCGTACAGCCAGTTGACCTTGGGATCCTTCAGGGTCTGCGCATAGCCGACCGGGATGTGGATCATCAGGTTCGACATGAACTGGGACGGGTTCTTGGTCGGCCGGTCGTCGCCGCCGGCTTCCAGGAGCAGCACCTTGTGCTTGCCGTCCTCGCTGAGCCTCGCGGCCAGCACGCAACCCGCGGAGCCCGCGCCCACGATGATGTAGTCGGCCTCGATGATGCTCGTCATCGGCTTCCTCCCTCCGCCCGCGTGTGCCCCGCGTGATCGGTGTTCACCCGACAATGCGCGGGCTTTGCGAAGACGCCAAGGGTGTCGTGGGGGAAGGCGTGGGCGGAAGGGTGCGCAAGCGGTTGCGAGCGGTTCATACGCGTGTTTGAGTGCGGCCAAACAGGAGGAGACATCCATGGCCGCGCCGACCTTCGAGACCCTGATCTACGCCGTCGAGGACGGGATCGCGACCATCACCCTGAACCGTCCGGAGAAGCTGAACGCCTTCACCGCCCGGATGATGAAAGAGCTGATCGAGGTGTTCGACATCACCGACGCCGATGACGCCGTGCGGGCGGTGATCGTCACCGGCGCGGGCCGGGCGTTCTGCGCCGGAGCCGACCTGTCGGGCGGCGGGGCCACCTTCGACCGCACCAGCCCCCAGGCGCTGGAGCGCGAGGAGGGCAAGGTCGGCGACATCTATCGCGACGGCGGCGGCCGCGTGACTCTGCGGATGTACGAGAGCCTCAAGCCCATCATCGCCGCCGTGAACGGTCCGGCCGTCGGGGTTGGGGTGACCATGCAGCTGCCGATGGACATCCGCCTGGCCTCGACCGGCGCCAAGTTCGGCTTCGTGTTCGCTCGCCGGGGGATCACGCCCGAGGCCGCTTCGTCCTGGTTCCTGCCGCGCCTGGTCGGCATGCAGACGGCGCTGGAGTGGTGCTTCACCGGCCGGGTGTTCGGCGCCCAGGAGGCCCTGGACCGGGGCCTGGTCCGTTCGCTGCACGCGCCCGAGGACCTGCTGCCCGCCGCCCGGGCCCTGGCCCGCGAGATCGCCGACAACACCGCACCCGTATCCGTGGCCCTGTCGCGTCAGCTCCTCTGGCGCATGGCGGGCGCTGATCACCCCATGGAAGCCCACAAGGCCGACAGCCGCGCCATCCAGTCCCGCGGCGCGGCCGGCGACGCCAAGGAAGGCGTCAGCTCATTCCTGGAAAAGCGCGCGCCGGTGTATCCGGACAAGGTGTCCAAGGACCTGCCGGACATTTGGCCCGAGTGGGGCGAGCATCCGTTCCGGTAGAGCGCTCTACGACTGGGGACACACACTCATCCTGCCGCCTTCGCCAAGTTCGCACGGCGCTCTGGCATGAGTGTGTGTCCCCGGCCGTGGCATCCGCCGCCAGACGCGCTATATCCCCGCCCATGGCTGAAGCTTTCAACGACAAAGTCCTCACGGGGGATAAGGCCGCCCGCTACGCCGAGGTGGCCGACGAGATCGCCTCCGTGCTGGACGGCGAGACCAACCTGACCGCGCGCATGGCGACGGTGGCCTCGATGCTGGCCTCCAGCTTCGACCACTATTTCTGGACCGGCTTCTACGTGGTGGATCCGCTGAAAGAGCGCGAACTGGTGGTCGGGCCCTATCAGGGCACGCTGGGCTGCCTGCGCATCGCCTATGGGCGCGGCGTCTGCGGCGCGGCGGCGGCCACGGGCCAAACTCAGCTGGTCGAGGACGTCCATGCCTTTCCGGGACACATCGCCTGCGACGGCCGGTCCCAAAGTGAGATTGTCGTTCCGGTGTTCGACGCGGCGGGCGAACTGCTGGCCGTGTTCGACGTCGATTCCGACAAGCCGGCGGCCTTCGACACGGTCGATCAGGCCGGAATTGAGCGGATTCTGCAGGCGACCTTCGGCTGATCGCAATCTCCGCGCGATTGTTCGCGCCTGGGCGAATGTGGCGCCCGTGTTGCAGTCCTGATCGACAGGATTCCCTAACCGGGACCGGATTAGGACACACGGCGATGCTGGACGTTGAGACCCTTCACCCGCGAGCCCTGAGCCAGGCCGATCTGGCGACCTGGCGCGCGATGGTCGCGGCCGAACCGGCCTTCGCCAGCCCGCTGATGGGGCCGGACTTCGCGCTCGCCGTCGGCGCTGTGCGCGACGACGCCCGTGTGGCGGTGATCCATCGCGGCGGCGAGACCGTCGGCTTCCTGGCCCACCACCGTCGTCCCGGCGCCATGGGCAGGGCCATCGGCTCGCCGCTGTCGGACTATCACGGCCTGGTCTCGCGCGCCGACGCCAACCTCGACGCCGCCGAGGTGCTGCGCGCCGCGGACCTGACCGCCTATCGCTACTCCGGCCTAGTCGATCCGCATGGCGTGTTCGGCCGGTCCGAGCAGAAGATCGCCCACGTCATCGACCTGGCGGCGGCGGGCGGCGACGCGACGGCCTATCTGGAAGCCGTCCGTGCGGCCAGCCCCAAGAAGATCAAGAACTGGCGCCGGCTGGACAGCAAGCTGGAGCGCGAGATGGGGACCATCGAACTGGTCGCGCCCGATCGCTCGCGCGAAGCCTTCGACCAGCTGATCGTCTGGAAGCGCGAACAGCTGGAGCGCACCGGCGTCCATGACTTCCTGCGTCCCGACTGGGTGCAGGGCCTGATGACGGACCTGTTCCTGAAGCAGACCGGCCCGTTCCAGGGTCTGATGATCAACCTCTACGCCGGCGGTCAGCTGGTGGCCGGCCACTTCGGCGTGCGGCTGGACGGCGTCTACCATCCGTGGATCGCCTCGACCAATCCGGCCTATGGCGAGTGGTCGCCGGGCCAGATCTTCTTCATGCGCGCCATCGCCGCCATGCCGGAGCTGGGCCTGAACCACTATGATCTCGGCCCCGGCCACGATCACTACAAGGGCGCCTACGCTCTCCGCCAGGTCCAGATCGGCGACGGCACGGCCAGGGCCGCGACCATGGCGGGCCGCATGGCCAGCTCGCTGGACGGGGTGCTGGCCTTGGCCGGATCGCACGGCGCCGGGCCGGTCGGGCGTCTGAGCCGGCGGATGGAGGCCATCGCCAGCGTCGAGCTGACCCTGGGCGGCCGGGTGCGCGGCCTGGTCGACGCCTTCGCTAACCAAGCGCAAAGGCGAAACGGCTAGGCTCGGCCAAAGCCTGGAGTCCGCATGCGCGTCACGGTCATGATCCCCACCCAGCGAAGGCTCGACGGCCTGGCCGTCGCGACCCGTTCGGTGTGCGCCCAGACCGGCGTCGACTTCGCGGCGCTGGAGCTGGTGGTGGTCGACAACGACCAAATCCCGTCGGCGCAGGCGACCGTCGCCGAGCTGGCGGGCCAGGCGCCGTTCCCCGTTCACTATGTCCACGAGCCGCGTCCCGGCGTGGCTCACGCCCGCAACGCTGGCATGGCCAAGGCGGGCGGTGACTTCATTGCCTTCCTGGACGACGACGAAGAAGCCCCGGCCGGCTGGCTGGCGGCCCTGCTGGCGGCCCAGGCGCGCTACGAGGCCGACGTCGTGTTCGGTCCTGTCCGGGCGCGGGCGCCGGCCGCCGTCACCGCCCACCGCGACTATCTGGAGCGCTTCTTCTCGCGCCTGGGTCCCGACGAGGCCGGGATCATCGACCACTATTACGGCTGCGGCGACAGCCTGCTGCGCCGCGCCGCCTTGCCCGATCCGGTCGCGCCCTTCGCCGTGGAGCGCAATCACATCGGCGGCGAGGACGACATGCTGTTCGGCCACATGAAGGCCGGTGGGGCGCGCTTCGCCTGGGAGCCGGCGGCCTGGGTCTGGGAAGACCCCGTGCCCGACCGCCTGAGCCTGGACTACACGATCCGCCGCGCCTTCGCCTACGGCCAGGGCCCGACCTCGCACTGCGCCGCCGCCAGCCCGCCCGACCGCATGGGGGTGGCCCGCTGGATGGCCGTGGGCGTGGTGCAGGGCGCGCTGTTCGGCCTGGTGGCCGGCTTCAAATGGCTGATCCGGGCGGGCGACCGCGCCGAGTGGCTGGACCGCGCCGCGCGCGGCCTGGGCAAGACCCTGTGGTGGGGCCCGTTCAAGATCCACTTCTACGGAAGGACCGCGTCGTGAGCATCATCACCGACTGGACCGACAGCAAGGCCAAGGCCTTCGGCCGCGAGAACCTGGTCTTCCAGCACGGCCTGCACGAGCGGCCGATGTTCGACGACGAGGGCCTGGCGCGCCTGTTGGACCAGTATCCGCGCGAGCACCTGGGCGTCTTCACCATGGGCGAGGACCCCAAGGCCTGGACGACCTGGCGCAAGGGCGCGGCGGGGAACCTGACCGGCGACCAGTTGCTAGAGGCAGCCCAGGCCGGCCGCATCTGGTTGAACCTGCGCAAGACAAACGACTTCGTCCCGGAGTACGCCGCCCTGTGCGACGAGATCTTCGCCGAAAAGGAAGGCCGGGTTCCCGGCCTGAAGACCTTCAAGCGCGACCTCGGCGTGCTGATCAGCAGCGCCAACGCCCAAGTCTTCTATCACCTGGACGTGCCGCTGGTGTCGCTGTGGCAGATCCGCGGCCAGAAGAAGGTCTGGGTCTATCCGGTGGCTGATCCCTATGTGGGCGAGCTGGCGCTGGAGAAGATCGTCCTGAAGGAGACGGCCGAGCAGTTCGCCTTCGATCCAGCCTGGGACGCGGGCGCGCAGTGCGTGGACCTGACTCCCGGCAAGATGGTCACTTGGCGCCAGAACGCCCCGCACCGGATCGAGAACGGCCCGATGCTGAACGTCTCGATCTCGATCGAATTCATGACCCCGCCGGCCCTGATGCGGGCCAACGTCATCTACGCCAACGGCGTGCTGCGCCGGCGCGCGGGCCTGCGGCCGCGCATCCAGGACGGCTTCGGCCCCATGGCGTTGGGCAAGCTAGCCGTGGCGCGCGGGGCCAAGGCTTTGAACCTGCAGACCCCGCACGTGCGCCACCTGCCGGTCACCTTCGGCCTGGACGCCGCCCGGCCCGGGGTGCTGGTCGAGCGGGGCTGATCCTCGCGCTGCCTGAAATCCTCACGCTGGACGTGTTGAGGCGGTCGTGATCCCCTCCGGTCGAACGGAGGGGGCTCTTATGCGCATGATCATCTTGCTGGCGACCTTGGCGCTGGCCATTCCTGGCCTGAGCCAGGCCCAGGGCCCCAACTGGATCGTTGACGCCAAGCACAAGGCCGAACCGCCCATGCCCACCGGTCCCAAGGCCTATGTCGGCGCCTGGAGCGTCGGCAAGGACGGGGAGGGCGCCCATGTCTGCACCGTCAAGTTCAACGCGGCGGGAGTGATCGGCGGCTACCAGTTGGTGGCGACCAAGGCCTGCGCCAAGGCCGTGCCGCGCTGGAAAGAACTCTATGCCTGGCGAGTGGCGGACAACGGCGACATCGTCATGGCCGACGCTACGCGGAAGTCCGTCTATGTCTTCCACAAGCTGGGAGCCGACGGTTGGGCCACCAAGGGCGGTGACCGGGATAGGCTGCTGCTGCAACGCGCGACTAAGGTGGGCGTCAGCAAGTAGTCCCCGCCGTCGTCGTCCCGGACAGCGGCGCGCGATACAGCGGCGACATCCGGCGCGACGGCTTCCACCGCCACGCCCCAACTGCGCGACAGCCTCATCGTTCTCGTCCTCGCACGGCCAGCCAGCCGCCAATCCAGCACAGGGGCAGGCCGGTGGCGGCTAGCAGGATCGGGTACCAGCGCGGTCCCAGGCCCAGGTTCCAGGTGGCGATCACGCCCGCCGTCCCGGCGATCAGGCCCAGCACGCCCAGGATGAAGGCGTGGCGCAGCGGAGTGTTAGGCGCCAGTCTGGCGGTGAGCCAGCCTCCGGCCAGGGTGAAGACGCTGCGATAGGCCAGGGCCAGCAGGTTCAGCAGCGGATCGTGCATCCCCTGTTCCGGCGGCGGATAGACCTTGGTGGCGTGCAGTACGGCGTCGGTAGCGGTGGATAGCACCACCACAACCAGGAAGCCGGCGATCACCGCCAGCACGCTACGGCCGATGCTCAGGGGCGTGGTGCGCAGGGCAAGTTCACTCATCGACGGTCTCCTCGCATGCTGTTGAGTGGAAGACGTTCGAGGAGCGCCCGGCGCGACATCGCCAGGTCAGATTTTTCGCCCCTCGTCGCGGATCGCGGCCGTCAGACGGTCTCGAGCAGGGCGTCGAGATTGGCGTAGCCCATCTCCATGCCCTCGGTCATGCCGGTCTTCAGAGCGGCGTCGCGAGCGGCGGCCGAGCTGTAGACCACCGTCGTCGTCAGGGTGGTGCGGCCGTCGCGCTCGGTGAGGACCTGGGTGGCGATGGTCTCGCCGCCGGTCCAGTCCTCGTCGAACAGTTCGCTGCTGACGATCCGTTCGGGAGCGACGATCTCGCGATAGACGCCGCCCATGCCCATGTCCTGGCCCTCGGTGTTGCGCCAGACGTAGCGGTACTTGCCGCCGACCCGCAGGTCGATCTCGCAGACCGGCATGGTCCAGCCGGGCGGGCCGGTCATCCAGCGCTTCACCAAGTCGGGCTTGGTCATGCACGCGAACACCAGGTCGCGGGAGGCGTCGAAGCCGCGGGTGATCACGATCCTCAGGTCGTCGGGCGTATCGACGGTCAGCTTGGCGGGCATGGGTCTTCTCCTTCTGGATTGCGCGGAGGGCGGCTTCAGCGCCCTTGGGTGGTTTTCAGTTCGTCGAGCAGGGCGTCGAGGCGCTGGAAGTTGGCTTCCAGCGTCCGGCGGTAGGCCTCCAGCCAGGCGGTGGCCTCGGCCAGGGGCTTCTCCTCCACCCGCACCGGACGGCGCTGGGCGTCGCGGCCCCGCGAGACCAGGCCGGCCTTCTCCAGCACCTTCAGATGCTTGGAGATCGCCGGCTGGCTCATGGCGAAGGGAGCGGCCAGCTCACCGACCGAGGCCTCGCCCGTCGCCAGCCGCGCCAGGATGGCGCGCCGGGTCGGATCGGCCAGGGCGGCGAAGGTGGCGTCCAGCGTCGCCGGATTTCCATAACTTATCAGTTCCATAACTATATGGTTATATTC
>JAGIBE010000216.1 GCA_017744495.1 Caulobacter sp. | reverse complement strand
GGGTCGAGGTGGTCGCCCTAGACGCCCAGGACAACGTGCTGCTGGTCCGCCAGTATCGGCACGCGTTCGGCGGGTTCACGATCGAGCTGCCGGCCGGCGGTATGGATCCGGGCGACAGCGACCCCTGCATCAGCGGCGCGCGCGAACTGTTGGAAGAGACGGGCTGCGCCGGGACGATCAGCTATGTGGGCGAGTCTCGCCCCAACGCCGGCACCCACACCAACCGGGTCCACACCCTGCTGGCGCGCGATGTCGTCCAGGTGGCCGAGCCGAAGGATGACCCCACCGAGCGCATCGAGCGGTTCTGGGTTCCGCCCGCCGAAGCCGTACGCATGGCTCTGGCCGGTGATCTGACGGTCGCCATGCACGTCGCCTCGCTGCTGCGCGGACTGGCCCAGGCGGGGGTGGCGACGATCAGCGTCGGCGGCGAGCCCGCCTAACCTACTTCCGCACCCGCATCAGGCATTCCTGGGCCACCGAGGCCACAAGCTTGCCGTCGCGGGTGTACATCTGACCGCGCACCAGGCCGCGGCCCTGCGAGGCCGAGGGGCTGTCCTGCGAGAACAGGATCCAGTCGTTGAAGTCGAACGGATGGTGGAACCACATGGCGTGGTCCAGGCTGGCGGCCTGCAGGCCGGGCGTGGTCCAGATCAGGCCGTGCGGACGCAGGGCGCTTTCCATGAAGGCCATGTCCGAGGCGTAGGCCAGGGCGCACTGCTGGGCGCGGATGTCGTCGCCGATCGGGGCCTTGGCCCGCATCCAGACCTGCTTGGTCGAGGGCTTGGGCGTGGGCTTGGTCGGGTGCTGGGGATCGACCCAGCGCAGGTCCACGGGCCGAGGGAACTCGGCCAGCTTGACGAAGCGCGGATGCAGGTCGTCGCCCAGCGAGCGCAGGTACTCCGCCTCGGTCGGCAGGCTCTCGGGATCGGGCGCCTCGGGCATGTCCGCCTGGTGCTCCAGCCCCTCCTCGGGAGTCTGGAACGAGGCGGCCAGGTTGAAGATCTGCTCGCCGTGCTGGATCGCCGCCACCCGGCGGGTGGTGAAAGTGCCGCCGTCGCGCGCGCGCTCGACCTCGTAGAGCACCGGGGCGTTCACATCGCCGGGGCGGATGAAATAGGCGTGCAGCGAGTGGCAGATGCGGTCGGGCACCGTGCGATAGGCCGCCATCAGGGCCTGGGCGATGACCAGGCCGCCGAAGATGCGGGGAAAGCCGTCATTGGGGCTGACGCCCCGGAACAGGTTCACCTCGATCGGTTCGAGGGTCAGGATTTCGGCGAGGTTCTCGGGCGTGCGCATGATGCAGTGCGATAGGCGCGCAAGCGGGGCAGGGCAAGTGCACGGTTGCACACGCGCCTCGCGATCCCCATCGTTCGTCGATGGCCGCGCCCTCCCCGTCTGTCCCGCCGATCATCCACCACCCCGCCTTCCGCGCCGAGATGCCGGCGGGGCACCGGTTCCCGATGGACAAGTTCTCGCGGCTGGCGGCGGTGCTGGAAACCGAGGGCGTGGCCGGTCCCGCCGGCTTCGTCCTGCCCGAGCCGATCGACCTGGAGAGCCTGCTGCTGGTCCATGACGAGGCCTATGTGCGCGGGGTGATCGACCTGACCCTGCCGGCCGATGTGGCGCGGCGCGTGGGCCTGCCCAATACGGACTCGGTGGCCAAGCGGGCCCAGGCGGCGGTGGGCGGCACCCTGGCCGCCGCTCGGCTGGCCTTGGAGCACGGCGTCGCCTGCAACACCGCCGGCGGCAGCCATCACGCCCAGGCCGACACCGGCGCGGGCTTCTGCGTGTTCAACGACGTGGCGGTGGCGGCGCGTCGGCTGCTGGCCGAGGGCAAGGTCGGCCGGGTGCTGGTGGTGGACCTCGACGTTCACCAGGGCGACGGCACGGCCCGCATCTTCGAGGACGATCCCAGCGTCTTCACCTTCTCGATGCACGCCGAGAAGAACTTCCCGGCCCGCAAGGCGGTCAGCGACCTCGACATCGACCTGGCCGACGGCACGGGCGACGCGGCCTATCTGGAAAAGCTGAGAGAGATCCTGCCGGACCTGCTGGCCCGGACGGCGCCGGACCTGGTGTTCTTCAACGCCGGGGTCGATCCGCACGCGGACGACAAACTGGGACGTCTCAGCCTGAGCGACGACGGCCTGGCGCGGCGCGAGGCGTTCGTCCTGGGCTCATGTCTGGAAAGGGGTATCCCCGTGGCGGGGGTGATCGGCGGCGGATACGACGCCGACATCGATCGATTGGCGCATCGTCACGCCCTTCTCCACCGGGCGGCCCGAAAGGCTCTCGAAGCCTGGGGGTCGCGATCCGGTGGAGTCTACGCGCCGATCACTTAGAAGCTCGTGACGAGCGAACCGGCGATCACGACGAGGGGCAGCATGGCCAGAACGATGCTGGCGAAACCCGAGATGGCGTTGTTCGAGAAGGTCATTGTCTTGGTTCCCTGAAAGTCCGGCGCGACGACCGCGTCCGGTGATCAGGGGTATAGGCCCGCGGGATGGTGAATACCCGTTACCTTTGCTTCATGAAGCGTTTTTAAGAAACATTGATGCCGCAAACCCGCATTACATAGGTGTAATGTGATGGCTTTAAAACGTTGCAGGGGAAACTTTTACCTTTGATACCATCGTTCAGCGGGTTGATCACTCGTCGGCGGCGGTCAACAGGAAATGACCCCGCAGGGCGGCGATCGGGGCGGCGCGCTGCTCCTGCCAGGCCTCGACGTGGACATTGGCGATCCGCCGGCCGACCTTCTTGATCTGGGCGCGGGCGAAAGTGGTCAGGGGCCGGCCCGAGCGGAGGTACTCGATCGAGACGTCGATGGTCCGCGGCTGGCGCTTCAGCGGCTCGGCCACCGACAGCTGGGCCAGAGCGGTCATCTCCATGAAGGCGCCCAGCACTCCGCCGTGGATGGCCGGCAGCAGGGGATTGCCGACGATGTGGTCGGAGAACGGCAGGATGGCCGTCATCTCGTCGCCGGCCAGTTCGGCGTGCATGCCGATGAACCGGGCGTAGGGGATCGAGCCCAGCACGGCGCCCAGGCGGGTGGCGGCGTCGCTCATACGGCGTCTCCGTTGCGAGCGCCGCGCGGCGGCTTGAGATTGGCGCCCGGCTTCCTGCCGGCGCTGGAGTCCAGCATGAAGGCGGCCTGGGCGGCGGCGACCGGGTCGTCGGGGTCGTCCTCGTAGGCCACGGCCCGCACGAAGGCGACCGAGCGGGTGACCTTGTAGCAGTGGGCCCGGGCCAGGACGTCGCGCCCCGGCTCGGCCGGCCGCATGTAGTCGATGCGCAGGTCCAGGGTGGCGATCGAGGTCCACTGGGCCAGGGCGGCATGCACCGCCTGGCCGCTGGCGTGGTCGAGCAAAGTGGTCACCACTCCGCCGGCGATCACCCCCGTCTCGGGGTCTCCGACGATCTCCGGACGATAGGGGACCTTGAGGATGGCGACCGCATCGCCGATCTCCAGGGTCTGGAACCCGAGGGCCCGCGCCTGGGGGCTGCCCTCGTTCATGGTGTTGGCGATCAGTCGATGCTGTTCGCCCGCGCTAAGGTCCGTACTCATGGGGATAGGTTTATAGCCAGGCGCGTTCCCATATCCAGCCGATGAAACCGCAGGACCTGATCTGTCCGAAGCCCGACGGGCTCTATTGCCCGCCCGGGGGCTTCTACATCGACCCCGTCCAGCCGGTGGACCGGGCGGTGATCACGCACGGCCACGCCGACCACGCCCGGGCTGGACACGGCGTGGTGGCCGCCACGCCCGAGACCCTAGCGATCATGGCCGAGCGCTACGGCGAGGACTTCGCCGGCCGCCGTCATCCCGTGGCCTACGGCGAGACCTTCACCCACAACGGCGTCGAGGTCAGCCTGGTCCCGGCCGGCCACGTGCTGGGCTCGGCCCAGGTGGTGGTGCGCTGGAAGGGCATGACCATCGTCGTCTCCGGCGACTACAAGCGCCGCCGCGACCCCACCTGCCCGACCTTCGAGCCCGTGCCCTGCGACGTGTTCGTGACCGAGGCGACCTTCGGCCTGCCGGTGTTTCGCCATCCCGACGACAAGGGCGAGATCGCCGCCCTGCTGAAGTCGGTCGAGCAGTTCCCCGAGCGCAGCCACATCGTCGGGGCCTACGCCCTGGGGAAGGCCCAGCGGGTGATCCGGCTGCTGCGCGAGGCCGGCTGGGACAGGACGATCCACGTGCACGGGGCCATGGACCGGCTGAACCGGCTTTATGAACGCCACGGCGTCGACCTAGGCCCGCTGGCTCCCGCCACGACCGGGAACAAGAAGGACTTCGAAGGCGCGATCATCGTCGCCCCGCCCTCGGCCCTGGCCGACCGCTGGTCGCGGCGCTTCCCCGATCCGGTCGACTGCTTCGCCAGCGGCTGGATGCGCGTGCGGGCGCGGGCCCGCCAGCGGGGCGTCGAGCTGCCGCTGATCCTCTCCGACCACGCCGACTGGGATGAGCTGACCGCCACCCTCGACGAGCTGCGCCCCGGCGAGGTGTGGATCACCCACGGCCGCGAGGAGGCCCTGGAGCGCTGGTGCGAACTCCAGGGCCTCCCCGCCCGCGCGCTGCGTCTGGTGGGCTATGACGAGGAAGAGGGCGAGTAGGCGTCTCGACGACCTCGCCTAAACCACCTTGAACGTCGCCCGGGCTCGCGCCACCGGCTTGTCGTCGGCCCGCACCGTGGCCTCGGCGTAGCAGAGGCTCTTGCCCGGCTTGATGAAGTCGGTGTCGAAAGCCAGCCACTGACCCAACTGGGCAGCGGCGATGTAGTCCAGGCCCAGCGAGACGGTGATCAGGCCCTTGCTGGGGATCTTCAGCCGAGTCAGCACCACCCCGCACGACAGGCCCATGGCGTTGTCGGCGAGGGCGGCGAGCAGACCGCCGTGCGGGTTGCCGCGCGAATTGGTGTGCGCCTCGCGCACCTCCACCGCCAGCACCCAGCGGTCGTCACGGATGTCGGCGTAGATCGGCTCCCACGGCGTGGTCAGCGGGCTCCTGCGGGGATGGGGGACGAAGGGTTCGGGCGGCTGAAAGCTCATGACCGATCTCCAGGAACATCGAATTCAAACATCTGTTTGATTTGTTCACAAGACCCGTCCCTCTTGAACCGTCGCCGAGGCGCGACATTCTCTTCCCATGCGCGCCTTCGCACATCTCCTCGACCGGCTGTCCCTGACCAGCTCGCGCAACGCCAAGCTGACCCTGATCAAGGACTTCCTGGCGAAGACGCCTGATCCCGAGCGCGGCTGGGTGCTGGCGGCCCTGACCGGCGCGCTGTCGTTCAACGCCGCCAAGCCGGCCTTCATCCGCAAGGCGGTGGAAAGCCGGATGGACCCCCAGCTGTTCGCCTGGTCCTACGATTATGTCGGCGACCTGGCCGAGACCGTCGCCCTGGTCTGGCCCGCGCGGCCCGGCGCCAACCGCGAGCCGGACCTGTCGGAAGTAGTCGAGAGCCTGCGCACCGCCTCGCGCGCCGAGGTCCAGCGGCTGATCGAGGGCTGGCTGGACGCCCTGAACGCCGACGGCCGCTGGGCCCTCTTGAAGCTGATGACCGGCGGCCTGCGGGTGGGTGTCTCGGCGCGGCTGGCCAAGCAGGCCTGCGCCGACTTCGGCCAGGTGGAGATCGGCCAGGTCGAGGAGGTCTGGCACGCCATGACCCCGCCCTACGGCGACCTGTTCGCCTGGCTGGAGGGTCGATCCGAGCAGCCCTCGCCCGACGCGCCCGGGCGTTTCCGGCCGGTGATGCTGGCCCAGGCGATCGACGAGGCCGTGGACTTCGAGAAGCTTGACCCCAACGACTATGCCGCCGAATGGAAGTGGGACGGCATCCGCGTCCAGGCGGTCAGCGAGCGCGGCGAGAGGCGGCTCTACACCCGGACCGGCGACGACATTTCGGCGACTTTCCCGGACGTGCTGGAGGCCCTGACCTTCGAGGGCGCGATCGACGGCGAGCTGCTGGTGCTGCGCGACGGCGCCGTGGCCAGCTTCGCCGACCTGCAGCAGCGGCTGAACCGTAAGACGGTGGACGCCAAGCAGTTGGCGGCCTTCCCGGCAGGCATCCGCGCCTACGACTTGCTGCTGGAGGGCGAAACCGACCTGCGCGGCCTGCCGTTCGCCAAACGGCGGAAGCGCTTGGAGGCGTTCGTCGCGAAAGCCGCCAGTCCACGCATCGACCTGTCGCCGATCCAACCCTTCGCGACCTGGCAGGAGTTGGCCGCCCTGCGCGCCGATCCGCCGGCGGGCGATCCGGCCATCGCCGAGGGCCTGATGCTCAAGCGCTGGGACAGCGTCTATGAGCCGGGCCGGCCCAAGGGTCCGTGGTTCAAGTGGAAGCGCGATCCCCGCCTGATCGACGCGGTGCTGATGTACGCCCAGCGCGGCCACGGCAAGCGGTCCAGCTTCTACTCCGACTACACCTTCGGGGTCTGGCGCGAGGACGAGACCGGGACACGCCATCTGACCCCCGTCGGCAAGGCCTATTTCGGCTTCACCGACGAGGAGCTGAAGCAGATCGACAAGTTCGTGCGCGATCACACGGTCGAGCGCTTCGGCCCGGTGCGGTCGGTGCGGGCCGATATGGAGTTCGGTCTGGTGTTCGAGGTGGCCTTCGAGGGGCTGCAGCGCTCGACCCGCCACAAGTCCGGCGTGGCCATGCGCTTCCCCCGCATCAACCGCATACGCTGGGACAAGCCGTCCCGAGAGGCCGACGAGCTGACGACCCTGGAGCGGATGCTGGACTAGCTAGTGGAAGGCCCCCTCGGCGGCCGGGGCGCCAGAGCCCGCGTGGAAGAGCCGGCCCTTCTCGGTGATCAGCACGGCGACCAGGCCCGCGAGCCCGAAACCGGCGAAGCCGAGGGTGAGGGGCACGGTCGTGCCGTCGAACAGCTGGCCGATCCAGAAGCCGAACAGGGCCCCGAAGATCGTGGTGATGAAGCCCTGCACCGAGGCCGCCGTGCCCGCCAGGTGGCCCAGGGGCTCCATGGCGATCGCACCGAAGTTCGACATCACCATGCCGAAGCAGAACATCATCCCCGCCTGCAGCAGGGAAAAGGTCCACAGGGTCTCGTGACCGCTCAAGGCGACCAGGGCGTGGACCACCGCGAAGCCGAGATAGCCCATCAGCGAGACGTGCGAGACCAGGCGCATGCCCAGGCGCTCGACGATGTGCGAGTTGAGCAGGGACGAGACCGCGATGCCGCCGGCGATAGCCGCGAAGATCAGGGTGAACAGCTTGCCGGCCCCCAGCACGTCGACGAACACCTGCTGGGCCGAGTTGAGGAAGCCGAACAACCCGCCCAGCACCAGGGTGGCGGCCAGGGTGTAGCCCACGGCGACGCGGTTGGTCAGGCAGACCTTGAAGGCCGCCAGCACCGGTCCGGCGGCCAGAGGCGTGCGGTCCTCCGGGTGCAGGGTCTCTGGCAGCTTGACCCACGACCAGGCGATCACCGCCAGGCCGAAGATCGCCAGCACGCCGAACACCCACGGCCAGGGCGCGACCAGCAGGATGGCCTGGCCCACCGAGGGGGCGATGATCGGCACGCCCAGGAAGACGATGAAAGACAGCGACATCACCCGCGCCATCTGCCGGCCGCTGTAACAGTCGCGGACGATCGACACCGACAGCACCCGCGTAGCCGCCGCCCCAACGCCGCAAAGGGCGCGGGCGATCAGCAGCATCTCGAACGAGGTCGAAAAGGCGCAAAGGGCGGCGAAGACCACGTACAGGGCCAGACCGACCAGCAGCACCGGCTTCCTGCCATAGCGGTCGGCCAGCGGGCCGTAGACGATCTGGGCCGCGCCGAAGCCCAGCAGATAGGCGGTCAGGATCCACTGCCGCTCGTTGTCGGTCGCCACGCCCAGGGCGTGTCCGATCTGCGGCATGGCCGGCAGCATCGAGTCGATGGCCAGGGCGTTGGTGGCCATCATCGCCGCGATCAGGGCGACGAACTGGCCGAAGCCCATGCCGGGATGGGGGCGAGCGGAAGCAACGGGCGGACTGTTCGACATGACGCTTTTCACCGGGCCGGAACGCCGAAGCGCCGGCGGGCGCGAGACGCGACCGTCGCGATATAGGGCAGAGCCGCGCGCCCGCCAACGGACGGGCGCCGAAACCTAGCCGTTGAAGGCCCGGATCGCGTCGATGATCCGCTGCTGGTCGCTTTCCGACAGATACGGATGCATCGGCAGGGCCAGCACCGTCTCGGCCTTGGCCTCGGTCACCGGCAGGCCGCCGGCCCCACGCGGGAAGCCGGCATAGGGCGCCTGCACGTGCATCGGTACGGGGTAGTAGACGGCCGTCGGGATGCCTTGGGTCTTCAGGTGGGCCGCCAAGCCGTCGCGGTTCTCGTGCTCGATCACGTACTGGGCCCAGACCGAGACGCCGCCGTCGATGACCTTGGGCGTGGCGATGACCACGCCGTTCAGGCTGTCGGCGTAGCGGCCGGCCACGACCTGACGCAACTCGATCTCCTCGGCGAAGATCGCCAGCTTCTCGATCAGGATTGCCGCCTGGATCGTGTCCAGCCGCGAGTTCATGCCGATGCGGGTGTTCAGGTACTTGGTGTCGTGGTCGAAGGTGAGGCCAACCAGGTCGGGGGCCACGGCCTTGCCGTGCACCCGGAAGCTGTCCATCAGGTCCCACAGATCCTGGTCGTTGGTCAGCACCGCCCCGCCGTCGCCGTAGCAGCCCAGCGGCTTGGCCGGGAAGAAGCTGGTGGTGGCCACGTCCGCCCAATGCAGCGGATGCTTGCCGTCCAGGGTGCAGCCGAAGCCTTGGGCGCTGTCGGAGATCAGCTTCAGGCCTTCGCGGTCGCAGATGGCCTTGATCGCCGGATAGTCGGCGGGTTGGCCGAACAGGTCGACGGCGATGACCACCTTGGGCGTCAGCCTGCCCTCGGCCTTCACGCCGGCGATGGCGGCTTCCAGCTTGGCCGGATCGAGGTTGAAGGTGTCGGGCAGCACGTCGACGAACACCGGCGTCGCCCCGACCCAAGGCACGACTTCCGGCGTGGCGGCGAAGGTGAACGACGGGCAGAACACCGCGTCGCCGGGACCGATGTTCCAGGCCATCAGCGGCAGGGCGATCGCGTCGGTGCCGTTGGCGCAGGACAGGGCCAGCTTGGCCTGGCCGAACGCGGCCAGCTTGGCCTCGAACTCGCGGACCTGCGGGCCCATCACATAGGCGCCGCTGTCGAGGACGGCGGCGACGGCGGTGTCGATCTTGGCGCGGATCCGGCGCTGCTGCGCGGCGAGGTCGATGAAGGACATGCTCATGGGCGGCGCTCTTAGAGGCGGTTCGCGACGGTTTCGAGCCAATTGATGTAACTGAGTGTTTCCACGGGGCGAAGCGGCGCCATGCTCGGAACAGGCCCAAGGCTGGTTCGTTGACGGCGTGGCGCGGGGGCGCCATCGAGAGACTCATGCAGACCAAGCCGAGCCTGATCCCCGCCGACACCACGCTTCCCTCCCTCGCCAACGTGAAAGCCGACGAGACGATGTTCGGACATTTCCTCGACTGGCTGGGCAAGGTGGCGGTGAATCTGGTGGTCGCCACCCTGATCCTGGTCGTCACCTTCTGGGTGGCCGGCTGGCTGGCGGGCGTGGCCAAACGCGCCCTGAGCCGGATGCATCGCAACAACCCCGACCCGACCCTGGAGAGCTTCGTTTCGTCCCTGGTGCGCTACGCCATCGTCGCCGTGGGCCTGGTGGCGGTGCTGCAGCAGGTGGGCGTACAGACGACCTCCATCATCGCCGTGCTGGGCGCGGCCTCCCTGGCCATCGGCCTGGCCTTGCAGGGCGCGCTGTCGAACGTGGCGGCCGGGGTGATGATCCTGCTGTTCCGCCCCTACAAGGTGGGCGACGTCATCGAGACCTCGACCCGCCAGGGCACGGTCAAGTCGCTGGACCTACTGTTCACCGAGATCGCCACCCCCGACAACGTCAAGGTGATGATCCCCAACAGCAAGGTGTTCGGCGACGTCATCCTCAACTACTCGACCCATCGTAACCGCCGGGCCGACGTGGTCTTCAAGGTGCCGCTGAAGACCGACCTGGTGACGGTGCTGCAGAAGATGCGCGAACGGGCCGAGGGCGACCCTCGTGTCCGCAAGGACCCGGCCCCGATGATAGAGGTCGTGGACCTATCCGAAGTCTTCGCCCAGGCCGCGATCCGCGTCTGGACGGCCAAGGAGGACTACGGCCCGGTCAAGACCGACCTGATGCTGGCCGCCCATCTCTGGGCCGAGGACCCGACCCGGGTCCTGCCGCCGCCGCGTCCGTCCAAGGCGCCGGACCCGTCGCCGGCCATGCCCGGCGACGCCGAGCATCACCTGTTCAGGCTGCCCCTGTCCCACCTAGGGCCTCGGAAAGGTCGGCGATCAGGTCCTCGCAGTCCTCGATCCCAACCGAAAGCCTGATCAGGGTGTCGGAGATGCCCAGGGCCGCGCGCTGATCGGCCGGGATCGAGGCGTGGGTCATGATGGCCGGGTGCTCGATCAGGCTCTCGACCCCGCCCAGGCTCTCGGCCAGCGTGAACAGGCGCGTGCGCTCCAGCATCCGCCTGGCCGTGTTCACGTCGCCCCTCAGCTCGACCGAGATGATCCCGCCGAAGCCGCCCAGCATCTGGCGCTTGGCCAGGTCGTGCTGCGGATGGGTGGGCAGGCCCGGATAGATCACCCGCGCGACGTCCTTGCGGGTGGACAGCCACTTGGCGATGGCCAGGGCGCTGTCGCAGGCCCGCTGCATGCGCAGGGCCAGAGTCTTGACCCCGCGCAGGGCCAGGAAGCTGTCGAACGGCCCCAGCACCGCGCCCACGGCGTTCTGCAGGAACTTCAGCTTCTCGGCGATCTCGGCGTTGTCGCCGACCACCGCCACGCCCGCCACCACGTCGGAGTGGCCGTTCAGATATTTGGTGGCCGAGTGCATGACGATGTCGAAGCCCAGCTCCAGCGGCCGCTGGACGAACGGGCTGGCGAAGGTGTTGTCGGCCACGGTGATCAGGCCATGCTTCTTGGCCAGGGCCGCGATGCCGGAAAGATCCGCCAGGCGCAGCATCGGGTTGGTCGGCGTCTCGACCCAGATCATCTTCGTCTGGGGCGTGATCGCCGCCTCGATGGCCGCCAGGTCGCCCATGTCGACAAAGCTGAAGGTCAGGTCGGCCGAGCGCTTGCGCACCTTGTCGAACAGCCGGAACGAGCCGCCGTAGAGGTCGTCGCTGGCGATCACGTGCGCGCCGCTGTCCAGAATCTCCAGGATCGTCGAGGCCGCCGCCAGGCCCGAGGCGAAAGCGAAGCCGGCCGTGCCGCTCTCCAGGTCGGCGATGCAGCGCTCGAAGGCGAAGCGTGTGGGGTTATGGCTGCGGCTGTATTCGAAGCCCTTGTGCTCGCCCGGGCTGGACTGGACGTAGGTCGAGGTCGCGTAGATCGGGACCATCACCGCCCCGGTCGTCGGATCGGGGAACTGGCCGCCGTGGATCGTGCGGGTGGAAAACGCCAGGCGGTTCTTGCCGGGGATGTCGGTCATGGAAGGTCCTTGAACGCCGCGCGAGGGGGCGTCGTGAAGAGTGGTGCGGACGAGGCCGCCCGGCAAGGCGGGCGCGGTCTGGATCAGGCCTAGCTCGCCAGGCGCAAGTGGTTGATCAGATCGACGCGGGTGATCACCCCCACGAACTCGTCGCCGTCGCAGACCAGGGCCACCTCGTCGCGGTCGAACACTTCCGGCAGGGCGTCGACGCCTTGCGTCGACTGAAGCGTGTTGACCGCCTTGGTCATGGCCTTGCCGACCAGGGTCTTGAACTTGGGCCCACGATCATCGTCCGCGCCCTCGACCGCGGCCAGGATGTCGCTTTCGTCCAGGATGCCGACCAGCTTGCCGTGATCGACCACCGGCAGCTGGCTGATATCGCTGCTGCGCATGCGGTTGTAGGCGGTCAGCAGGGTGTCGTCGGGTCCGATGGCGATCACCCCGCCGTCGGCGTAGCGCTTGGCGATCAGGTCGCGCAGGTCGCCGTGCAACTCGCGCTGGTCGAAGCCGTGCGCCGCCAACCACAGATCGTTGAACATCTTGGTCAGGTACTTGGCGCCCGTGTCGCAGACCAGGGTGACCACGCGCTTGGGCTCGGTCTGCTCGCGGCAGTAGCGCAGGGCCGCCGCCAGCAGAGTGCCCGAGGACGAGCCGGCCAGCACGCCCTCTTTGCGCAACAGCAGGCGGGCGGTGTCGACGCTCTCGCGATCGCTGATCGAATAGGCCTTCCGGACCAGGTCCATCTGAGCGTTGTCCGGGATGAAGTCCTCGCCGATGCCCTCGACGATCCACGAACCGGCCTCGCCATAGGTTCCGGTCGCCACGTAGTCGCACAGGATCGAGCCCACCGGATCGGCCAGCACCATCTGCGTCTTGGGCGAGTGCCGGGCCATGAACCGGCCGACGCCGGTCAGGGTGCCGCCCGAACCGACGCCCACGACCACCGCATCGATGTCGCCGTCCATCTGCTCGAAGATCTCGGGCGCGGTCGTGGTCTCGTGGGCCTTCGGATTGGCCGGGTTCTCGAACTGGTTGACGTAGATCGCGCCCGGTATCGACTGGGCCAGGCTCTGGGCCATGTCCTGGTAATATTCGGGGTGGCCCTTGCCCACGTCGCTGCGGGTCAGGCGCACATCCACGCCCATGGCCCGCAGGTGGAGGATCTTCTCCCGCGCCATCTTGTCGGGCACCACCAGGATCAGCTTGTAGCCCTTCAGGGTCGCCACCTGAGCCAGGCCCAGGCCCGTATTGCCGGCCGTCGCCTCGATGATCGTGCCACCAGGCTTGAGGCTGCCGTCGGCCTCGGCCGCCTCGATCATCGAGCGGGCCACGCGGTCCTTGATCGAGCCGCCGGGGTTCTGGTTTTCCAGCTTCAGGAACAGCCGGCAGGGGCCGGTGTCGAGGTGGCTGACCTCGATCATCGGCGTGCGGCCGATCAGATCGAGTGCGGAACCGACGACCGGTGGAAGGGTGGATTTGGGGTCGATCATGGCGCAACTCGGCGACAGAGAGAAACGATCTCCCTATCTAGGCCGGTTTCGTGAAAGCGCAAACAGCGTTACACGAGCTTGGCCGCAGCCACTTGCCCGGCCTCACGCCCCACAGGCCGACAGCCGGTCCATCCGCCATTCGCGGGCGAACTTGCGGCCCACCACCGCGTCCTCGAACACCACCTTGCGGCGCTCGCCCGACAGGTCCGGCGCATTGTGGATCATCACGAAGGGGAAGCCGTTGCGCGACAGGAAGGCCTGGACGAATCCCGAAAAGCGCAACGCCTCTTCCGCGGAGGCGATGCAGATCTCGACGGCGATGTCAGCGGCGTTCATGGGCGCGCTCCCGGGAGGTTACCCGGACCTTAACGCATGAACTCGCAAATGCGAACAACCTTCGCAGGTGCAAAATGAAACGACCCCGGAATGCTCCGGAGTCGTCCATCGATCGCATGCGTTTTGGACGATCCTAGAGGATCGACTGGCCCGTGCCCGCCCAGTCCTTCAGGAACTGCTCCAGGCCCTTGTCGGTCAGGGGATGCTTGAACAGGTCGCCGAACACGGCCGGCGGGATGGTCACCACGTCGGCGCCGACGATGGCCGCGTCCTTGACGTGGGCGACGTTGCGCACCGAAGCCGCCAGGATCTCGGTCTCGTAGCCGTAATTGTCATAGATCGCGCGGATGTCGCGGATCAGATCCATGCCGTCGAAGCCGTAGTCGTCCAGGCGGCCGATGAACGGCGAGACGAAGGTCGCGCCGGCCTTGGCGGCCAGCAGGGCTTGGGTCGGCGAGAAGCACAGGGTGACGTTCGTCGAGATGCCCTCGCCGGCGAAGGCGGCGCAGGCGATCAGGCCGTCGCGGGTCAGCGGGATCTTCACGACCACGTTCGGGGCGATGCCGGCCAGTTTCTTGCCTTCGGCGATCATGGCGTCGGCGGTGGTGGCGGCGACTTCGGCGCTGATGGGGCCGGGCACCAGGTCGCAGATCTCGGCGATCACCTCGAGCATCGGGCGGCCGGCCTTGGCGATCAGGGTGGGGTTGGTGGTCACGCCGTCGACCAGGCCGGTTGCGGCCAGGTCGGCGATGACCTTGGTGTCGGTGCTGTCGAGGAAGATCTGCATGGGCCTGCGCTTTATCTTGGAGGTTTCAGGCTCGTTTATCCGCCCTGGGGTCGCCCGCCAAGCCGGGAAAGGCCCTAGGACGGGAACCGCTCGCCCAGGTTTTCGCGCAGGAAGGCCAACAGGTCGCCGCCGCGGAACCGCAGTCCCTCGACCCCGGCTCGCCGGGCGGCCTCGACGTCCGAGCCCTTGTCGCCGACCAGGACGGTTTCGTCCGGTTTCAACGACCAGTCAGCCAGGCCGCGCAGGATCATGCCGGGATTGGGCTTACGGTCCGGATGGTCGGGATGGCGATAGCGATCCTCGACGGCGTTCTCGTGATGGGGCGCCACATAGAAGGCGTCGATCCGGCCGCCCACGGCAGCCAGCCCCGCCTGCAAGGCGGCATGAAAGAGATCGACCTGGGCCTCGGTGAAGTAGCCCCTCGCCACGCCCGATTGGTTGGTGACGACCAAGACCTTCACGCCGGCCGCGTTCAGCGCCGCCACCGCCTGGCGCGCGCCGTCGATCCAGTCCAGCCGCTCGGGCTCGCAGACATAGCCGTGATCGA
This sequence comes from Caulobacter sp., assembly GCA_017744495.1. Taxonomy (GTDB): domain Bacteria; phylum Pseudomonadota; class Alphaproteobacteria; order Caulobacterales; family Caulobacteraceae; genus Caulobacter. The sequence continues at coordinate 21,940 of JAGIBE010000216.1, read as the reverse complement.
GGTTCAGCACCCCGTCGCGATCGAAGAAGACGGCTCTCAGCGGCGGTTTTCCGGACATGGCCCCGCCTTACGCCACGGTCGACGGCGCCACAAGGCGGGGAAGCCCGTGGGGTTGGCGAACCCGGGCGCGACGGCCTAGAACGGCGTCGAGCCCCAGGCCCGTTCCAAGGCCCGTTCCAAGGATCCCCGATGACCGACGACTTCGCCCGCCTCGTTCGCCTGCGCGACGACCTCAAGGCCTGGGCCCTGGACCACGCCTTCCCGGTCTGGTGGGAGGTCGGCGCCGACAAGGCGCAGGGCGGGTTCTTCGAGAAGATCGCGCTGGACGGGACGCCGGTGGAGGCGCCGCGCCGGGCCCGGGTGCAGCCGCGCCAGATCTATTCCTACGCCGTGGCGGGCCTGCTGGGCTGGGACGGCCCATGGAAGCAGGCCCTGGAGCATGGCCTCGACTTCTATCTGAGCAAGTACCGCCGCCCGGACGGCTTCATGCGCACCCTGGTGGCCAGCGACGGCTCGCCGCTGGACGACAAGGTCGACCTCTACGACCAGGCCTTCGGCCTGTTCGGCCTGGCCATGGCCAGCTCGGTCCTGCCCGAACGCACTGACCTGCCCGCCCTGGCGACCAGCCTGCGCGACGCGCTGTACGCCACGCTCAAGCACCCCGTGGCCGGCTTCGAGGAGAGCAAGCCGCGCACCTTGCCGCTGCTGTCCAACCCGCATATGCACCTGTTCGAGGCCAGCCTGGCCTGGGTCGAGACCGGCGGCGACTCTCAAGGTGACAGGCAGTGGCGCGCCATGGCCGACGAGATCGCCGAACTGGCCCTGGCCAAGTTCATCGATCCCAAAAGCGGCGGCCTGCGCGAATACTACGACGGCGACTGGAACCCCGCGCCCGGCGTCCAGGGCCGGATCGTCGAGCCCGGCCACCAGTTCGAATGGGCCTGGCTGCTGCTGCGCTGGGGCAAGCTGGCGGGCCGCGACGACGCCATCGCCGCCGCCTTGCGGATGATCGCCATCGGCGATGGGCCGGGCGTCGATCCCGCGCGCGGCGTGGCGATCTTCTCGCTGCTGGACGACATGAGCGTGCACGACGACGTCGCCCGCCTGTGGGCCCAGACCGAGCGGATCAAGGCCGGGGTGCTGGCCGCCCTGACCACCGGCGACGACCGCTGGTGGACTACCGCCGCCGAGGGGGCCGAGGGTCTGATCAAATATTTCGACGTGCCGGTGAAGGGCCTGTGGCGCGACAAGCTGCAGGCCGACGGGACCTTCGTCGACGAGGCCGCGCCGGCCAGCTCGTTCTACCACATCGTCTGCGCGATCCTGGAGCTGGACCGGGCGGTCAGCGCCAGATCGTGACCAGGACCGTCGTCGCCACGGCGGCCTTGATCAGCAGGGGCGAGCGGATGTCCTCGCGCGACCCGGCTGCATAGACCTCGGACGCTCCGGCCAGCTCGCCGTCCAGCACCTGTATCGAGCACGCCGGCAGGTCGGCCACGGCCCCCGCCTCCATGCGCCACAGCTGCACCACGGCGCCTCCGACGCTGGTGACCGGTTGGCGCTCGACACCACCGCTGAAGGCGATGGCGTGGCGCATGGCGATGTCGCGCCCGCTGGCCTTGAGCACATCGACCAGGGTCTTGACCGCCTGGGCGTCGTCGCGGCGGCAAATCAGAACGGCGTCAGGCTCGGCGACGATCAGCAAATCTTCCACGCCGATCGCGCCCACGAAGGGCCCTGTCGAACGGGCCAGCACGTTCCTGGCGTCGATCAGGTGGATGTCGCCGCTGGCGGCGTTGCCCGCGCCGTCGCGGATCGAGGCCTCCCAGATGGCGTCCCAGGCGCCCAGGTCCGACCAGGTGAAGGCGGCCGGCGCCACGGCGGCGCGAGTCGTGCGCTCCATGACCGCGTAGTCGAGCGACTTCTTGGTCGTGGTGCCAAACGCTTCGCGGTCCAAGAACAGCCGCACGCCCTCCCGCCGGCCCTTGTCGACCGACACCACCGCGCCGTCGCGAATCGCCGGTTCGAAACTAGCCAGTTCGTCCAGCAGGGTCTTGGCGGTGAAGGCGAAGTTGCCGCTGTTCCAGTAGTAGCCGTCGTCGATATAGGCCTTAGCCTTGGCCAGGTCGGGTTTCTCGACGAACGCCGCCACCGACTTGACCCCGCCTGGCAGGAGCTCGCCCGGCTTGATGTAGCCGAAGCCCGTCGCGGGCGAGGTCGGCTTGACCCCGAAAGTCACGATCAGTCCGGTCTGGGCCGCGTCGACGGCCACCAGGGCCGCATCACGGAACATCTCCGGCTCGGCGATGTGGTGGTCAGCCGCCAGCATCAGCATCACCCCCTCGGGGGCGATCGACCGCACATAGGCCGCCGCGGCGGCGATGGCCGGCGCGGAATCGCGCGCCTCGGGCTCGATGATCACGGTCAGCTTGACGCCCAGCTCGAGGGCTTGGCGTTCGACCAACTCGGCCATGGCCTTGCCGGTCACCACCACGATCTCGTCGGCGCCCGGCAGATCCATGACCCGCATGATCGTGTCCTGGAAGCTGGACCGATCGCCTATGAGCTTCAGGAACTGCTTGGGACGGTCCGCACGCGAGGCCGGCCAGAGACGGGTCCCCGATCCCCCGCAGAGGATCACCGGAAAAACAGCGGTCAAAACTTCCCCCAAACTAGGCGCTTTCGTTCCATTGGGCGTGAGGTAGCACATCGCTCCCCGAGGAACAGCGACCTATTGGACTTGTTCGCGCTCAAGCTTGAACGGGCGTTCCCGCGCGAAGTTCCGCCAGCCAGGCGTCGGCCGTCGCGTCCGAGGGCATGCGCCAGTCGCCGCGCGGCGACAGGGCTCCGCCGGACGAGATCTTCGGGCCGTTGGGCATGGCCGAGCGCTTGAACTGGTTGGCGAAGAACCGCTTCAGGAACAGCTCCAGCCAGCGCGTGATCTCGGCCAGGTCGTAGGCGCGCTTGGCGTTGTCCGGGATGCCGACCGGCCAAGCTTCCGCCGCCGCGTCATGCCATGCGGTCCAGGCCAGGAAGGCGATCTTGGACGGCGCCATGCCGTAGCGGGTCAGATAGTAGAGGTTGAAGTCCTGCAGGGCGTAGGGGCCCACGAAGCTTTCGGTGGCTTGGACCTCCTCGCCCGGCACCAGCTCCGGCGAGATCTCGGTGGCGAGGATGTCCTCCAGCAGATCGCTGGTCGCCGCGTCCACGTCGCCCGAGGCCGCCACGAAGCGGATCAGGTGCTGGATCAGCGTCTTGGGAACGCCGGAATTGGGGTTGTAGTGGCTCATCTGGTCGCCGACACCATAGGTGCACCAGCCCAGGGCCAGCTCCGACAGGTCGCCGGTGCCCACCACCATGCCCCGGTGATGGTTGGCGAGGCGGAACAGGTAGTCGGTGCGCAGGCCCGCCTGGACGTTCTCGAAAGTCACGTCATAGACCGGCTCGCCCTTGGCGAAGGGGTGGTCCAGATCCGCCAGCATCTGTTTGGCGGCCGGGCGGATGTCGAGCTCCTCGGCCGTGACGCCCATGGCCCGCATCAGCTTCCAGGCGTTTGACTTCGTGCCCTCCGACGTCGCGAAGCCTGGCATCGTGTAGGCGCGGATGTCCGAGCGCGGCCGGCCCAGCTGGTCCATGGCCTTGGCGGCGACGATCAGGGCGTGGGTGGAGTCCAGCCCGCCCGAGACCCCGATCACCAGGCTCTTCGACCCCGTGGCCTCGACCCGGCGCGCCAGGCCCTGGACCTGGATGTTGTAGGCCTCGTAGCAGTTCTCGGCCAGCTTGGCGGGGTCGGACGGGGTGAACGGGAAGCGCTCGATCGGCCGGACCAGAGCCAGGTCGCCGGCGGGCGGGGTGAATTCCAGGCCGACGATCCGGAACGGCGCCGAGGGCGGATTCAACGTCATGGAGTCGCCGAAGCTGCCCACCCGCATGCGTTCCTGCCGCAGGCGGGCGACATCGACGTCGGCTACGGCCATCACCGGACCAGTCGAGAACCGCGGACTCTGGGCCAGCAGATTGCCCATCTCGTGGATGTCGACATGGCCGTCCCAGGCCAGGTCCGTCGAGCTCTCGCCCGCGCCCGCCGCCGAATAGACATAGGCCGCGATGGCTCGCGACGACTGGCTGGCGCACAGGAGACGGCGGGTCTCGGACTTGCCGATGGTGATGTTGCTGGCCGACAGGTTCAGCAGGATCTCGGCCCCGGCCATGGCCTGGGCGGTGCTGGGCGGGGCGGGGGTCCAGACGTCCTCGCAGATCTCGATCCCGACCGTGAAGGCGGCTTCCCCCCCAGGACCGGCAAGATTGCGCAGCAGGATGTCGGTCCCGAAGGGCACCGCCTGGCCGGCCAGCTCCAGAGTGCGTCCAATGACGCCTGCGCCCGGCGTGAACCAGCGCCTTTCGTAGAATTCGCGATAGTTGGGCAGGAAGCTCTTGGGGACCACCGCCCGCACCCGCCCGCCCTGAATGGCGACGGCGGTGTTGTAGAGCCGGCCGTCGTCGCGCAGCGGCGCGCCCACCACGAACAGCGGCGAGAGGTCCGCGCTCTCGCGGGCCAGGGCGGCGATGGCCGCCTCGACGGCGTCCAGCAAGGCGTCCTGCTGCAGCAGATCATCGACCGTGTAGCCGGTCAGGCCGAGCTCCGGCAGGACCAGCACCGCGACCCCGGCCTCATCCGCCTGGCGCACCAGGGCCAGGGCGCTTTGGGCATTGGCGGCTGGATCGGCCAGCTTGACCTTGGGAACCGCGGTGGCGACCCGGACGAAGCCGTGGCGGTAGGGCGAGAAGAACGAGGAAGAACTCAAGCGACCCGGCCTTTCGAGGTTATGCTAAAAATGAGCATAAGTCTGTCCTCAGCTATAACGCCTGCGGACGTTGTTGCATAGCGCCCACGCGAGGGCGCCGGTAGCTCTCGCGGGCCGGCTCGCGGGTTGACCCCAGGGGGTCATCGTGCGACTCGCGGCCCGCGCAGCCCCGCTAAACAAGAACAACCCGGAACTCCCATGCCCGTTTCGCCCGTCAAGATGGCCGACGCGATCCGCGTCCTTTCCATGGACGCCGTCCACAAGGCCAAGTCCGGCCACCAGGGCATGCCCATGGGCATGGCCGACGTCGCCACGGTGCTGTGGGGCAAGTTCCTGAAGTTTGATGCGGCGAAGCCCGACTGGGCCGACCGCGACCGTTTCGTGCTGTCGGCCGGCCACGGTTCGATGCTGCTCTATTCCCTGCTTCACCTTACCGGCTTCAAGGCCGTGACGATGAAGGAGATCGAGAACTTCCGTCAGTGGGGTTCGCTGACCCCGGGCCACCCCGAGGTGCATCACACGCCGGGCGTGGAGACCACCACCGGCCCGCTGGGCCAGGGCCTGGCCACCGCCGTGGGCATGGCCATGGCCGAGGCCCATCTGGCCGCGCGCTTCGGCAAGGACGTGGTGGACCACCGCACCTGGGTGATCGCCGGCGACGGCTGCCTGATGGAAGGCGTCAGCCACGAGGCCATCAGCATCGCCGGCCGCCTGAAGCTCAACAAGCTGACGGTCCTGTTCGACGACAACAACACCACCATCGACGGCGAGGCCACCATCGCCGAGACCGGCGACCAGCTGGCCCGCTTCAAGGCCGCCGGCTGGGCGGTCAAGGCCGTCGACGGCCACAACCACGGCAAGATCGCCGCCGCCCTGCGCTGGGCCACCAAGCAGGACCGCCCGACCCTGGTCGCCTGCAAGACCCTGATCTCCAAGGGCGCGGGCCCGAAGGAAGGCGACCCCCATAGCCACGGCTACACCCTGTTCGACGACCAGATCCGCGATGCGCGCCTGGCCATGGGCTGGGACGCCGCCCCGTTCACCGTGCCGGACGACATCGCCAAAGCCTGGAAGAGCATCGGCCGTCGCGGCGCCCGCGTCCGCAAGGCCTGGGAAGCCAAGGTCGCCGCCTCGCCCCTGGCCGAGGACTTCGCCCGGGCCATCAAGGGCGAGCTGCCGGCAAACGCCTTCGAGGCCTTGGACGCCCACATCGCCGAAGCCGCCAGGACCAAGCCGGGCAACGCCACGCGCGTTCACTCCGGCGCGGCCCTGGACCAGCTGATCCCGACCGTCACCGATATGGTCGGCGGCTCGGCCGACCTGACCGGCTCGAACAACACCTTCGTCAAGGGCATGCAGCCGTTCGACGCCCCCGACTACGCCGGCCGCTATGTCCATTACGGCGTGCGCGAGTTCGGCATGGCCGCGGCGATGAACGGCATGGCCCTGCACGGCGGCCTCATCCCCTATTCGGGCACCTTCCTGGCCTTCGCCGACTACAGCCGCGCGGCCATCCGCCTGGGCGCCCTGATGCAGGCGCGCGTCATCCACGTGATGACCCACGACTCCATCGGCCTGGGCGAGGACGGCCCGACCCACCAGCCGGTCGAGCAGATCGCGTCCCTGCGCGCCATCCCCAACCTCTTGGTCTTCCGTCCGGCCGACGCGGTCGAGACCGCCGAATGCTGGAAGATCGCCCTGCAGCACGCCTCGACCCCGTCGGTCATGGCCCTGTCGCGCCAGAAGGTGCCGGGCGTGCGCGACACCGCCGGCGAGAACCTGTCGGCCAGGGGCGCCTACGAACTGCTGGCCGCCGAAGGCGGTGAGGCGGCCGTGACGATCTTCGCCTCGGGCACGGAAGTCTCAGTGGCCGTCGCCGCCCGCGACATCCTGCAGGCGCAGGGCAAGCCGACCCGCGTCGTCTCGACCCCGTGCTGGGAGCTCTTCGAGCAGCAGACCGAAGCCTACAAGGCCTCGGTGATCGGCCAGGCTCCGACCCGCGTCGCCGTCGAGGCCGCCGTCCGCATGGGCTGGGACCGCTTCATCGGCGTGGACGGCAAGTTCATCGGCATGACCGGCTTCGGCGCCAGCGCGCCGTACGAACGCCTCTACAAGGAGTTCGGCATCACCGCCGAGGCGGTGGCGGCGGCGGCCCAAGCCTAGGGTCCGCAGGGACCGCGTTCGGAAACCCCGAACGCGGTCCCGCGACCTTCCGTACGGCCGCCCATCCGACGCCTCCTCCCACGCGCCAAGATTGCAGAAAGGCCTCGCGACTGAGCTAAGGCCAAGCTAAGGAAGTCATCGGTTGTAGCGTCAGGGGGACGTCCGATGAGCACCATCAATGGCACGGTGAACGACGACGTTCTGGTCGGCGGCGACGCTGACGACATCATCACCGGCGGAAACGGCGACGACACGCTGAGCGGCGGCTTCGGCGTCAATACGATCGACGGCGGCGACGGCGTGGACACCGTCGACTACAGCTGGTCGGACACGGGGGTGTCCGTGGACCTGGCCAAGACAGACGCCCAAACGACCACGGGGCGCTGGGTCGGCTCGGATTGGCGCGCCGCCTCCGATACGATCATCGGCGTCGAGAACATCCGCGGCTCCGCCCAGGATGACGTGCTGTGGGGAGACACCGGCTCCAACCTCATCGAAGGCGGCGACGGTAACGACGCCCTTTTTGACGGCCGCGGCGGCGCCAACGACATCCTGCGCGGCGGGGCGGGAAACGATGCGCTGCAAACGTGGAATGGCTCCACCGGCGTCCATGTCGCCCACTTCTATGGCGAAGCTGGAAACGACACCCTCTATGTCGAAGATTCCAACACCCAGGCCCAGTACTGGCTCTCCGGCGGCGATGGCGACGACAGAATTTACGCCAGCCGTGACCAGTTCTCGTCCGCGAACGTGACGCTCGACGCCGGCGCCGGCGACGACGACGTGATGATCCGATACGGCAACGGCTACCAGCTCACCCTGGGAGATGGACACGACTGGGTGACGTTCTACACCGCCGACCAGGCGATGCGAGCGACGATCACCGACTTCCAGGTCTCCGGTGCGTCCGCCGACGTCATCAATCTCGGCGAGTTCCTCGCCTACAGCCTTTCGACGCCCACCAGCTGGAACGCGCCACGCTGGGACCAGCGCAGCAACCCCTTCGCCGACGGCTATCTCAGGCTGGCGCAGCATGGCGCCGACACCTGGCTGGAAATGAGCCCTTATCCGGGCGCGTCGTACTACCCGCCCGTCATCATCTTCAGCAACACGGACGCGACGACCTTCACGGCGGCCTCCTTCGCCGGATACGACCCTCTGGGGGGCGCGGTCACGGGGCTGACCCTGACAGGGTCCGGAGATCTGGACTTCATCAAGGGCGGCGGCGGGGCCGACGTCGTCGAGGGCGGCGCGGGCCAGGACCAGATCGAGAGCGGCCTGGGCGATGACATCGTCCACGGCAACGGCGGCACGGACGTCATCGACGACAACTCCGGAAACGACCAGCTCTACGGCGGAGACGGCAACGACATCATCCGGTCGTTCCGCTCGGACAGAACGACCTTCGACGCGGTGGTGATGGACGGTGGAGCGGGAAACGACACCATCTCCTTCTCGAGCCATTATCAGACCGCCAGCGCGGTCGTCACGCTGACGGGCGGAGACGGCGACGACAGTCTCGAGCTCTGGGGAAGCACCAGGGCCGACGTCGAGGGCGGAGCGGGCAACGATCGGCTCCAGTACTACGGCTTCAACAATCTCGGGGTTTCCACCCTGTCGGGCGGCGACGGCGACGACGTCTTCAATCTAACGCTCAGCGACAATGTCGTCCTGCGCGGCGGAGCCGGCGCTGACGAAGCCGTCGTGCGGTTGATCTACACGCTCACCGGAGACGTGCGGTTCGACGGTCGGCTGGCCGCTCAGACCAATCTGGTGACCGTGAACGGGGTCACCAAGGCCCAGCTCGAAGGCATCGAGCGCATCACCTTCTATTCGGAAGCCGGCAACGACGTGATCTACGGCGGCAGCGGCCCGTCGGAGCTCCACGGCGGCGGCGGCCACGATGAGCTGTACGCCGGCGCGGGCGCCGCAAGCCTGTACGGCGACGCCGGCGACGATCTTCTGGTCGGCGGTCCCGGAGACGACACGCTGGACGGCGGAGCGGGCCAGGACACCCTCCACGGCGGGGACGGCGACGACCTCCTGATCGGCGGCCTGGACGCCGACACGCTGGACGGCGGCGCGGGGATCGACACCGCCAGCTACGCGGCGAGCGGCGCTCCCGGCGTGAACGTCGACTTGAAGAACGGCGTGGCGACCGCCGGCGGCGCCACCGACACCTTGACCAGCATCGAAAACGTCATCGGTTCGGCGTTCAACGACCGCATTGTCGGCGACGACCAGGCCAATGTCCTGGAGGGCGGCGCCGGGAACGACGTGCTGGAAGGCGGCAAGGGCAGCGACACCTTGCTGGGCGGGGCCGGCGACGACCTGCTGCGAGGCGGCACGGCGGGCCCCTCCTACAACCTCAACACCGACAAACTCGACGGCGGGGACGGACGTGACCTGGTCGCCTATGACGATCAGACCTATTCGGTCGCCGTGAACCTCGGGTGGCACACCGCCTCCGGCCTGGGCATTCTTCAGACCCTGAGCAATGTCGAAGACATCCTCGGCTCGGCCTTCAACGACACCCTGACCGGCGACGCGGGCGCCAACCGCATAGACGGCGGCGGGGGGGACGACACCATCGATGGCGGCGCGGGCGACGACGTGCTGCTCGGCGGCGGGGGCCACGACACGATCAGCTTCGTCAACGAGACCGCCCGCGTGACAGTGGACCTGGCCGCCGGGGTCGCGACCGGCGCCTCGTCGGGCGCTGACACGCTGGTGGGCTTCAGCGACATCAATCTCAGCAACAACGACGACCGGGCCTACGGCGACGACACGGCGAACCTGATCGTCGGTTACGACGGCGACGACTACATCGACGGTCGAGGCGGCGACGACAAGTTGAACGGCTGGGGCGGCGACGACCGGATTTACGGCGGCGACGGAAACGATCAGCTAAGCGGCGGCGACGGGGACGACCTGTTGGTCGGTGGGGCCGGCAACGACAAGCTGTACGGCGGCTACGGTCACGACATCCTGATCGGCGGCGACGGCGACGACTACTTCGAAGACGTCGGCGGAGACGACGTCGTCTCCTATCGTGACGCCGCCAGCGGCGTCACCGTCTCGGCTTTGATCTACGGGGCCCAGAACACGGGCGGCGCCGGCGTAGACACGCTCTCCGGGATCCTCGACCTCCAAGGCTCGGCCTTCAACGACGTGCTGACGGGCCGCAACCTCCAGGGCGGCAAGGGCGACGACGTCCTGACCGGCTCGTTCTACTCGACGGCCATCTACGACGATGCGACCAGCGGCGTGACTGTCGACTTGACCGTCACCGGTCCCCAGAACGTCGGCGGCGGTCTGGGCTCCGATACTCTCTCGGGGATCGCCAATCTGGTCGGCTCGGCGTTCAACGACACCCTGACCGGCGACGCGGGCGACAATCGGCTGGTCGGCGGCGAAGGCAGCAATGTCCTCAACGGCGGCGGCGGCGCCGACACCTTGGTGGGCGGCGGCGGTTCGGACGTCCTGAACGGCGGCGCCGGGATCGACTTCGCCGACTATTCGGCCGCGACCGCCGGCATCGATCTCCAGCTGATCTTCACCGTCGCGCAGAACACCCTGGGCGGCGGTATCGACACCCTGATCGGGATCGAAGGCGTGAACGGCTCGGCCTTCAACGACGTCATCGCCGGCGATGCGGCCGCCAACCGCCTGGGCGGCGGCGCGGGCGATGACTTGCTGAAGGGCGGCGACGGCGACGACATCCTGTACGGCGGCGTCTATAACTATCCGTTCGGCGGAAGCTCGGACTACAATTTCGTCGAAGGCAAGGACGTCCTGGAGGGCGGCGCGGGCAACGATTACCTCTATGCCGGCGACTATGTCGGCGGGGATGACATCCTGCGCGGCGGGGCCGGCGACGACACGCTGATCAGCGGAAACAAGGTGATGGCCGTCTACGGCGACGACGGCGACGACAAGCTGGTGATCACCAACGGCGACCGGCAGGGCGTTCTGGACGGCGGTGCAGGGGTCGACACGCTGACGGTCCGTGACGCCAGCATCGCCGCGCTCCAGATCACGGGCGTGGAGACGCTGTCTGGCAACAACGTCACCGCGACGGTGGCCCAGTTCCTCGCCTTCGCCCGGATCGAGGCCACGAACCTGAAACTGGCCGACGGCGGAACGATCGACTTCTCGAAGAACGCCACCGGCGCGGTGACGGTCACCGGATCGGACCAGTCCGACACCATCACCGGCACCAGCGGCGCGGACACGCTCTTCGCCGGGGCCGGCGACGACACCCTGTATGGCGGGCTGGGCGGCGACACCCTCTACGCGGGCCTGGGCCAGGATCAGCTGTTCGGCGGTGCGGGCGACGACTTCTTCGGCCTGACCAACAATTTCGGTGGCGCGCCCGACGTCGGCGTGGACCGCTACTGGGGGGAGGCCGGCTCCGACACCTTCTCGATCGGGTCGGGCGGCGGCCAGATCGCAATTGACGGCGGCGCCGACAACGACACCTTCTACCTGGCCGGCGGCCTGGTCGGCTCGGTCGAGGGCGGAACGGGCGTCGACACCATTTCGAGCTCGGACATCCACAACCTGACGATCTCGAACGTCGAGCGGCTGAACGGCGGAACCGTCGCCACCGCCGCTCAGTTCGCCGCCTTCACCACCATCGCCGGCTACAACGGCCCCGGGGCGATCACCGACCTAGTGCTGGCGACCGCGGGGGCGGTGAACTTCAGCCTCAACGTCCTGGCGGGTTCCTGGATTTCGGTGACGGGTTCCTCCGGCGCCGACCAGATCACCGGAACCGACGGCGACGACGTGATCCACGGCGGAGACGGCGAGGACACCCTGGTCGGCGGCGCGGGGGCCGACTTCCTCGACGGTGGGTCGGGCTACGACGTGGTCAGCTACGCCTCGGCCAAGTCCGGCGTGACCGTCAACCTGATGACCATCGGCCCACAGAACACGGGCGGCGGCGGCCTCGACACCCTGAGCGGGATCGAAGGCCTCTCCGGCTCGGCCTTCGACGACGTCCTCTATGCGGGCGCGGTGCACACGGTTCTGGAAGGGGGCGCCGGCGACGACCGGCTGTACGGCGGCGGCGCCTCGGATCTGCTGCTGGGCGGTGCGGGCAACGACCACCTCTATGGCGGCGGCGGGGCCGACGTCCTTGACGGAGGGGCCGGACTGGACTTCGCGCGCTACGACGCTTCGGGCGCCGGCGTGTCCATCGATCTGGCGGCCGGGACCGCAAGCGGCGGCGACGCGGCGGGCGACACCCTCGCCAATATCGAGGGCATCGTCGGCAGCGCTTTCGGCGACGCGATCTACGGCGGGAACGGCAACAACGTCTTTTACGGCCAGGGCGGCGCCGACACGCTGAGCGGCGGCCTTGGGGACGACATCCTCGACGGCGGCGACGGCGGCGACGTTCTGGACGGCGGCGATGGGGCGGACATCCTCCTCGGCGGCGCCGGCTACGACGTGGCCAGCTACGCGTCGGCTCGATCGGCGGTGACCGTGAGCCTGGCGACGACAAGCGCCCAGGATACCGGCGGCGCCGGCGTCGACATGCTGAGCGCCATCGAAGGCCTGACGGGTTCGGCGTTCAATGACGTGCTCTACTCCGGCGCCGACGGCTCGACCCTGGACGGCGGGGCGGGCGACGACCGGCTGTACGGCGGGGCGGGCGCGGACCGCTTGCTGGGCGGCCTGGGCGGCGATCACATCTACGGCAGCGCCGGGGCGGACGTCATCGACGGCGGGGCCGACTTCGATTTCGTGCGCTATGACTTCTCGTCGGCCGCCGTGTCGGTCGACCTAGGCGGCGGGATCCGGTCGGGCGGAGACGCCGAGGGCGATTCGCTGATCTCCATCGAGGGCATCGTCGCGACCGCCTTCGCCGATGCGCTCTACGGCTCGTCCGGCGACAACATCTTCTACGGCCAGGCCGGAAACGACGTGCTCAAGGGCTTCGGCGGCAACGACGTCCTCGACGGCGGCGATGGCGACGACAACCTGTTCGGCGGCTCCGGAGCCGACGTCCTGCGCGGCGGCGCCGGTTTCGACGTTGCGCACTATGACGAGACCTCGGGCGCCGTGGTCAACCTGACGACCGGCGTCAATGCCGGGTCGGCGGCAGGCGACGTGCTGACCGGCGTCGAATGCCTGGAGGGCGGCAACTACGCGGACACCTTCACCGGCGACGGCGGCGCGAACTCGCTCTACGGCATGGCCGGCGACGATGTGCTGCGCGGCATGGCCGGCGACGACATCCTCGACGGCGGTTACGGCAGCGATCATCTGTATGGCGGGGCCGGCGCGGACGTCCTGCGCGGAGGGGCCTTCGTGGACCTGGCGCGCTACGACGACGCCGCCGAGGCGGTCTGGGTCGATCTGTCCCAGGGCAAGGGCTTCAGCGGCGAGGCGACCGGCGACACCCTGATCGAGATCGAGGGGCTGGTCGGTTCCCGCTTCGGCGACATCCTGATCGGCGACAGCGGCGTCAACACCCTCTACGGCCAGGGCGGTGACGACGTGCTGAAGGGCGGAGACGGCGCCGACACCGTGGAGGGCGGCGACGGCAACGACCACCTCTACGGGGGCGCGGGCGCCGATGTCCTGCGGGGCGGCGACGGCTACGACCTGGCGCGCTACGATAACGAGACGTCGGCGGTCTGGGTCGATCTGGGCCTGGGTTCCGGCCTGGCGGGCGCGGCCGGCGACACCTTCAGCTCCGTCGAGGGCGCGGTGGGATCGGCCTGGTCCGACGTGCTGATCGGCGGCGCCGGCGCCAACACCCTCTACGGCCAGGCCGGGAACGACACCCTGCGCGGCGAGGGCGGAAGCGACGCTCTGTACGGCGGGTCCGGCGCGGACACCTTCGTCTATATGTCGGTCAGTGAGTCCTCGTCCGGCCAGGGCGATCGTATCTGGGATTTCAGCTTGGCCGAGAACGACCGCATCGACCTGTCGGCGATCGACGCCAATACATCGACCGCGCAGGACGACGCCTTCATCCTGGTGGCGGCGCTGACCGGTCAGGCGGGTCAGGCGGCCTTGGCCTACGACCAGGCCCACGACACCACCAGCCTGGTGCTGGACATCAACGGAGACGGCCTGGCCGACTTCATGCTGACCATCAACGGCCAGCTGACGACGAGCGAGGGCCTGATCCTCTAGGAGCCGGTGGGACGCCTAAGGCGCGTAGCCCAGTCGTCCCATCCACTCGCCATGGCGGGCCATGAAGATCTCGATCTCCTCGGCCGTCAGGGTCTCGGGGACCGTGGCCTGACCTCGTCGGAAGAAGTCGGGACGCGCGGCGTTCATGGCGGGCCACGGGTCGATCCAGGTCGCGACCGGCTCGACGTCCAGAAACTGGGCGATGCGCGCATGGGCGACGGCGGGCTCGCTCACCAGGCTCTCATAGGTCAGCAACAGGGTGTCCGGCCGCTCCAGCGGATTCCAAGCGTCAAGGTGAAGCGACCAGTTGTTGAACGGCGTGTCGCCGTTGACGATCTCGGACCACGGCGCGTGCTGCTCGTCGATCTGGATCCGGTAATGCCGGTAGGAATCTGTGGCCACCAGCCCGTTGCGGACGACATAGATCGCCTTGCCGTGGTCCTCCGGCTGGTCGTGGGTCTTGACCACCGCCGTGCCCGGATCGGCGGCGGCGGCGGCGTAAAAGTCGGGGTACTCCCCGTCGTAGGGCACCGCGCCGATGGCGGAAACCAGGTCATCCGCCATGCCCTTGGGGCTGCGCGACGCCTTGGCCTCGTACTTGGAATAACTCTCGATCCCGAACACCGAGCGCAGAACCGTCCGGACCAAGGTGTTCCCCGAACGCGGAAACGACGCCAACCAAATAATCAAGGAAACTACTCTTTTTCTTTCCGAGCCGCCGAGCCGAAGGCTCGACATCCGGCGTGCTGGAGAAGGACTCCGGGCGAATCATCTAGAGATTGTATCGACTTCATATCGGAATGTCGCGAGCATCGGTTGGCCATGCGATCGAAATGCGCTAGGAGCGCCACAACTTTGCGGACGCGGGTCCCAGTTTTCGGAGAGAGACATTGGCAGCGGGTAAGGTAGCCCTAATCACGGGCGTCACCGGTCAAGACGGAGCGTATCTGTCGGAATTGTTGCTATCGAAAGGTTATACGGTGCACGGCGTGAAACGCCGCTCGTCGTCGTTCAACACCGGCCGGATCGAAAATCTCTACCAGGACCCGCACGAAAAGGATCCCCGGTTCATCCTGCACTACGGCGACATGACGGACAGCACCAACCTGATCCGGATCGTGCAGCAGACCCAGCCGGACGAAATCTATAACCTGGCCGCCCAGAGCCACGTGGCCGTGAGCTTCGAGACGCCGGAATACACCGGCAACGCCGACGCGGTGGGCACGCTCCGCCTGCTCGAGGCCATCCGCATCCTGGGTCTAGAAAAGAAGACCAAGTTCTACCAGGCCTCGACCTCTGAACTGTATGGCCTGGTCCAGGAAGTGCCGCAGAGCGAGAAGACGCCGTTCTATCCGCGCAGCCCCTACGCCGCGGCCAAGCTCTACGGCTACTGGATCGTTGTGAACTACCGCGAAGCCTACGGCATCCACGCCAGCAACGGCATCCTGTTCAATCACGAGAGCCCGCTGCGCGGCGAAACCTTCGTCACCCGCAAGATCACCCGCGCCGTCGCGGCCATCAAGCAGGGCTTCCAGGACAAGCTGTATCTGGGCAACCTGGACGCAAAGCGGGACTGGGGCCACGCCCGGGAATACGTCCGCGGCATGTGGCTGATGCTCCAGCAGGAACAGGCGGACGACTACGTCCTGGCCACCGGCGAGACCACCGTCGTGCGGGATTTCGTCACCAAGGCCTTCTCCGAAACAGGCGTGACTCTCAACTGGTCGGGCACGGGCGTCGATGAGAAGGGGACCTGCGCCGAGACCGGCAAGGTGCTGGTCGAGGTCGATCCACGCTACTTCCGCCCCACCGAGGTGGAGCTGCTGATCGGCGACCCGACCAAGGCCAAGGAAAAGCTCGGCTGGGTCCACGAGACAAAGTGGGAGCAGCTGTGCGCCGAAATGGTCGCCGCCGACATGATCGCCGTGGCCAAGGAGCAGCGCCGCAATGCCGAATGACGCGCGCTTCTCTCTGGAGGGCAAACGCGTTTGGGTGGCCGGCCATCGCGGGATGGTCGGCTCCGCCATCGTGCGACGGCTGGCGGGCGAAAATTGCGAGGTGATTCTGGCCGGGCGCGAGGTCGTCGACCTCAAGCGCCAGGATCAGGTTGATGCCTGGATGGCCAAGGAAAAGCCGGACGCCATCTTCCTGGCGGCGGCGAAGGTCGGCGGCATCCTCGCCAACGACACCTTTCCCGCCGATTTCCTGTACGACAATCTGGTGATCGAGACGAACATCATCGACGCCGCCTACCGCAATGGCGTGGCGAAACTGATGTTCCTCGGTTCGTCCTGCATCTATCCGAAGTTGGCGCCTCAGCCGATCACCGAGGACAGCCTGCTGACCGGCCCGCTGGAGCCCACCAACGAGTGGTACGCGATCGCCAAGATCGCGGGCATCAAGCTGGCCCAGGCATACCGCAAACAGCACGGCGCCGACTTCATCAGCGCGATGCCGACCAATCTCTACGGCCAAGGCGACAACTTCGACCTCAATTCGAGCCACGTCCTTCCGGCGCTGATGCGCAAGGCCCACGAGGCCAAGCAGGCGGGCGCTTCGAGCATCACGATCTGGGGGACCGGCGCCCCCCGCCGCGAGTTCCTCAACGCCGACGATTGCGCCGACGCCTGCGTCCACTTGATGAAGACCTATTCGGACTACGAGCACGTCAATGTCGGCTCGGGCGAAGACATTACGATTCTGGAACTGGCCCGGCTGGTCTGCGACGTCGTGGGCTTCCAAGGCGATATCCTGACCGATCCGTCCAAGCCGGACGGAACGCCACGCAAGCTCATGAGCGCCGACAAGCTCCGCGCGATGGGCTGGGCGCCTCGCATCCCGCTGCGGGAAGGCGTGGCCAAGACCTACGCGTGGTTCCTCGGGCAGGGAAACTGATGCACCAGCGCGACGCCGATCGGCGCCCTCGCCCCTTTCGGGGGAAACCATGACCGGCGTCGGCGTCGCCATGGCGCTGAAAAACGTGAGCGGCGCGCTGGATAGCGCGATCCAATCGATGCGCGCCTTCGGGGTGACTGAAATCGCCGTGAGCGACGCCTCGGGCGATCCTGGCGTCCGCGCCCGCTTCGCCCCCGTCGCGGACCTCATCACCGCCTATTTCGCCGAACCGGACGGTGGACAGTCGCATGGGCTCGACAAGGCGTTCCGCGCTTTGAGCAGCCCCATCGTCGGCTGGCTCAATCATGACGACTTCCTGGTGCGCGACGGCGCCAACGCCGTGCGGCGGGCTCTGGAGACCCACGACGTCGTCTATGGCGAGGCCGAGTTCCTGGATATGACGGGTCAGGTCGTCGGGTATCATCCGAACGTATCGAACGATCTCGAGCGCCTGGGCAAAGAAAACCTGATCGCCCAGCCCAGCTGCTTCTTCCGCAACGCGCTCTACCGCGACGTCGGAGGTTTGAACTACGATCTCCATTACACCATGGACTGGGATCTCTGGATCCGAATGATGGAGGCCGGCGCGGCCTTCACCTACACGCCCGAACTCTTGTCCGGCGTGACGCTCGATCCTGACGCCAAGACAGCCAAGCTGTCTCTGAGCCGCGCACGGGAGATCCAAGGCTTTCTGTCGCGCAGCGGCGCCAGTTTCGGCGAGCGGAGCGCGCTGATCATCGAAGCCATGAAGACGGCCCTGTTGTGGAAGCTCCGGGGCGACACCCCCGGCCACCCCTACTTCACGGTCTGGGCCCATAAACACGGCGCCACGCGAGCCCCCGGCGTCGCCGGCGGCCGGCGGGCAAAGGTATTCAGTCTCCAGAACCTGGCCGCAGGGGACATCGAGGTCTGGCGGCGTTCGACGAGCGGATCCCAACGCTCCGTTCGAATTCGAGCACCCGAAATCCCCGCGTTTTCCCCCATAACCCTGGACTTGCCCTTCGAACTCACGGACCTCGAAAGGGTGCGCTTTTCCGCTGGCGGATGACCTTCGTCGCTACAAAAAAGAGCCGCAATTCCTTGCGAAACAACAGCTTGCAACAGTCCCTCGAGGTGCGGTTCCCCAGGCTTTACAACCTGCCGCCGTGTGCTAGAGAGGCTCGCGATTTCGCGGCGGCGAAGTCTCGTCCGCTGATCTTGCGCGCCAGGTTCAGGCGTCGCCCGGTTGGCGTGATCGATCTATTTTCCAGGCATTTGCGCCTCCGGGTTGGAGGTTTGCGGACATGTCGTCACAGGAGTTGGAGAGCGTATGTCGCGTGCTAGCCTGTCGAGCGCCGTCAGCGACATATCTTCGGGCGTCAGTTCTTGGCGAATCTGGACCGCCCTGGCGCTGACCGACATCAGAACGCGCTACCGGCGATCCCTGATCGGGCAGTTCTGGATCACAATCTCAATGGGCCTGACGATCGCCGCCCTCGCGGTGGTGTATTCCCAGATCTTCAAGATTTCGCTCAGCGTCTATGTTCCGCTGATCACCGTCAGCTTCATCTGCTGGGGCCTTCTGGCGTCGTTCGTAAACGATAGCGCCATGGTCTTCTTGGATGCCGAGGGCTACATCAAGACCTCGACCCTGGCGAAAGCGACCTTCATTTATCGCATGATAGCGCGCAATACGATCGTGTTCGCCCATAACCTGATCCTCATCCCCATAGTGATGGCGATCTTCCGGATCGTTCCCGACTGGCATTTGCTGTTGTTCATTCCGGCTTTCCTGCTGGTCCTCGTCAACGCCGTGTGGATCGCGCTGATCCTGGGGCCGATCGCGGCCCGTTTCCGCGACATGCCGCTGATGGTGTCCAGTCTGACCCAGATCGCCTTCTTCGTTTCGCCGGTCATGTGGGAGCGCAAGCAACTCAGCGCCCACGGACAACTCCTGCTCAACGCCAACCCGTTCGCCGTCTTCTTGGAACTGCTGCGCGAACCGTTCCTCGGACGGGCGCCGACGGCCTATCACTGGGCCTTCGCCATCGTCCTGGCCGTCGCCGGCTGGGCCGTGGCGATCCTGCTCTATTCCCGCCTTCGCGCGCGAATTGCTTTCTATCTGTGAGGACGAATGGCGTCGATTGAACTGAACGGGGTGACGCTCTTCTACCCCATCTTCGACTCGCGCAGTCGCTCTCTCAAGAACGCCGTGATGCGGAAGGTCGGCGGCCGTATCTACGGCAAGGGCGACCATGTGGAAGTTCGCGCCCTCTCCAACATCAGCCTGAAGATCAACAGCGGCGACCGCGTCGCGCTGGTGGGCCAGAACGGCGCGGGCAAGACGACCTTGCTGAAGGTGCTGGGGGGCATCTACGAGCCGCCCACGGGTCGCATCAAGATTTCCGGCAGCGTTTCCTCTCTGACGGACATGACCATGGGCATGGACCTCGAGGCCTCCGGTCGCGAGAATATCCGCATGCGCTGCATTTTCCTGGGCATGACCCATGCCGAGGTGCGCGAGAAGGCCGCCGAGATCGAAGCCTTCACCGAGTTGGGCTCGTATCTGGACCTGCCGGCGCGGACCTATTCGACCGGCATGCTCGTGCGCCTGGGTTTCGCCGCCTCGACGGCGATGAGCCCCGACATCCTTGTCATGGACGAAATGATCGGCGCCGGCGACATGGCCTTCGCGGCGAAGGCCAGCGAGCGCGTCTCGAGCTATGTCGACAACGCGAAAATCCTGGTGCTCGCCTCGCACAACAACGCCATCCTGCGGCAATTCTGCAACCGCGCGATCTTCATCGACGGCGGCGAGATCCGTGCCGACGGCCCCGTCGAAGAGGTGATCTCGCTCTACGAGAGCGCCTATGGCTGAGGCGCCGGAAGCATCATCGGGCCAAGACCTCCAGGTCCGCCGCTTCGGCGCGTCCGATGTCGAGCTTCTGGCGGCGTTTTTCGGCGAAGTGGCCCAAGATCCGGCGTCGGATCGCTTTCACCCACATCCCTTCACCGCGGAAGCGGCGCGCAGGATCGCCGAACACCAGGGGCGCGATCTTTACCTGGGCCAATTCCTGGACGGGCAGCTGGTCGGCTACGGCATGCTCCGCGGCTGGGACGAAGGTTACGAAACACCGTCGTTGGGCATCTATCTCAGCGCGCGCGTCCGCGGACAGGGCCTTGCCAAGGCCCTCATGGAACACCTTCACCGGCAGGCGCGCCAGAACGGCGCCGACCGGATCAGGCTGAAGGTCTATAAAGACAATCTCCGCGCCGTGACCCTGTACCAAGGACTGGGTTATGTGTTTGTCGCCGAGGAAGGCGAACAAAGCGTCGGCTTGCTAGATCTCATTTCACAGGGGGGTGGCCTTTGAGCTACCAATATCCGGTTTATCGCCCACGCCTCACGGGCCGCGAACGAGAGTTGGTGCTCGAATGCATCGACTCCACCTGGATTTCGTCAAAGGGCAAGTTCATCGGTGAGTTCGAGAGCCGGTTCGCCCATTATCTGGGCGCGCAACATGCCCTGAGCGTCTCCAACGGCACGGTCGCGCTGCACGTCGCCCTGGAAGCGCTTGGCGTCGGCCCTGGCGACGAGGTCATCGTCCCGACCTTGACCTACATCGCCTCGGTCAACGCGATCGTCTACACCGGCGCCACGCCGGTCTTCGTCGATAGCGAGCGCGACTACTGGCAAATGGACGTGGAGGCGGTCCGCGCCAAGATCACGCCCCGCACCAAGGCGATAATGCCGGTGCACCTGTACGGCCAAGCCTGCGACATGGAGGCCCTCATGGCCTTGGCGGCCGAACACTCGATCTATGTGGTGGAGGACTGCGCCGAAGCGTTGGGCACCAAGATCGGTGACCGCTACGTCGGCACGTTCGGCGACGTGGCGACCTTCAGCTTCTTCGGCAACAAGACCATCACGACGGGCGAGGGCGGCATGGTCGTCGCCAAGGACCCTGCGGTGGCGGACCTGATCGCGCGCCTGAAGGGCCAGGGCCTCGCGGCGAACCGCGAGTACTGGCACGACATCGTCGGCTATAATTATCGCATGACGAACATCTGCGCCGCCATCGGCTGCGCCCAGATGGAAGACATCGAAGGCGTCATCGCCCAGAAGCAGAACATCGCGGAGTGGTACGCCCAAGGCCTGACGGACCTGCCGGTGGCGCGGCACGCCGTGAAGCCGGGCACTTTCCACAGCTTCTGGATGGTCTCGGTCCTGACCGACAAGGCCGAGGATCGCGATCCGCTGCGAGAGCACCTAAAGGCGGCCGGCGTGGAAACGCGCCCCCTGTTCTACCCTGTTCACACGATGAGCATGTATGACGCCGGCGCGGGGGAATATCCCGTGGCGGACCACCTTTCTCAGCGCGGCCTCAACCTGCCCAGCTATCCCGATCTGACCCAGAACGACGTGAGCCAGATCTGCGGCCACATCCGCGCCTACTTCAATCGCAACGGATAGTTCATGACCAGGCCCCTTCGCGTCGCGCTGCTCGCGCACGAATTCCTGATCAACATCGGGGCGAACGACTTTCTGAAGAATATCATTCGCGGCCTGGCGCTTCGGGAAGACAACGAGATCATCTTCCTGTGCCCGCGCGGTTCGAACCGCATCGAGCACCAGGTGCCTACGTCCGCCAAGGCGGTCCTGAAGAAGAATCCGCTGGTCGAGTCGATCCTGCGGCGCGTCCTGCGGCAGGCCCGCGAAGCGCGCGCCAAGGTGGTCAAGACCGACCCAAGCCCCTACGACTTCTATCGCGACGCCTGCCCGCGGATGCGGTTCATCGAGACGGATCTGGACGTGGAGTCGCTTCGCCGGCTCAAGGTCGAGCATCAGATCGACGTCTTCCTGCCGTCCATTCATATCCTGCCCGGCGACATTCCGTACGTCACCTACTGGCCCGATTGTCAGCCCAAGCACTATCCGGAAT
>JAGIBE010000215.1 GCA_017744495.1 Caulobacter sp. | reverse complement strand
GTTCGAGCGCGACGCCAGCGACCGCCGCAGCTTCCGGGTCTGCGAGGCCGCCCGCCAGATGGTGGCCTTCCGCGAGCTGAACCTGAACGGCCCCAGCTGGCCGATGAAGGGCCCGTTCGACGCCATCTTCTGCCGCAACGTGGTGATCTATTTCGACGAGCCCACCCAGGAGCGGGTCTGGCAGCGCTTCGCGCCGCTGGTGTCGCCGGGCGGCAAGCTCTATGTCGGCCACTCCGAACGCGTGGGCGCGTCGGTCACGGCGTTCGAAAGCGCCGGCCTGACCGCCTATCGCAAGGTGGGAGGTCGCTGATGGCCAAGATTCGCGTTCTCGTCGTCGACGACTCCGCCACCATGCGCGGCCTGATCACGGCCGCCCTGACCCGCGACCCCGAGATCGAGGTGGTCGGCGCCGCCGGCGACCCGTTCGAGGCCCGGGGCATGATCAAGGCCCTGAACCCCGACGTCGTCACCCTCGACATCGAGATGCCGAACATGAACGGCATCGAGTTCCTCGAGAAGATCATGCGCCTGCGGCCGATGCCGGTGGTCATGGTTTCCAGCCTGACCCAGGCCGGGGCCGAGATGACCCTGCGGGCGCTGGAGCTGGGCGCGGTGGACTGCGTGGGCAAGCCCACGACCGCCACCGGCACCGCCGAGGCCCTCCAGGAGGTGACCGAGAAGGTCAAGGCCGCCGCCCGCGCTTCGGTGCGGACCAAGGCCGACGCCGCCCCGGCCGCCGCCCGCCGCCAGAACTACCTGCCCTCGGGCGACATCGTGGCGATCGGCTCGTCGACAGGCGGGGTGGAAGCCCTGCTGACGATCCTGAGCCAGTTCCCCGAGACCTGCCCGCCGACGGTGATCACCCAGCATATGCCGGCCACCTTCACCGCCAGCTTCGCCGCCCGTCTCGACCGGGCCAGCGGCGCCAAGGTGCAGGAAGCGGCCGACGGCGCCCTGCTGGAGCCGGGCAAGGTCTATGTCGCCCCCGGCGGCGCGACCCACCTGGAAGTCGTCCGCTCGGCCGGGCTGCGCTGCCGCCTGGTCACGGGCGACCCCGTCAGCGGACATCGGCCCTCGGTCGACGTGCTCTTCAACTCGGTGGCCCAGGCCGTCGGGGACAAGGCGGTCGGCGCCATCCTGACCGGCATGGGCCGCGACGGCGCGCAGGGCCTGCTGGCCATGCGCAAGGCCGGCGCCAAGACGGTCGGCCAGGACGAAGCCAGTTGCGTCGTCTACGGCATGCCTCGTACGGCTTTTGAACTCGGCGCGGTGGAGAAGCAGGTCGCCCTGTCCTCCATGGGCCAAACCATTCTCGATCTGGCCTCCGCGAGGCGATGAACCCATGCCCCAAGCAAGCACCATTTCCGTTCTCGTCGTCGATGACCAGCTGACCATGCGGGCGCTGATCCGCAATGCGCTGCAGCAGATCGGGTTCAAGGACATCCGCGAGGCGCCCGACGGCGAGGAGGCCCTGAAGAACCTCCTGGCCAAGCCGGCCAACCTGGTCATCTCGGACTTCAACATGCCGAAGATGGACGGCCTGGCCCTGCTGCGCGCCGTGCGCTCGCATCCGCCGATCCGCCAGACCGCCTTCGTCATGCTGACGGGCCGAGCCGACCGCGAGCTGGTTCAGCGCGCCGTTCAGTTCGGCGTCAACAACTACTGCGTCAAACCGTTCACCGTTCAGGGCCTGAAGGAAAAGATCGAACAGGTCTTTGGCCAGCTGACATGATCGGTCGAGAGCCCTACCCAGACGATGCCTCGGGTCCGGCGGTCAAGGTCCACGTCACGCAGGGCGAGAGCCACGTGTCGTCCGATCCGAACGTGGTGATGACCACGGTGCTCGGTTCGTGCATCGCCGCCTGCCTGCGCGATCCGACGACCGGCATCGGCGGTATGAACCACTTCCTGCTGCCGGACTCGGGCGACCGGAACAAGGACGGCGGCGACGCCGTGCGCTACGGCGCGTTCGCGATGGAACTGCTGATCAACGGCCTCCTGAAGAAGGGCGCGCGCCGCGACCGTCTGGAGGCCAAGATCTTCGGCGGCGGCAAGCTGTTCGACGGCCTCTCGGACGTCGGCGCCAGCAACGCCGCCTTCGCCGAGCGCTTTCTGCGCGACGAAGGCATCCCGATCGTCTCGTCCAGCACGGGCGGGCTGTCGGCCCGCCGCGTCGAGTTCTGGCCGGCGTCCGGCCGGGTTCGCCAGCGCCTGGTCGCCGTCGACAACGCGCCGCAGGATGTCCGCCGTCCTACGCCTCCGCCGATGCCTGCCGTGTCCAGCGGCGATGTGGATCTGTTCTGACGCCCATGACCGCCATCCAGCCGCTCGCCAAGACCGACGCCGAAGAGACCTCGGGCCAACTGCCCGTGGGCGAGCTTTCGCGTCGTCTGGCGGCCGAGCTGATGGCGGCCGCGGCGATCTGCCGGGATTGCGAGCACATCGCCGGCGACCTGGCCACGGGCGGCGCGGCGCTGGAGAACCTCTCGCGCCTGCAGGCCCTGGACGAGCTGAGCCAGCGCCTGCACGGCCTGTCCGACGTGCTGACCCGCATCGGTCAGCACGCCTCGGGTGAATGGAACATGGCCGTCGAGCCACTGCTCGAAGGCCTGGGCCTGGCCGACCTGGTTGGGCGTCTTCGCCACGACCAGGGCCATGCGGGCTGGGACGCCGAGGCCGGCGAACTCGACTTCTTCTAAGCCATGCGCGAACCGCTCCACGCCTCGACCCGGATCAATCTCGAGAAGGTCGAGGTGCTGCTGGTCGACGACAGCGCCCCGTCGCTGAACCTGCTGTCCCAGGTGCTGCTGGGTTTCGGCGTCGGCAACCTGACGCGGGCCGACAGCGCGAAAGCCGCCCAGACCCTGTTGCGTGAACGCACCTTCGACCTGGTCATCAGCGCCACCAACATGGCCGGCGTGGACGGTTACGAGCTGGTCAAATGGCTGCGTCGCGGCGCCCTGGAGGCCAACCGCTATCTCGCCGTGATCCTGGTTTCGGGCCACACCCCGCCGTCCCAGGTGTTCAAGGGGCGTGACGCCGGCGCCAACTTCACGATCGCCAAGCCGATCACCCCCAAGATCGTGCTCGAACGTATCCTGTGGGCGGCCAAGGAAGACCGTCAGTTCATCGAATGCGAGACCTATCTGGGTCCCGATCGGCGGTTCAAGGACGACGGCCCTCCGGCCGGCGCCAAGGGGCGCAGGCGCGACGATCCCCCGCAACCGATGCGTCCGCCGGGCGCCCAATCCACCTCGCAAGGGGCTCCAGCGCCGCCGGACTCCGAGAAAGCCAAGTCATGACCGTCGCCCGCAAGTTCCGCGCTCCCAACCGCCTGTCGCTGCTGGCCCGGGCCGAAGGCGGCATGATGGCCAAGGACGCCCTGGCGGCCGCCGACGCGGCGTTGGAGCCGCTGCGGGCCGAGTCGCTGGCCGTGCTGGATTCGGCGCTGGCCGAGATCGAGGGCCGGTTCGGCCGCTCGGCCGCGGCGACCCGCGGCGACGGCGCCTTCCAGGATCTCTATGCCCTGGCCCTGCGGATCATCGACGTGTCGGGCTTCCTGCCGGGGTCGTGCGTGGACCAGGCGGCGGTCTCGTTCTGCGCTCTGGTGGACACCTGCTCGGAGGCCGGCGCCTGGCGCTGGGAGGCCATCGACGTCCACATCAATTCGCTGCGCCTGCTGCGCACCGCCGACCTGAATCCCGATCAGCGCCGCGCCGTGATCGACGGGCTCAACAAGGTCAGCCAACGGCGGATCGAGGAGCTTTGAGGGTTATGGTCAAGGCATAAGCTTGGCCGGGTTGTGGCCCAAACGACACGATTTCACCCGTGCTACGTTCCGCCACGCTTCAGCCATCTTGTGAACGGCGGTTTCATTTGATACCGCTTCCATTGCTACCGGTGTCAGGACAACGTCCAGCTCGGATGTGACACCGGTGTCAAAAATCGACGGTCTGCGAGCGGCCGCGTTAGAAGGAAGCGCGGACGCCGTCTCGACCGGGCGATGCGAGAGCATCGTTCAGAAAGACGATAAGTCACGGGAGGAGGATTTATGTCCCAGGTTTCTAAGCAGCGCGCCCGCGCGCTGAAGCTCGGCGCGTCTGGCGGCGCGATGCTGATGGCTCTGGCCTTCGCCGGAGTCGCCGCGGCGCAGGACGCCCCGGCCGGCGCGTCCGACGACAATTCCGTCGAAGCGGTCGTCGTCACAGGTTTCCGCAGCAGCCTGGGCAAGGCGCTGAACGTCAAGCGCGAGGAATCGGCCGCGGTCGACAGCATCCTGGCCGAAGACATCGGCAAGTTCCCCGACCTGAACCTGTCGGAATCGATCCAGCGCATCCCTGGCGTGGCCATCACCCGTGACGGCGGCGAAGGCCGCCAGATCTCGGTGCGCGGCCTGGGCCCGCAATTCACCCGCGTCCGCATCAACGGCATGGAAGCTCTGACGACCGCCGGCGGATCGGACGCTTCGGGCGGCACCAACCGCGGCCGTTCGTTCGACTTCAATATCTTCGCCTCGGACCTGTTCAGCGCCATTACGGTGCGCAAGACCGCCGAAGCCGAGACCGAGGAAGGCTCGCTGGGCGCCACGGTCGATCTGCGCACGGCGCGCCCGTTTGACTACAAGGGCTTCCAGATGTCGGGCTCGGCTCAGGCCAGCTACAACGACCTGGCCGAGAAGACCTCGCCGCGCGGCGCGTTCATGATCTCGAACACCTGGAAGGACGACACGTTCGGCGCCCTGTTCTCGATCGCCTACACCAAGCGCAAGCTGGTGGAGCAGGGCTCGAGCACCGTGCGCTGGGCGACCGGCAACTCGATCGCGCCGGGCTTCGAATCCGCGGCCGGCGTCAGCCTCGCCGACGCCAACGCCGCCTTCCACCCGCGCTTCCCGCGCTATGACATCTACCACCAGGAACAAGAGCGCCTGGGCGCCACCCTGGGCCTGCAGTGGCAGCCGACCGACAAGACCCTGATCTCGTTCGACGCCCTTTACGCCGACCTGAAGGGCACGCGCGAGGAACAGAACCTCGAAGCGCCCTCGTTCAGCACCGGCACCGCGTGCACCACGGCCAACCGCGCCAGCACCTGCGGCATCGCCGACACCGAGGTCACCTCGGCGACCATCAACAACGGCGTGATGGTCAAGGGCACGTTCAACGACGTCGACGTGGCGGTTGAGAACCGCTTCGACAAGCTGGACACCAAGTTCACCCAGTACTCGTTGAGCGGTTCGCACGAGTTCAGCGATCGCTTCAAGGTGGAAGGCGTCCTGGGCCACTCGAAGTCGGACCACAAGAACCCGACCCAGACGACGCTGCGCTACGACTACTTCAACGTCGACGGCTA
Organism: Caulobacter sp.; assembly: GCA_017744495.1. Taxonomy (GTDB): domain Bacteria; phylum Pseudomonadota; class Alphaproteobacteria; order Caulobacterales; family Caulobacteraceae; genus Caulobacter. Next base: position 31,866 of record JAGIBE010000215.1, on the reverse strand, counting down.
CTCGTACGACTTCACGGATCGCGGCAACCCGGTCTTCGGCTTCGGTAACGCGACCCTGACCGACCCGACGAAATGGAAGCTGACCCAGATCCGCCTGCGCCCGCAGACGGCTCTGAACACCTACGACATGGCTCATGTCGGCGGCCAGTTCGACGTCAATGACGCGATCACGCTGAAGGCCGGTCTCGACTTCAAGAAGTACGAGTTCAAGACGACCGAGATGCGCCGCTCGATCGGCACCTCGGCCAACCAGGAGTCGGTCATCCCGGCCGGCGTCGCCGCCATCGCCCTGGCCGGCTACAGCCAGCTGGTCAACTTCAACGGCATCTCCTCGATCATTCCGGACGTCCGGGCGGCTCAGACCGTGCTGAGCCTGAACGACCCGACCGCGTTCGGCGGCGCCTTCAAGCTGGGCACGGAGCCCTCGCTGGGCAACAACCGCTCGGTCGACGAGAAGGACAAGGGCGGCTTCGTCCAGGCCGACTTCAAGAGCGAGATCGGCGGCGTGCCGGTGCGCGGCAACATCGGCGTCCGCTATGTCGAGACCCAGCAGTCGTCGGACGGCTATACCTACGCCGGCGGCGTGCCGGTGGCCCTGTCGGCCGAGCGCAAATATCACGACACCTTGCCGTCGCTGAACCTGGTCGTCGAGCCGACCGACAGCTTCCTGATCCGCTTCGCCGCGGCCAAGGTGATGTCGCGTCCGGACCTGGGCAGCCTGACGCCGGGCGCCACGGTGACCGTCTCGGGCAGCTCGCGCGGCGTGACCGTCGGCAACCCCGACCTGGATCCGTATCGCGCGAAGTCCTACGACCTGGCCTTCGAATGGTACTTCCAGTCCCAAGCCCTGCTCTCGGTCGCCTTCTTCAAGAAGGACATCCAGAGCCTCGTCCAGACCGTGACGACTACCCAGCCGTTCACGGGCAACCCGTTCGGCATCCCCGACAGCGTGGCCGTCGCCGCCTGTAACGGCGCCTCGGGTTGCGACGCCTCGGCCCAGTGGAACTTCAACGCGCCGCGCAACACCAAGGGCGGCCCGGTGAAGGGCGTGGAAATCAATTACCAGCAGCCCTTCAAGTTCCTGCCGGGCTTGCTGGCCAACACCGGCGCCCTGCTGAACTACACCTACGTCAAGTCGGACGTGGAATATGTGGACTCGAGCGGCAAGGTGCTGGTGGCGACGGACCTGACCGGTCTGTCGCGCAACGGCTACAACGCCACCCTGTATTACGAAGACACCAAGATCAGCGCCCGCGTCTCGGCCTCGTACCGCGACCGTTACCTGACCCGCGTCCTGGGCCAGGAAAACACCACGGCCGCGCCGGTCCCCTATGACGGCACGAACTCGACCCTGAACGTCGACGCCTCGGTCCAGTACACGATCAACGACCAGTGGAAGCTGTCGCTGGAAGGCGTGAACCTGACCGACGAAGACCAGGATCAGTTCAGCGGCACGCAGAATATGCCGGTGGTCTTCCACCACACGGGTCGCGAGATCCTGGCCGGCGTGCGCTTCAAGTTCTAGGTCGCTTTTCCTCCCCGAAACGACCAAAGGGCGCTGGTGAAAACCAGCGCCCTTCTTTTTTGGTGTTCTGAATCGGTGGCTCCACGGCGCGTGTCCAGGATGAGGGATCTAGGCGTTCACCGCGCCGTCGATCCAGGTCCGGCGCACCTGCAGGGCGTCGTCCAGCAGCACCAGGTCGGCGGCGGCGCCGGCCCGGATGACGCCGCGGTCGCCCGTCAGCCCCAGGAAGGCGGCGGGAGAAGCCGAAGCGATCGCCACGGCCTCGTCCAGTGACAGGCCCAGCATCGACACCGCGTTGCGGACCGCGCCGATCATGTCCAGGTCCGAGCCGGCCAGGGTGCCCTGGTCGTCGACGCAGACGCCGTCGACCACGCGGATATGGCGGCCTTGCAGGTTGAAGTCCTTCTCGGCCATGCCAACGGTCGGCATGGCGTCGGTCACCAGCATGAAGCGGTCCAGCGGCCGGGTGCGCAGGGCGATCTTCAGCGTCACGGGATCGACGTGGCGGCCGTCCACGATGATCCCGCACCAGGCGATCTGGCTTTCCAGGGCCGCGCCGACCACGCCGGGCTCGCGGCTGGTCAGGGGCGACATGGCGTTGAACAGGTGGGTGAAGCCGGTCAGGCCGGCGTCCAACGCCTTGCGCACCGTGCCGTAGGCGGCGTTGGTGTGGCCGGCGGCGACCGTCACCCCGGCGCTCGCCAGGCGGCGGACCATCTCGGGCGTGGTGGTCTCCGGCGCCAGGGTCACCAGGGTCTTGCCGCGCCTAAGCGAGCTCAGCAGGGTCACGGCCTCGTCGTCGAGGGTGCGGAACTTGCTGGAGTCGTGGATGCCCTTGCGCTTCACATTGAGGAACGGGCCCTCGATGTGGACGCCCAGCACGCCGGGCACGCCGGCCTCGATGGCCTGTTCGGTCGCGCGCATGGCGGCGTCGACCACGGCCAGGTCGTCGCTGATCAGCGTCGGGAGGAAGCCGGTGGTGCCGTAGGGACGGTGAGCCGCGCCGATGGCGGCGATCGCCTCGACGGTGGTGGAGTCGTTGAACAGCACTCCGCCGCCGCCGTTCACCTGGGTGTCGATGAACCCGGGGACCAGCAGGCCGCCGTCCAGATCGTGACGCTGGGCGCCGACGGGCGTGTCAGCGCTGTCGATGAGGCCCAGGATCCGGCCGCCCTCGATCACCACGGCCTTGCCGTCGACGATTCCCGCAGGCGTCAGGATGCGACCATTGACGAGAACAGACTGCATCAGACGGTTTCTGTGACCTTGTTGAGGTGCGGCGGGCTGTCGGGATCGTAGCCTCGGGCGACGGCCAATGCATTGGCCATCCGGTAGAAGCTCTGGATCATCAGGATCGGCTCGATCACGGGGTGGGCTTTCAGCGCGGGCAGGACGCCGGAGCCTGTTTCGCCGGCGCCGGCGAGGAGGACGTCCCCGCCGCGCTCGGCCACGCCCTCGGCCATCGCGTCGACGCTCTCGCGGCTCTCGTCGTTCTGGGCGAACACCAGCACCGGGAAGCCTTCCTTCACCAGGGCCATGGGTCCGTGCAGCACCTCGGCGGCGCTGAAGGCCTCGGCGTGCAGGCCGCAGGTCTCCTTGAACTTCAGGGCCGCCTCCTGGGCGACGCCGAAGCCGACGCCGCGTCCCAGCACATAGAGGTTGCGGGCCAGCTTCAGGCGTTCGACGGCCGGGGTCCAGTCCAGGGTCCACGCCTCGGCCAGCAGGGCGGGCAGGGTGGACAGGGCGGCGGTCAGGTCCTCGTCGCCAGTCCAGGCGGCGACCAGCTGGGCGATGGCCGACAGGGCGGCGATGTATGACTTGGTGGCGGCCACGCTCAGCTCGGGCCCGGCGTGCAAGGGCAGGACCTCGTCGGCGAGGGCCGCCAGAGGTGAGTCGGTGACGTTGACCAGGGCGATGACGAAGGCGCCGGCGGCCTTGGCGGCCTGGACCGCGGCCAGCAGGTCGGGGCTTTTGCCCGACTGGGAAATGGCCAGATAGAGCACGTCGCCCAGGTCCTGCTGGGCGGCGTAGACGGAGGAGACCGACAGCGCGGCCGACGAGGTCAGCACGCCGGTGCGGGTCTCGATCAGGTACTTGGCGAAGGTGGCGGCGTGGTCGCTGCTGCCGCGCGCGCAGGTGACGACGGCGCGGGGCGGACGGGCGCGAAGGCGCTCGCCGATCCTGGCCGCGCGGGCGGCGTTGGCGGTCAGCTGGGCGGCGACGACTTGCGAGGCCTGGCCGGCCTCGAGGAACATGCGGGTCGATTCCGCCGTCAGCCTTGCTGCCCCATTGGCCGATCCGTCGGAAGGCGGAGCAGGGGGTGCGGGTCGGGTCAAGACGTTGGCCTCCAAAGCGGACTTCCCTTCACTAAACGCCCCTCGTCTTTCAAAGGGGGTGGGGGCGAGGCCCCGATTGGTTGCCCCCTAGGAGAGGGCGTTCAGTTCGGCGACGAAGTCGTAGGCGTCGCCGCGGTAGTAGGACTGGGTCACTTCGACGGCGCGGCCGTCCTTCAGGAAGCTGCGGCGCTCGATCAGCAGGCCCGCGTCCTTGACCGGCACGCCCAGCAGGTCGGCCTGCTCGGCGGTGAACAGCACCGCGCGCAGCCGCTGCAGGGCGCGGGCGGGGCGGTGGCCGGTGGCCTCCAGGGCTTCATAGAGCGACACGCCCACCACCTCGGCCGACGGCAGGGCGAAGCCGGCGATCGTCGAATATTCCAGCGCCATCGGCGCGCCGTCGGCGTAGCGGATACGGGCGAAGCGGAAGACCTGGGTGCCGGGCGACAGGCCCAGGGTCAGGGACTCCTCGGGCGTGACGGCGCCCTCGGCCTTGCTGATCCATTCGCTGCGCGGCGTGCGCCCGCGCGAGATCATGTCCTCGGTGAACGACGACAGCTTGGAGAAGCTCTTCTCGACCCGGGCGGCGACGAAGGTGCCCGCGCCCTGGCGGCGGGTCAGCAGGCCCTCGCTGACCAGGCCGTCCAGCGCCTTGCGTACGGTGATGCGCGAGATGCTGAACTCCTCGGCCATGTCGCGTTCGGCCGGCAGGGCTTCGTCGGGTCCCAGCACCTTCTTCTGGATGGCGTCACGCAGGGCGCGCTGGAGCTGCTTGTAGAGCGGGGCGTGGTCGTCGCCGGTCAGGCCGCCGATCCTGTCAGAAAACATCGTCAATTCCGCACCCCCGCGCAAAACCGCGCCACCCCATGGTCACCGGGATAGCATATGACCATTTTCGTACCAATAAGAACATGGTCTGCAATTGGTTCTTTTTTGGCCTTGTCATCCGATAAATTTCCGTCACAGTCGCCTTCCGAGGCCCGAGAAGTACCGCATTCTACGGATGTCCGCAGATAATTGGTATCAGATTGGGCTTGGGGTTCGGCTCCAGGCCCATGGGTCTGGAAAAAGGGGAGAAGCCGAGTATGCGAAATTTCCACAAGACCATTCTAACTGCGTCCGCCAGCGTGCTGGCGGTGGCGTTGGCCGCGCCGGCCTTCGCGCAGGACTCTTCTACTACGGTCGACGAACTGGTCGTCACCGGCATTCGGGCGTCGCTGCAGGCCTCGGTCGAAGCCAAGCGTAACGCCGGCGCCGTGATCGACGTGATCACCGCCGAAGACATCGGCAAGTTCCCGGACAAGAACGTCGCCGAGTCGCTGCAGCGCGTTCCGGGCGTCACCATCCAGCGTGAATTCGGCGAAGGCGAGCGCATCTCGGTTCGCGGCACCGCCCCGACCCTCAACCGCACCCTGCTCAACGGCCACGCGGTCGCCACCGCCGACTGGTTCATTCTCGACCAGTTCAAGGCCAGCCGCAGCTTCAACTACCTGATGCTGCCGTCGGAAATCGTCGGCAAGGTCGAGGTCTTCAAGAGCCCGGTCGCCGACATCGACGAAGGCGGCGTGGGCGCCACCGTCAACGTGCACACCCGCAATCCGCTGGACCTGGCCCCGCTGTCGATCTCCGGCTCGGTGCAGGGCGTCTGGGACGAGAAGTCCGACAGCACCGATCCCACCGCCTCGGCCATGCTCAGCTGGCATAACGAAGCCAAGACCTTCGGCATCCTGGGCGGCCTGATCTACGACAAGCGCGAGATCCGCCGCGACGGCATCGAGGTGCTGGGCTACGAGAACGTCACCAACGCCTCGGGCAACGTCACGGGCCTGCCCGCCGGCCAGACGGCGGTGACGCCCAGCCTGATCGGTTCGTCCTACTTCAAGCAGACCCGCGAGCGCCGCGGCGCCAACATCGGCGTCCAGTGGTCGCCGACCGACAAGATTGACGTGAACCTGACCGGCCTCTATTCCAAGATGGACGCCGACAACTTCAACCAGAACTACATGGCCTGGATCACCAACAAGATCTCGGGCCTGGGCACGCCCGGCGCCAACTTCAACATCCAGCACAGCTGAACAACGGCACGGCGACGAAGGGTACGTTCAACGCCACCGGTGGCCAGGGCGTGGTGTTCGACGCCATCGACCGTATCGCCCATACCCAGGTCCGCTCGATCGACCTGGACACCATCTACCGTCCGGCCGAGGGTTGGACCTTCCACGCCCGCGTCGGCTACACCGACGCCGAGGGCGCCACCGACCTGCAGCCGTTCTGGGAAACCAGCGCCGCGACGGGCGTCAGCTACGATCTCTCCGGCGGCCTGCCGAAGGTGTCGTTCAGCAACATCAATCCGACCACGGCCGACGACGAGATGGAGCTGGGCTGGGCCTCGGCCAACACCACGGCCAACGACGACAGCGAGTTCTACACCTTCGTCGACGGTGAGAAGTTCGTGGACGCCGGTCCCTTCACCTCGGTCAAGTTCGGCCTGAAGTACACCGACCACGATCGCGACGTGGACCAGACCTACGGCCAGCGTCGCGCCTTGCTGTCCTGGACGGCTCCCGGACCGACGGCCTGTAACGGCCACATCTGCACCCTGGCCGACGTCGCGGGCGGACTGACGCCCAGCGATTATCTGAAAGGCATTAAGGGCCCGGGCGTCCTCAGCAGCTATCTGACCGCCGACAAGAACAAGATCGAGGCCATCTACGCCGGCCTCGGCGCGCCCACCCAGTGGAACTCGGCGATCGGCGCCACCCAGACCGGCGGCTGCGTCGGCCTGCTGAACTGCGACCACTTCGGCCCGCTGGAAAGCTTCACGTTCAACGAGAAGACCTTCGGCGGCTACCTGCTGGGTCAACTGAAGGGCGACAACTGGCGCGGCAATGTCGGCGTCCGCGTCGTCCAGACCAAGGTTGAGACCTCGGCCTGGAAGGTGGGCGTTCCGACCGGCACGGCGGGCGCGGTCAACAACCCGTTCGGCCTGATCGCTCCGGTCGACGCCAGCCAGGAGTACACCGACATCCTGCCCAGCGCGAACTTCGCGTTCGACCTGAGCGACGACCTGGTCCTGCGCCTGGCCGCCGGCCGCACCTTGTCGCGTCCGGACTACGCCCAGATGGCGGCGTTCACCTCGCTGACCGAGTCCCTGCTGACCGGCAGCGGCGGCAACCCGAACCTGGATCCGTACCGCGCCAACCAGTACGACGCGACGCTGGAATGGTACTTCGCGCCGCAGTCGATCCTGGCGGTCAGCCTGTTCTACAAGGACATCTCGACCTACATCGTCCAGGGCGCGTTCGTGGAGCGTCAGCCGCTCCAGCTGAACGACCCGACCGACGCGCGGATCACCGATCCGGCCAACCAGTGCGTGCTGACCGGCACCAACCTCTACACCTGTAACTACCGCATCGGTCGTCCGATCAACGTGGCGGGCGGCGAGAACAAGGGCTTCGAGGTCAACTTCCAGATGCCCATCTGGAACGGCTTCGGCGTGCTGGCCAACTACACCTACTCGGACGCCTCGTCCGCGTCGGGCGTGCCGGTGCCGTCGAACTCGAAGAACATCCTCAACGTCAGCGGCTACTACGAGAACGACCGCTTCAGCGCGCGTCTGTCCTACAACTACCGGTCCAAGTTCTTCGTCGACTACGACGCCGAACGCGGCTTCCGCCAGCTGTGGTCCGACTCGATCGCTTCGCTGGACGCCTCGGCCAGCGTCAACCTGACCGAGAACATCTCGCTGACCCTCGACGCGATCAACCTGACCGACGAGAAGCTGACCGAGAAGTACGACAACGATCCGAACCGTCCGGCCCGGATCTACAAGAACGGCCGCATGGTCTTTGGCGGCGTCCGCTTCAAGTTCTAGTCGCGTACCGGGCCTTCGGCGTCCGCGCCGGAGGCCCGCCAGTTTCCTCCCGAGATCGTTGCATCGGAGGCGGCATGGTTCAGGATCAATCCCATGACCCTTCCGCCGCCGATCGCGACCAAAGTCCTCCTGACTGCAAGCACGGAGCTAGGGCGGAGCGGTCAAACGCTCCGCCCGCTTTTTGCCGGCTTCCGTCATCGCGTATGTCAGCTGTCGAGCGACCTCCCATGACCTTTTCCGTCCTCAAGGCCTCGGCGATCGTTTCGGTCTCCGTGGCCGCCCTGGCCTTCGCCTCGAGCGCACAGGCGGCCGAGCCCGTCCTGACCCTGACGCCGGCGCCGGCCCTGGCGACCCTGGGGCAGGGGACCTTCGCCCTGACCGCCAAGACCCGGATCTTCGTCGCCAAGGGCGATGTCGAGGCCCGCGTCGTGGCCGGCCAGCTTTCGGACATGCTGTTCAAGGCCCGAGGCCTGAAGCCTGCCGTCGTCGAGGGCGCGCCCGCCGCCGGCGAGGCCGCCATCGTCTTCACGCGCGGCGCGGCCGCCAGCGACAAGACCGAAGCCTATTCTCTGAGCGTCGCCCCCACCGGCGTCACCATCACCGCCCCCAAGCGCGCGGGCCTCTTCTACGGCGCGGTCAGCGTCTGGCAACTGGCTGTGCAGAACGCCGCCAAGGGGCTGGCCCAGCTACCCACTGTCAGCATCGACGACGCCCCACGTTTCGCCTGGCGCGGTTTCATGCTGGACAGCGCCCGCCATTTCCAGAGCGTCGAGACGATCAAGGCGATCCTCGACACCATGGCGGCCCACAAGCTGAACGTCCTGCACTGGCACCTGGTGGACGACCAGGGCTGGCGGCTGGAGATCAAGAAGTACCCGAAACTGACCTCGGAAGGCTCCTGGCGCGTTCCGGCCGGGGCGGCGGGCCGCGATCCCAGGACCGGCAAGCCAATCCGCTACCAGGGCTTCTACACCCAGGACCAGGTGCGCGACCTCGTCGCCTACGCCGCCGCGCGCGGGATCACCATCGTCCCTGAGATCGAGATGCCGGGCCACGCTCTGGCGCCGCTGGTGGCCTATCCGCAATACGGCATGACCAAGTCCCCGCCGCGCGAACACATGGGCGACTGGGGCGTGTTCCCCTATCTCTACAAGCCCAGTGAGGAGACCTTCGGCTTCCTGAACGACGTGCTGGACGAGGTCATGGATCTCTTCCCCTCGCCCTACATCCACGTGGGCGGCGACGAGGCCGTGAAGGACCAATGGAAGGCCAGCCCCGAGGTCCAGGCCCAGATCCAGGCCCTGGGCGTCAAGGACGAGCACGGCCTGCAGAGCTGGTTCATCCAGCGCGCCGAAAAGCATATCAACAGCCGCGGCCGGCGGATGATCGGCTGGGACGAGATCCTGGAGGGCGGCCTGGCCCCCAACGCCACGGTCATGTCGTGGCGCGGCGTCGAGGGCGCGGTGGCCGCCGCCTCGCAGGGCCACGACGCCGTGCTGGCGCCCGACAGCACCCTCTACATGGACCGCCGCCAGAGCGCCTCCGCCGACGAGCCGCCCGGCCGGATCAAGATCGTCAGCCTCAAGGACGTCTACGACTTCGACGCCGCGCCCGCCGCCCTGACCGAGGCCCAGCGCGCCCACATCCTGGGCCTGCAGGCCAACTCGTTCACCGAGCACATGCGCACCGACGAGCGGCTGGAGAAGATGACCTTCCCGCGCCTGATCGCCGTGGCCGAGAACGGCTGGACGCCCGAGGCCGGCCGCAGCTGGGACAGCTTCGCCGCTCGTTTGCCGGCTGAGATCGCCCGGATGGACGTGCTGGGCGTGGCCCACGACACCGTGCCCTACGAGCCCCAGGCCACCCTGCGTCCGGCGGCCGCCGGACAGGTCTCGGTCGCGCTCTCGTCCGGCCTGGGCCTGGGCGAGATCCGCTACACCACCGACGGCAAGGCGCCGACCAAGGCCTCCAGCCTCTACGCCACGCCCCTCAGCGTCGCGCCGGGCGAGACCGTCCGGGCACGGACCTTCCAGGGCGACGCCGCCCTGGGCCGGGTGCGCGACTATCCCGTCAGCCTGCCGGCCGCTGAGACCCGCAACAGCCATCAACTCGAAATCTGCGGCAACGGCATCAACCTGTCGCTGGAGGACGACGCTCCTGTCAGCGGTCCGCGCGCCGTGTTCGCCGTCGACCTGATGAACCCGTGCTGGGTGTGGAAGGGCGCCGACCTGTCGGCGGACCTGAAACTGACCGCCCGCGTCGGCCAGGTACCCTTTAACTTCCAGATCGGCGCGGACCGCGAGAAGATCCCGCTGCGCGCCCCCGCCACGCCGGATGGCGAGCTGGAGGTGCGGATCGACGGCTGCACGGGCGAGCGCATCGCCGCCATCCCGCTGGGCGCCGCCGCCCGCGGACCCGCCCTCGGAACGGTCAGCGGCCGCATCCCGGCCAAGGGCGGGGTCCACGACCTCTGCCTGACCTTTACAGCCAAGTCCGTCGAGCCGACCCTGGTGCTCGACAGCGTCTCCCTCACGGCCGCCGCCAAGAGCGGCCGGAACTAACTCGGAAGCAGGAAGCGTACCGGTGTCCAATCTCGTACTGTCCTCGCCGCTCAAGGGCTGGATCGCCCCGCTGGAGGAGACGCCCGACGCGGTGTTCGCCGAGCGCATGCTGGGCGACGGCCTGGCCATCGACCCGCTCGGCTCGACTCTGCACGCCCCCTGCGACGCGCGGGTGATCGCGGTCCACGGCACGCGCCACGCCGTCACCCTGCGGGCCGACAACGGCGCCGAGATCCTGATGCACGTCGGGCTGGAGACCGTCGGCCTGGGCGGCGAAGGCTTCGAGGTCCACGTCAAGGACGGCGACGCGGTCAAGGCCGGCGACAAGCTGATCAGCTTCGACCTGGACCTTTTGAGCCAGCGCGCCAAGAGCCTGATCACCCCCGTGGTCATCACCAACGCCGACGCCTTCCAGATCGTCCGCCGCGAGCAGGACCACGCCACCGAGGTCGGCGAGCCGCTGATGGAGCTGGCGCCCATCGGCGGCGCCGGCGCCGTGCTGGCCATTGCCGAGGGCGAAGTGGCGCGCGAGGTCGTGGTGCCCCTGCAGCACGGCATCCACGCCCGTCCGGCGGCCCGCATCGCCGAGAGCGCCCGCAAGTTCGCCTCGGAGGTCGCCCTGGTCGCGGTCAACCGCCGGGCCAGCGCCAAGAGCCCGGTGGGGGTGATGTCCCTGGCCGTCCGCCACGGTGACCGCATCAGCGTGGTCGCCTCGGGTCCGGACGCCGACTTCGCCGTGGCCGCCATCGCTGAGCTGATCGAAGGCGGTATGGGCGAGAGCGCGGCCCTGCCGCCGACCGCCGCGCCCGCCGCTGTGGTCGAAGCCGTCCGCGCCGCTCCGCCTTCGGAGCCGGGTCTGCTACGCGGCGTGATGGCCGCTCCCGGACTGGCGATCGGCCAGGCCGTGCGCTTCGTTTCCAGCGATATCGTGGTAGCCGAGACCGGCAATGGCGCGGCGGCCGAGCGCGCAGCGCTGGAAGACGCCCTGGCCCAGGTCCGGGCCAAGATCGAGAAGGCCGCCGCCAAGGGCGACACCGCCCGCAAGGCGATCCTGGGCGCGCACCTGGCCTTCCTGGAAGACCCCGAACTGACCGCCTCGGCGCACCGGCTGATCGCCGACGGCAAGAGCGCGGGCTTCGCCTGGCGGCGCGCCGTGGGCGGCTATGTCGAGGCCCTGCGCGGCCTGGGCGACCGCCGCCTGGCCGAGCGCGTCGACGACCTGATCGACCTGGAGCGCCAGGTCTTGCGCGCCTTGTCTGGCGAGGAGGACGAGGCCCGCGCCCTGCCGCCCGGCGCCATCCTGCTGGCCGACGAACTGCTGCCCTCGCAGCTGATGGGCGTCGAGGCCGGCCAGGTCGCCGGCTTCTGCACGGCGAAGGGCGGGCCGACCTCGCACGTAGCCATCCTGGCCGCCGCCATGGGCATTCCCGCCATCGTCGCCGCCGGGCCGGGCGTGCTGGACGTCACCGAGGGCGCGGCCCTGATCCTCGACGCCGAGGAGGGCTCGCTTCGGGTCGGTCCTGACGCCGGCCAGCTGGCCGCCGCCCAGACCGCCATCGCCGCCCGCCACGAGCGCAAGGCCGCCGCCAAGGCCGCCGCCCACCAGGAAAGCCGCACGGCCGACGGCGCGCGGATCGAGGTGTTCGGCAATGTCGGCTCGCTGAACGACGCCCTGGCCGCCGCCGCCAACGGCGCGGAAGGCTCGGGCCTGCTGCGCACCGAGTTCCTGTTCCTGGAGCGCGAGACCCCGCCCGACGAGGACGAGCAGGCCCGCCAGTACCAGGCCATCGCCTCGGCGCTGGACGGCCGTCCGCTGATCATCCGCACCCTGGACGTCGGCGGCGACAAGGCCGCGCCCTATCTGCCGATCCCGGCGGAAGAGAACCCGGCCCTGGGCCTGCGCGGCGTGCGCGTGTCGCTGTGGCGGCCGCACCTGCTGAAGACCCAGCTGCGCGCGATCCTGCGCGTCAAGCCGCTGGGCCAGTGCAAGATCATGGTCCCGATGATCGCCAGCCTCGGCGAGCTGCGCGCCGTCCGCGCGGTGCTGGAGGAAGCCAAGCGCGAAATGGGGATCACCGAGCGGGTCGAGCTGGGGGTGATGATCGAGACGCCCGCCGCCGCCGTCACCGCCGACCTGATCGCCGCCGAGGCCGACTTTCTGTCGGTCGGCACCAACGACCTGACCCAGTATGTGCTGGCCATGGACCGGGGCAATCCGGAGCTGGCCGCTCGCATCGACGCTCTGCACCCGGCGGTGCTGCGGATGATCGACCTCACCTGCAAGGGCGCGGCCAAGCATCATCGCTGGGTCGGCGTCTGCGGGGGCCTGGCCTCCGACCTTGTCGCCGTGCCGGTGCTGGTCGGCCTGGGCGTCACCGAGCTGTCGGCCACGGCCGCGACCGTGCCCGAGGTGAAGGCCCTCGTCCGCAAGCTGGACGTGCCGGCCTGCCAGGCCCTGGCCCGTCAGGCCTTGGACCAGACCGCGCCCGAGGCCGTCCGCGACCTTTGCAAGGCCTTCGCTTCGAAGGTTGGAGTTTAAGCGATGAAGTCCCCGCTCGAAGTCCTCCAGCCCCTGGGTCGCGCCCTGATGCTGCCCATCGCGGTGCTTCCGGTGGCGGCCCTGCTGTTGCGTATCGGCCAGACCGATCTGTTGGGCGCGCCGGGTCTGGCGGTTCTGACCCATGGCGTCTCCCTGACCGTCGCCAACGTGTTCGGCGCGGCCGGCGGCGCGATCTTCTCGAGCCTCGGCCTGATCTTCGCCATCGGCGTGGCCGTGGGCCTGGCGCGCGAGAACCACGGGGCGGCGGGCTTGGCGGGCGTGGTCTGCTACGTGATCGCCACCAAGGGCGTCGACGCCCTGATGATCGTGCCGCCGGACGTCGCGGCCAAGGCGGTGGAGGGCGCCAAGGACCTGACCGTGGCCGCCTGGAAGGCCAAGGAGATCGGCAAGCTGTCGATCCCGGTCGGCATCCTGTCAGGCGTGATCTGTGGCTGGCTCTACAACCGCTACAGCAACATCAAGCTTCCCGAGTACCTGGCCTTCTTCGGCGGTCGGCGCTTCGTGCCGATCGTGGCGGGCCTGGCCGGCGTGCTGCTGGCCCTGATCTTCGGCTTCTGCTGGAGCTCATTGGAGGCCGGCGTCGACGGCCTGTCGGGCCTGGTGACGGCCTCGGGCAATATCGGCCTGTTCGTCTACGGCTTCCTCAACCGCCTGCTGATCGTCACGGGCCTGCACCACATCCTCAACAACGTGGTCTGGTTCATCCTGGGCGACTTCAACGGCGTGACCGGCGACCTGAACCGCTTCGCGGCGGGCGACAAGACCGCCGGGGCGTTCATGAGCGGCTTCTTCCCGGTGATGATGTTCGGCCTGCCGGCCGCGTGCCTGGCCATCTACCACACCGCCCGGCCCGACAAGCGCAAGGCCGTGGGCGGCATGCTGGGCTCGCTGGCCCTGACCTCGTTCCTGACCGGCGTGACCGAGCCGATCGAATTCACCTTCATGTTCCTGGCCCCAGTGCTGTTCGCGATCCACGCGGCGCTGACCGGCCTGGCCATGGCCCTGATGAACATCCTGGACATCAAGCTGGGCTTCGGCTTCTCGGCGGGCCTGTTCGACTATGTGCTGAACTTCAACAAGGCCACTCACCCGCTGCTGCTGATCCCCGTGGGCTTGGTCTATGGCGCGGTCTACTATGGCGTCTTCCGCTTCGCGATCGTCCGGTTCGACCTCAAGACCCCAGGCCGCGAGCCCGACGACGCCGTGGCCGCTCCGGTGGTGGCCACCGGCGGCGGACGCGGGGCCGACTTCGTGGCGGCCCTGGGCGGGGCGGGCAACCTGACGACCGTCGACGCCTGCACCACCCGCCTGCGCCTGATCGTCGTCGACCAGGGCGTGGTCAGCGAGCCTAGTCTCAAGGCCTTGGGCGCGCGGGGCATCGTCAAGCCGTCGGACAAGGCCCTGCAGGTCGTGCTCGGCCCGATTGCGGACCAGGTGGCCGGCGAGATCCGCGCGGCCATGGGTGCACCCGTCCAGGCCAGGCCGGTAGCGGCCGCCCCCGCCAAGGCGGCGCCCCTGACCTCGGCCCTGCCCACCGCCGCCGACGACGCCCGGGCCGAGGCCTTGGTCGGCGCCCTGGGCGGCTTCGCCAATGTCGAGGCGGTCGGGGCCTGCTCCAGCCGTCTGCGGCTGGTGGTGCGCGACAACGGCGCCGTGGACGAGGCGGCTCTGGCGGCCCTGGACTCGCGGGGCGTGGTCAGGGTCGGCGAGCGCTCGGTGCATGTCGTGCTCGGCCCCGACGCCGAGCGCATCGGCGAGGCCGTGCGTTGCCTGCTGCCCGCCTGATGCTAGGTAGGATGGAAGCGTGAGGGGGCCGGCGTGGACCAGAGGCCGATCAACGACATCCTGATCGTCGGCGGCGGCACGGCCGGCTGGCTCACCGCCGCCTATCTGGCCCGCAAGCTGGGCGCGGACCGGCCCGACGGTGTGCGCATCACCCTGATCGAGTCGAGCGAGATCGGCATCATCGGGGTGGGCGAGGGCACGATCCCGACCATCCGCGCCACCATGCGCGAGATCGGCATCGACGAAGCCCAGTTCATGCGCGGGGCCGGGGCGGCCTTCAAGCAGGGGATCAAGTTCGTCGACTGGGTCGACGCGCCCGTCGACGGCGCGCACAGCCACTACTACCACCCCTTCACCCGGCCCCACGCCTTGGGCGGCATGGACCTGGCGCCGTACTGGCTGATGGGCTGCGCGGGCGGCAAGTCCTACGCCGAAGCCGTGACCCTGCAGGAGTCGATCTGCGAGGCAGGCAAGGGGCCCAAGCTGATCGACGATCCGGAGTATTCCAGCCCCCTCGGCTACGCCTACCATTTCGACGCCGCCAAGCTGGCCGTGCTGATGCGCGAGGCCGCCAAGGCCCTGGGCGTGCGCCACCTGCTCGGCAACGTGAACGGCGCGCGCCTGGACGAAACGGGGGCGATCGCGGCCGTCGTCACGCGCGAGCACGGCGAGCTGACGGCCGGCCTCTATATCGACTGCAGCGGCTTCTCGGCGAAGCTGATCGGGGAAGCGATGGGCGTGCCCTTCGTCGACGACAGCGACGTGCTGTTCGTCAACCGCGCCGTGGCCATCCAGGTCCTGTACGAGCGGCCGGACGCGTCGGTGGCGGCGAGCACGATCTCCACCGCTCACGAGGCCGGCTGGACCTGGGACATAGGCCTGCCCGACCGCCGGGGCGTCGGCTATGTCTATTCCAATCACCACACCAGCGACGACCGGGCCGAAGAGGTCCTGCGCGCCTATATCGGTCCCGCCGCCGAGGGACTGGACGCCCGCCAGCTGAAGCTGCCGATCGGCCATCGCAAGACGCCGTGGGTGAAGAACTGTGTGGCCGTCGGCCTGTCCGCCGGGTTCCTGGAGCCGCTGGAGGCCACGGGCATCATGCTGATCGAGGCCGCCGCCTGGATGCTGGGACGTCTCTTCCCGCGCTCGGGCGACCTCGAGACGACCGCCGCCCTGTTCAACGAGGCCATGGGCCTGCGCTACAAGGGCGTGCTGGACTTCATCAAGCTGCACTATTGTCTGAGCCGGCGCACCGACAACGATTTCTGGATCGACAACACCCGGCGCGAAAGCATCCCGGACTCGTTGCTGGACCGGCTGGAGATGTGGAAGACCCGCGGGCCCGACCCCTTCGACTTCGGCACCGTGCATGACAGTTTCGAGGTCTTCAACTACCAGTATGTTCTGTACGGCATGGGCTTCAAAAGCGACCTTTCGGCCAATCTTTCCGCCTATCCGCATCTGGACGCGGCGCGGCGGGAGTTCGCGCGGATCGAGAACGCGGCGGCCCGGGCGGCGGCGGCGATGCCCGATCACCGCGCCCTGCTGGCCGAGATTTATCGCAATGGCTTCCGCCGGCCGGCGCCCCATGGAGCGGCGGCGCGATGAGCGACGCACCGGGCATCGACCATATCCTGATCGTCGGGGGCGGCACGGCCGGCTGGATGACTGCCGCATATCTCGCCCGCCGCCTGGGCTCGACCCGGCCGGACGGGGTGCGCATCACCCTGATCGAGTCCAGCGAGATCGGCATCATCGGGGTGGGCGAGGGCACGTTCCCGACCATCCAGAACACGATGCGCACGATCGGCGTTGACGAGGCGCGGTTCATGCGGGAGGCCGGCGCGGCCTTCAAGCAGGGCATCAAGTTCGTCGACTGGAAAACCGCGCCCAAGGACGGCGTTCACAGCCACTACTACCACCCGTTCGCCCAGCCGCGGCTGCTGAACGGCGGCTTGGATCTGGCGCCCTACTGGCTGATGGGCGAGGCGGGCGACATCCCGTTCTCCGACGCGGTCACCCTGCAGGACAAGGTCTGCGACGCCGGTCGCGGGCCCAAGCGCCTGGACGATCCGCAGTACGGCGGACCGATGACCTACGCCTACCATTTCGACGCCGGGTGTTTGGCCAACCTGCTGCGCGACGTCGGCAAGGCCACGGGCGTCAGACACGTGCTGGGCAACGTACTGAGCGTCAACAAAGCCGACGACGGGTCGATCGCCTCGGTGACGACCAAGGAGCACGGCGACCTCAAGGCCGACCTCTATATCGACTGCACCGGCTTCGCCGGCGCCCTGATCGGCGAGGCCATGGGATCGCGCTGGATCGACAGGGGCGACACCCTGTTCGTCGACCGGGCTCTGGCGCTGCAGGTCCCTTACGAGCGCCTCGACGCCCCGGTGGCCACCACCACCATCTCCACCGCCCACGAGGCCGGCTGGACCTGGGACATCGGCCTGCCCGACCGCCGGGGCACGGGCTATGTCTATTCTAGCCGCCACACCACCGACGAGCGCGCCGAGGAAATCCTCCGCGGCTATGTCGGCAAGGTCGGCGAAGGGCTGACGCCGCGCCTGCTGAAGCTGAAGGTCGGCCATCGCGAGGCGCACTGGGTCAAGAACTGCGTGGCCGTGGGCCTGTCGGGCGGGTTCCTGGAGCCGCTGGAGTCGACCGGCATCGTATTGATCGAGGCCGCCGCCTACATGCTGGCCCGCAACCTGCCGCGCCGGGGGGGCATGGACGCCGCCGCCCGCCAGTTCAATACGGCGATGACCGACCGCTATCTGCGAGCCATCGACTTCATCAAGCTGCACTACTGCATCAGCCGACGGACCGACAACGCCTTCTGGACCGACAACTGCGACCCAGCCTCGATCCCGGAGAGCCTTCGGGATCACCTGGCGATGTGGAAATACCGTCCGCCCAACCTGTTCGACTTCCCGAACCTCCACGAGAGCTTCAAGTACTTCAATTACCAGTACATCCTCTACGGCATGGGCTATCCGACCAAGGTCGATCCGGCCGCCCATGCCCACGGCGATCTGGCGCGGGCCGATTTCGCGCGGGTCCAGGAGGCCGGGCGCCGGGCCGCCGCCGGCCTGCCCGACCATCGCGCGCTGCTGACCGACGTCTATACGCGCGGCTTCACCACCAAGGTCCCGGAGCCGGCCGTCGCCGAGGCCGCCGAGGCGCTGCGCCGGTGAGCGATCCCGCCGCCTTCGCGCCCGGCGCGGCGCCGCGTGTCGAGCTTCTGCGCGTCGGCCGGGACCGGCATCCGGTCCTGATCCTCGACGGCCTGCTGACGGGAGCGGAGACCCTGGTCGACTTCGCCGCCGAGACGGCGGTCCTGGCTCCGGTCAAGGCGGCCGTGAACTTCTATCCCGGCGTCCGCGCGCCCGCGCCGCCGGGCTATGTCCAGGCTCTGGTTACCGCCCTGCGGCCTTATCTGGCGGAGACGTTCGGCATCGCGCCCGGCGGCAAGGCCCACATCACCTGCGCCCTGTCGATGGCCACCCTGCCGGCCGACCAGGCGACCTTCGCCCAGCGCCTGCCGCATATCGACACCACCTCGCCGATCCAGCTGGCTATCCTGCACTATCTGTGCGGGCCCCCGCACGGCGGCACCGCCTTCTACCGCCATCGCGCCACCGGCTTCGAGGCGGTCGCCCCCGACCGCGCTCAGACCTATCTGGCCGCTCTGCGTGAGGAGATGGCGGCGGAGGAGAAACGCGACCACAGTCCCGATCAGGAAGGCTATGTCGTGGCCTCCAACGCCCTGTTCGAGCAGACCGCCGTCGTCGCCCCGGCCTTCAACCGGATCGTGGTCTACGCCAGCAACCTGCTGCACGCCGGCGTCCTCCCCGACCGGCCAGCGAGCGCCGATCCACGCCATGGTCGCCTGACGGCCAACACCTTCTTCCGTCCAGAGATCGCCTGACCGCGTCCGCATCCGCCGCCGGCCCTGCCAGAACCTTCAAGTCACGGCAAACCCGTCCAAGCCGTTCGCGCGCGATCGGCCTAGCGTCCGCCAGGATGTCGGCGGTCCGCGCCGATCGACAGAGAGAGGGGCAGCGCATGACCATGACTTCAGATGACCACGACGGCGCGTCGCGGCGCAACGTCGTCACCAGCGGCCTCGGCCTGGCCCTGATGAGCGCGATCCCCTCGCTCTCGGCGTCCATATCTTCCGCGGCGACGCCCAAGGCCTCGCCCAAATCCCCAGGAGACAGCACCATGAGCAGCGGCTTCGTCACCACCAAGGACGGCACCCAGATCTTCTACAAGGACTGGGGTCCCAAGACCGCCCAGCCGATCGTGTTTCACCACGGCTGGCCGCTGAGCGCCGACGACTGGGACGCCCAGATGATGTTCTTCCTGGGCGAAGGCTTCCGGGTCATCGCCCATGACCGTCGCGGCCACGGCCGGTCCACCCAGACCGACACCGGCAACGAGATGGACACCTACGCCGCCGATGTCGCGGCCCTGACCGACCACCTGGACCTGAAGAACGCCGTCCATGTGGGTCACTCCACGGGCGGCGGCGAGGTGATCCACTACGTGGCCCGCGCCAAGCCGGGCCGCGTGGCCAAGGCCGTGCTGATCGGCGCGGTGCCGCCGATCATGGTCAAGAGCGACAAGAATCCCGGCGGCCTGCCGATCGAGGTGTTCGACGGCTTCCGCGCCGCCCAGAACGCCAACCGCGCCCAGTTCTTCCACGACGTGGCGGCCGGCCCGTTTTACGGCTTCAACCGCGAGGGCGCGAAGGTCTCGCCGGCGGTGGTCGAGAACTGGTGGCGCCAGGGCATGATGGGCGGCGCCAAGGCGCATTACGACTGCATCAAGGCCTTCTCGGAAACCGACTTCACCGAGGACCTCAAGAGCGTCAACGTGCCGGTATTCCTGATGCACGGCGAGGACGACCAGATCGTGCCGATCGCCGACAGCGCCCTGATCGGCATCAAGCTGCTCAAGCACGGCACGCTGAAGACCTATCCGGGCCTGCCGCACGGCATGTGCACGACCCACCCGGAAGTCATCAATCCGGACCTGCTGGCCTTCATCAAGGCGTAGGATTTTCCAGGGCGTCCGCCTCGGCGGACGCCCCTCTTACACACGTCGGCTTCCCTGGTCGGTGGGCCGCTCGGCGCTGAAGACGGCGGCCAGGTGGTCGATGAACGCCCGCACGGACGGCGGCAGTCCGCGTCGCGTGGTGAAGACGATATGCACGATCCCATCCTCGGATCGCCATTCGGGGAAGAGGTGCGCCAGCCGGCCGTTGTCGAGGTCGGCCTTGCAGACATGGTCGGGCAGAAAGGCGACGCCGAGATTGGCCGCGGCGGCGTCGCGCAGGGCCAGGAAGTCGCCACAGGTCATGCGGGGCTCGTGACGGATCGCCCGGCTCGCGCCGTCCGGTCCCAGCAGGTCCCAGGTCAGTTCGCCCAGTTGATCCGTGGGGCTCAGGGTCGGCAGGCCGGCCAACTGGTCGATGTCCAGGTCGCGGCAGCGCGCGGCGAGCTGCGGCCCCGCCACCAGGATGCGGCGCGAGCGCCCCAGTGTCCGCATGGTGAGCGCGGCGTCGGTCGCCAGCACGGTCCGCACCCGCAGAGCGACGTCGATCCGCTCGTCGATCAGGTCCACGGCGCGATCCGTCGCGATCACCTGCAGCCGCACCTTGGGAAAGCGCGCCAGGAAGCGCGGAAAGCTCGCCGACAAGGTCTCGATCAATCCGGTGGGGCAGCTGAAGCGGATCAGGCCGTGCGGTTCGCTCCGGGCCTCGGCGGCCACCGACTCGGCCTGCTCCACGTCCAGCGCCACGATCCGGCAGCGCTCGTAGAACGCCTGGCCCACCTCGGTGACCCGGAAGCGGCGCGTCGTGCGCTCGATTAGCCGCACGCCCAGCCGAGCCTCCAGCGCCGCGATCCGCCGGCTCAGAGTGGACTTCGGCTGGCGCAACGCCCGGCTGGCCGGCGCGAAACCGCCATGCGTCACCACCTGGGCATAGAGGAGATAGTCGTTCAGGTCCGGCATTCCATTGTCCCATTTTCGGAACAGTAAGTACCACAACGCCAGTCTACTCGCCTCATCGTTCCAGATGCATCTCTCTTGTCACGGCGAACGGTTCGCCGACCAAGGAGAGTTTCAGATGAACGGCAAATTCGAAGGCAAGGTGGTTGTGGTGACCGGCGGCACCAGCGGGATCGGCCTGGCCGCCGCCCGACGGTTCGCGGAAGAGGGCGCCAGCGTGTTCATCACCGGCCGTCGCCAGGCCGAGCTGGACGCTGCCGTGAAGTCGATCGGCGGCAAGACCGTGGGCGTGCAGGCCGACATGTCCAAGCTGGCCGACATCGACCGGCTGTACGACGCCGTCCAGCAACGCCATGGCCAGATCGACGCCCTGTTCGCCAACGCCGGCGGCGGCGACATGCTGCCCTTGGGCGCGATCACCGAGGCCCATTACGACGATATCTTCGGGCGCAACGTGAAGGGCGTGATCTTCACGGTGCAGAAGGCGCTGCCGCTGCTGCGCGACGGGGCCAGCGTGATCCTGACGGGGTCCAGCGCGGGGAGCACCGGCACGGCCGCCTTCAGCGTCTACAGCGCGTCCAAGGCCGCGGTGCGCAACCTGGCCCGCAGCTGGACCCTGGACCTGAAGGATCGGGGCATCCGGGTCAACATCGTCAGCCCCGGACCGGTCAAGACGCAGGGCCTGGTGGAACTGGCCGGCTCCGATCCGGCCGCGCAGCAAGGCCTGCTCGACTATCTCGCCGGCCAGACGCCGATCGGCCGCGTGGCGGCGCCGGACGAGATCGCCAAGGCTGTGCTGTTCCTGGCTTCGGACGACTCCGCCTTCATGGTCGGTTCGGAACTGGCCATCGACGGCGGCGTGGCCCAGGTCTGACCGGCGCGAAGGAGACACCGATATGTCGACCATCGAAACCCTGCTGACGCGCAACCTCCTCGAGGTGTTCGGCGAGCGCGATCCGGCCAGACGGGCGGCGGCGATACAGGCGCTGTACAAGCCCGACGCCGTCTTTTCCGATCCGCACGGCCGCCACGTCGGCCACCAGGCGTTGGAGACAGCCGTTGCTACGCTGCAGGGGAGGCTTCCGGACCACGTCTTCACGGAGATCGGGGAGCCGCAGGTCCTGCAGGACAGCGGCCGGCTGGCCTGGGCCTTCGGGCCCGCCGGCGACCCGTCGCGGATCACGGGCCTGGACGTCGTGGTCGTGGAGGACGACCGCATCGCCGCCCTCTATACCTTCCTCGATCCGGCTCGCACCCCGGCCTAGCCGGCCCCGACCTCCAGGATCGCCGAGGTCCAGCCGTCCAGGCGCACCGTCTGGCCCTGGATCTCGGCGCTTCCGAAGACGACACCGTGGAGGGCCTGCTCGGCAGGGACGGCGTAGCGCACCGCCTCCCGTTCGAAGTTCAGGAGGACCAGCAGCTTGCCCCGCCGATAGGCGAAGACCTGTTCGTGGTCTGGATCGATGTCGCGGTAATCGCCTTCGCGCAGGTCGATCGAGTCGCGTCGGAAGGCGATCAGCGCCCGGGTGTGGTTCAGCACGGAGTCCGGCCGCTCCGCCTCGGCCGCCGCGTTGATCGTCGCGGTGTTCGGATTGACCGGCAGCCACGGCCGGCCCGTGGTGAACCCGCCGTTGGGACCCGAGGTCCACTGCATCGGCGTGCGGGCGTTGTCGCGGCCCATGGCCCGGGCGTTGGCCAGGTATTCCGCCTCCGACACCCGGTGCTTCACGTCGCGCCAGCGGCCGGCCACCTCCAGGTCGTCGAAGTCGTCCAGGGTTCGGAACGGATAGTTGGTCATGCCCAGCTCCTCGCCCTGATAGAGGAACGGCGTGCCGCGCTGGGTCAGGATCAGGGTGTTGAGCACCTTGGCCGAGCGCTCGACCCATGCGGGATCGTCGTCGCCGAAGTGCGAGACCGAGCGCGGATTGTCGTGGTTGGACAGGAACACCGTGTTCCAGCCGAACGGCCCGACGGCCTGGTCCAACTCGGTGTAGAGGGCCTTCAGGCGAGGCAGGGTCCAGCTGGTCTTGCGCCAGCCGTCAATGTCCATGCGGACGATGTCGAAATTGATCACCAGGTCCAGCTCGCGCCGGCGGCTGTCGATCAGGTCGCGGGCCTTTTCGGGACGGACGCCGAAGGCCTCGCCGACCGTCATGGTGTCGTAGTGGTCCAGCACCTCGCGGCGCATCTCGCGCAGGTGATCGTGCAGCCGGGGATCGCCGGCATAGACGAACTGCGGCGCACGCAGCTCCTCGGACGTCAGGTCGGGCAGGCCCGAGGTCTTGGCGATGAACGGGATGACATCCATCCGGAAGCCCGACACGCCTTTGTCCAGCCAGAACCGCATCAGGTCCCAGACCTCCTGCCGGACCTTCGGATTGTCCCAGTTCAGGTCCGGCTGCTTGGCGGCGAAATAGTGCAGATAGTACTGGCCGGAGCCTTCATCGAAGGTCCATGCCGGGCCGCCGAAGAAGGCGCGGTAGTTGTTGGGCGGGCCACCATCGGGCTTGGGATCGCGCCAGATGTAGTAGTCGCGATAGGGATTGTCCCGGCTCTTGCGGCTCTCCACGAACCAGGCGTGCTCGTCGCTCGAGTGATTGACGACTAGGTCGATGATCAGCCGGATGCCCCGCGCGGTCATGCCCGCCAGCATGGCGTCGAAGTCGGCCATGGTGCCGAACTCCGCCATCACCTTGCGGTAGTCGCGGATGTCGTAGCCGTTGTCGGCGTTGGGGCTATCGAAGTGCGGGCTGAGCCAGACCACGTCGACGCCCAGGGCCTTTAGATAGTCCAGCTTCGCCGTGATCCCCGGCAGATCGCCCACCCCGTCGCCGTTCGTGTCGAGGAAAGAGCGCGGATAGATCTGGTAGATCACCGCGTCCTTCCACCAGGGGCGGGCGGCGGTTGGCGAGGTGGAATTGGCGGTCACGGCAAGGCTCCTGTCGGATGATTGGACGCTAGCGGGCCCGCGGACGTCTGGCGATGGTGCATGCGTTCCTGGTCGGCGCTTACCGGTTGACGATTTTCAAGACGCCTTTAGGTTGCGACCCTTTGGCTGGCGCCGCTTGTTCGCGGTCTGACCGGCGGGGGCCGCTTGGGGGAGCAGCAACATGGCGACGATCAATGGAACGGCTGGGGCCGACACGCTCTCGGGCGTGTCGGGCGATGAGGTCTACGGCCTGGGCGGCGCCGACCATCTGATCGGCGGCGGGAACGTGCGGCTGTACGGCGGCGACGGCGACGACCTGCTCGAAGGTTCGGGCGGCGACCGTCTCGAAGGCGGCGACGGCGACGACACCCTGGTCATCACGGGCGGGTTCGCCAACAAGCAGGACGTCTATGTCGACGGCGGCGCCGGCGACGACCTGATCAAGATCGACAACGGGGGCGGCGTCACGCTGCACGCCTACGACCACGATCGGATTATCATCTCGGACTATGGCCTGCTGCTGGCCGAAACGGGCTTTGGCTCCTACACCACCCTCACGTTCGCCAACTATGCAAGATTCAGCTTCGGGACCGGCTTGGACGTCCTGGAGCTCAAGGCCGCCAGCCACGCGGCGACGCTGGCCTCGCCGAACCTGGTCCTGGCCCACTTCACGCCCGGCTTCGACGGCGACATCTTGGACCTGTCCACCTATCTCAGCGAGAAGCTGACCAACTGGAACGCCTGGGCTAACCCGTTTTCGACCGGCCATCTTCGGCTGAGCCAGAACGGATCGGAGGCGATCCTCGAGATCGACTACAACGGCGGGGGCGACAGTTGGACCCTGCTGGCGGAGTTCCCGGACCTGTCGGCCTCCGTGCTGACGGCGCGCAACTTCGCGGGCTACGCGCCCGACGGTGGCGGCGTCGCGAGCTACTTCATAAACGGCGTGACCACCAATGACCCGTTGATGGGCGCGGTGGACGACGACCGCATCTATGGCGGTGTCAGCAACGACGTCATCCATGGCCTCACGGGCAACGACATCCTCTGGGGCGGCCGGGGAGACGACGCGCTCTGGGGCGACTCCGGTTCGGACAAGCTCTACGGCGGCGAGGGCAACGACCATCTCTATGGCGGCAGCGGCTCCTTCGGCGTCGAGGCCGCCGACCTGCTGGACGGCGGCGCGGGCTATGATCTGGCCCGCTACGACCTGTCGATCCGGGGCGTGACCGTCGACCTGTCGACCGGCAAGGGGACCGGCGGCGACGCCGAGGGCGACGTACTGGTCGGCATCGAAGGCCTGGTGGGGTCAGCGTCGGGCGACCGGCTGACCGGCGACGCGGGCGACAACGCTCTCTACGGGCTGGAAGGGGGGGATGTTCTCAGCGGCGGCGCCGGCGCGGACCTCCTCGATGGCGGAGCCGGCTTCGACAGCCTCATTGGCGGAGCGGGGGCCGACATCCTGCGCGGCGGAGACGATTCCGACTACGCCCGCTACGACAACTCGCCCAGCGGGGTGAACGTCAGCCTGGTGACTGGACTGGGCTTCGGCGCCGACGCCGAGGGCGACCATCTCTACGATATCGAGAACCTGGGCGGTTCCAGCTTCGACGACGTCCTGATCGGCGACGACCGCCTCAACTACTTCTACGCCCGGGGCGGCGACGACATCATCTATGGCGGCGGCGGGCAGGACGTCATCGACGGCGGCGCGGGCAACGATCACATCTACGGCGGCCTGGGCGGCGACGTGATGACCGGCGGCGATGGCTTCGACCTCGTACGCTACGACAGCACCGCCAGCGCCATCATTGTCGACCTGGCCTACGAGGTCGGCTCGGGCGGCGAGGCCGAAGGCGACACCTACAGCGGGATCGAAGGCGTGGTCGGCGGCCGCTTCTCCGACACGATCCGCGGCGACGCCCAGGCCAACGTCCTATACGGACAGGACGGCGACGACATTCTCGACGGGCGCGCCGGCGACGACCGGATCTATGGCGGCGCGGGCAACGACCACATCTATGACGGGGCCGGCGCGGATCTGCTCGACGGCGGCGAGGGCTTCGACCTGCTGCGCTTCGACCTGCCGGGCGCGGCCGGCGTCATCGTCGACCTGAAGAACGGCGTCACCAGCCAGGGCGACACGCTGGTCTCCTTCGAGGGCGTGGTCGGCACCGACCAGAACGACGTCCTGTACGGCGGCGACAACGGCGAGCTTATCTGGGGGCAGGGCGGCGACGACCGGATCATCGGCGGCGGCGGCAATGACGGCCTGTACGGCGGAGCCGGCGCGGACCGGTTCTATTTCGACAACCACTCCGGCTCGGACACCATCAAAGATTTCGAACCGGGCGACATCCTCGCGATCCAGAAGCATATCAACGGCACCGACATCGCCGACTTTTCTAGCTTGAGCGGCCACGTGCGCGTCGAAATGATGGGCGCCACAATCGATCTCGGCGGCGGTAACAGCATCTTCCTGTATGGGGTCTGGGCCGTGTCCGCCGCCGACGTCGTCTTCTACTGAGCGGCCGCCGGCTGGGCGAGCGGCGGATCGGCGTGCGTCCCCGCTCGGTCGCGGCGGCGATCCGCTCACAGTCGCTTATCTGAGACGAAGGTGCGCGGCTAACGCCCTGCTGTTCGAGCGACATCTCTTGGGAGTTGGGCGCAGCATCGGTCGTGGTCGGAAGGATATCGACCTGGGCCGTCCGACGGCCAAGGCGCTCAGCCTCGACATGGGCCACATATCCAATCCATGTCTCTACCACGTTTATAACGTGGACTATGCGTCGGCTGGAGAACGTATCCAGACGGCTGCGAACGCAAAGTTTTCGCGGGAGAAGGATCTCGCGACGGCTACGGCCGTCTGCGAACATCAACGAACAAGGGGGTGGCGGAGAGGGTGGGATTCGAACCCACGGTGCCCTTCCAGGCACGCCGCATTTCGAGTGCGGTACATTCGACCACTCTGCCACCTCTCCAGGGGGTCTTCGCAGGCCGCTCGGGAGCGGCCTTGAGTGAGGGCGGGATACCTAGCGGCGTCGCCGGAAGAGTGCAAGAGCCTGTGACAAGCTTTTGTGTCGCGGGGCGCGGATTCCGTTTGCGAACCCCGCCCACACCTAGGCTTTCGGATAGAGAACCATCTGGGTGCAGCGGAAAAGCGCGATGGTCTTGCCGGTTTCCTCGGCGGTGACGACGGCGTCCCAGACCTGGGTGTTGCGGCCGCCGTGGACCAGGGTCGCCTCGCAGGCCACGCCGCCGCCCTCGCGCACCGTGCCCAGGAAGTTGGACTTCAGCTCGATGGTCGTGAAGCCGCTGGCGCCCGGCGGCAGCGAGACCACGCAGCCGTAGCCGCTGGCGCTGTCGGCCAGGGCGATGACGCTGGCGGCGTGCAGGAAGCCGTTAGGGGCCATGTGGCGCGGGGTCACGGTCATGCGGCCGCGCACGCGGCCGGGCGTGGCTTCCAGCCATTCCAGGCCCAGCAGGTCCGGCAGGTGGCCCTTCTGGCCGGCCGTCAGAGCGCCGCTGGCGTCCGCGCCGCCGGCGCTCCTCGCGGCGTCCAGGGGGGACGGGGCGGCGGGGCTCTTGTCTTCGGCCATGGGGCGTCTCCTTCGCGTGCGAAGCATCTACGCGCTAGGATGTGAAGGAGGCAAGTTCGTTTTTAAAAAGAACGGATCTAGAGGACGCTGATGTCGACGGGGGCGAAGCGCTTGCCGTCTTCTCCCTCGGGCGGCAGGCGGAAGGCGCGGACGCCGACCTGCAGGGCCGGGGCGGCCAGCGGACCGGGCGAGGCGGCGACGGCGGCGCGGCGGGCGACGAAGGCTTCGGCCGGCACGGCGTCGCCGGCGTCGATGTTGCGGGCCTTCTGCTCGGCGACCGTGCTGCTCCAGGCGTCGATGACCTCGCCGGTCCGGCCGACCAGGATGCGGGTCTCGTCCGGAAGGCCCAGAAGGCGGCGGGCAGCGGCGTGCAGGCCGGCGGGGTCGGCGCCGGGGGCGGCGCTGTCGTCCAGGCCCTGGTCGGGGGGCAGGATGGCCGAGCCGGCGAAGACCACGTCGCCGATCTGGTAGGCGGTGGCGCCGGGCAGGCGGCCGGGCAGGGCGATGGCGGTGATCTCGATCCCGCCCATCGGCAGGGCCTCGCCGTCCTGGGCCAGCTTGTCGAAGTCCCAGCCTTCCAGGTCCACGCCGTCGTCGCCCAGCACGGGGACCAGGCGCTTGAGGCTGTCCAGCACCGGGGCGCCGATGCAGATCGAGGCGCCGGTCTCGTATTTCAGATGGCCGGCGGCCGACAGGTGGTCGGTGTGCAGGCCGGTCTCCAGGATCCAGGTCGGACCCAGGTCCTTGGCGCGGACGTCGGCGATGATGGCGTCGATGAAGCGGGTGTCGACGGCCTGGGTCAGCGGGTCGTAGTCGAGGACGGGGTCGACGAACGCGCAGAGCAAGGTGGCCGGATCGGCGATCAGATAGGTCACCCGCCCGGTGGCGGGGTGATGGAAAGCGGTGATTTCCGGCTGCATAGATCGGTCCGATGACGCCCTGAGGCGCGCACCTTGACCGCAAGCTCTTAAGTATCGGCGAACAAAACGTGCTGGGTCGGCTTCCCGACCGCCCCCGAGGCGATTCGTCTCAGGGACGGAGGGTCAGGGACGTCCGGCCGCGGCGTCACAGCTCTTGTCGCCGCGCATTTCGGTCACCCAGACCGGCTCGACATAGCGCTCGCCGTCGCGGAAGCCGGGGGCGCAGCCGTCGGGGACGTCGGACCGGCCGCGGCCGCCGCCGCCGCGCATGTCCAGCGACAGGGCCAGGGACTGGCTGCTGCCGCCGCGCGGGGCCCAGCCGTAGCCGTAGGGGCCGCCGCCGTAACCGCCATAACCGCCGTAATAGCCGTAGCCGCCGCCGTGCTTGCCGTAGTCGGTCTTGCTGACCGCCACGCCCAGGGTGCCGGTCTCGCCGATCGGGATCAGGCTCGAGACGTAGCCGCTGCGATAGCCGCCGGTGCCGACGCTGACGCCCACCTCGCCGTGGACCTGGCGCTTGCCGTCCTTGTCCAGCGGGTAGCCGTTGACGTCGAGCTCGGCGCGCGGGGTGTAGCCGAAGGGGCTTCCCTCCACCGGCGGGGCGTCGTGCACCCAGGCCGAGATCTGGTCCTCGGTGGTGACCGGCTTGGCGGCGCGTTCGGCGTTGGCGCGGGCCTGGGCGTCGGCCTTCGCCTGCTCCAGCTCGGCCTCGGTCGGCGGGCGGGTGGCGCGCGAGGCGGCGGTGGTCACGACCTCGTCGTCGGCCGAACGGGCGAGCGCGGCCACCGGCGCGGCCAGCGGCAGGACCAGGAAGGCGGCGAGGACGATGCGGGACGCGAACATGGACGAAACCTCCGACCTCGCCACCTTGGTCGCGATCTGTAACCGAATTAGGGCCTGAATGTATCGCCCAAGCAAGACAAGAGACTGCAAGCTGTAGCTGGCGACGCGCTCACAGCGCTTCAAGGGCCGCTTCCAACGCCGCCATGTCCGGGGGTAGGGGGGTCTCGAACCGCAGGGTCTCGCCCGTGATCGGATGGACGAAGCCCAGCACCGCCGCGTGCAGGGCCTGGCGGGTGAAGCCGATCTGCGTCAGGGCCGCCTTGACCGGGGCGGCGGGGGCGCCGGCGCCGTAGACCGGGTCGCCCAGGCAGGGGCTGCCCTTGCTGGCCATGTGGACGCGGATCTGGTGGGTGCGGCCGGTCTCCAGGCGGCAGGCCACGCGGGCCGCTACGGGCTTGTCGGCCGCGCCGAAGGTCTTCTCGACGCGATAGTGGGTGACCGCCTCGCGGCCGCCGGTCTTCAGCACGGCCATCTTCTTGCGATCGTGCGGCGAGCGGCCCAGGCGGGTCTCGATCGTCCCGACCGCAGGATGCGGCGCGCCCCGGGTCAGGGCCAGGTACATGCGATCGATGTCGTGGGTGGCGAACAGGGCCGACAGGCCCTGGTGGGCGGCGTCGGTCTTGGCCGCCACCATCACGCCCGAGGTCTCCTTGTCCAGCCGATGGACGATGCCCGGCCGAGCCACGCCGCCGATCCCCGACAGGCTGGCCCCGCAGTGGAACAGCAGGGCGTTGACCAGGGTGCCGGTCTCGCTGCCGGGCGCGGGGTGGGCGGCCATGCCGGGCGGCTTGTCGATGACGATCAGATGGGCGTCCTCGTAGAGCACGTTGAGCGGGATGTCCTCCGGTTCGGGCTCGGCGGCGACCGGGGGCGGCACCAGCACCTGGTAGGTCCCGGCCGAGGCCTTGGCCTTGCCGTCGATCATCGGACGCGGCGCCTGGCCCGCGATCTCCAGCGACACCTGGCCGGCGGCGATCAGGGCCTGCAGCCGGGCGCGCGACAGGTCCGGCGCGGCGGTCGCCAGGGCCTTGTCCAGCCGCTGGCCAGCCAAGTCCGCGCCCAGTTCGATCCGAACGATCTGGCCGACGGCGCCCGCATCTTGGGCGTCCAGGTCGTCGATCTCGTCCTCGACGAGGGCGTCAGCGGGATCGGTCGGCGGGATCAAGGCCTCTTCACGGCTCCTTCACGGGGATGTCGCAACGCCGACATCGCCCGCGCCTAACGGCTCAGGTTCAAGCCTTGCGTCCGAAGGGGATAGTCGATGCGCGCGTTCCGCACCACCTTGCTCATGACCGCTGTCAGCGGCCTGGCGCTCATCGCGGGTGTCGCCCACGCCGCCGAGCCCGAGGCTCCGGCTTCCGAACAGGTCGAGGAACTGGTCGTTACCGCCCAGAAGCGCGAGCAGAAGACCGTCGACGTGCCGATCGCCCTGACGGCCTATTCGGGCAAGACGCTCGAGACCCTCGGCGTGCAGGAATTCGACAAGCTGTCGTCCTTCGTCCCCGGCTTCCAGGTCCAGAACCAGTCGCCCAACAACCCCGGCTTCGTGATGCGCGGCATCACTTCGGACAGCGGCGACGCCACCGTCGAGCCGCGCGTCTCGGTGTTCCAGGACGGCGTGTCGATCTCCAAGTCGCGCGGCTCGTATGTCGAGCTGTTCGATGTCCAGCGCATCGAGGTGGCCAAGGGCCCGCAATCGACCCTGTTCGGCCGCGGCGCCCTGATCGGGGCGGTCAACATCATCCAGAACAAGGCCGATCCGAAGGCGCTGGACTGGCGCGTCGGCGCCGAGCTGGGCGACCACGGCTACGGCCTGTTCGAGGGCATGGCCAACGTGCCGCTCAGCGACACCTTCGCGGTGCGCTTCGCCGGCCGCTACAAGGAGCGCGACGGCGCGGTAGAGAACCTGCTGGGCGGCAGGAACCTGGGCTCCACCGACACCGGCGCGGCCCGTCTGGCCTTCCGCTGGACGCCCAACGACAAGCTCGACGCGAACCTGATCCTGAACTACGAGGCCGACCACCCGACCGGCACCTCGTTCAAGTCCAACACCTTCAACCCGACCGACCCGACCACGGGCCAGATGCTGGGCGACCGCGACCCCAACACCGGCGCGGCCCTGCAGGCCGGCGCCGGCTTCAACGGCGGCGCCCAGCTGGGCCTCAAGCGCTTCGTCCAGGGCGCGACGGCCCTGGTGGACTACAAGTTCAACGACGCCTGGAAGCTGTCGTCGATCACCGCCGCCCGCCACTTCCAGAGCAACGAGACCTTCGATCCGGACGGCTTCTCGCTGCCGATGCTGACCTTCGCCGAGGACGCGCGCGGCACGCAGTACAGCCAGGAGTTCCGCCTGAACTACGACAACGGCGGCCGCTTCAGCGGCTTTGGCGGCGTCAGCTACTTCAACGAGGACGCCCAGACCTCGGTGCCGTCGCAGATCGACGAGCGCTACGCCCTGGCCCTGATCACCGGTCAGATCTCCAAGCCCAACCCGCAGCCGACCGCGGTGCTGACCAACAACGCCTTCCTGGCGGCCCTGGTCACGGGTCTGTCGGGCGGCGCGATCACCGGCGCGGCGGCCCAGGGCATCGCCGCCAACCTGCATGCGCATCGCGAGAGCTACACCAACTCCGGCAAGACCGAGTCGTTCGACGTCTACGGCGACGGCACCTGGCGCCTGAACGACCGTTTCGAGCTGTCGGCCGGCCTGCGCTACACCCACGACGACAAGTCCAGCGGCTTCGCTTCCAGCGTCCAGGACCGCTCGATCCTGGGCGCGCTGATCGCCCTGCCGTCAATCCTGCCCACCCTGTCGCCGGCCGGCCGCGTGGCCTTCATCACGGCCCTGGCCACGCCGGGCGCCGCCGGCATCCCGACCTCGGCCGCCTATCCGATCCCGATGTTCGGCAT